>PKRH01000011.1 GCA_017577565.1 Thermoanaerobacterales bacterium | reverse complement strand
TGGTCGCGCGCCGCGGCGCGGCGCTCGCGCTCGACCGCCCGGGCCCGGTCCGCGGTCATGATCGCCAGCACCGCCGCCGGCGGGTTGCGCTGGCCCTCGGCGGCCACCTGCGCCCACCCCAGCTGGCGCCGGGCCGCCGTCCGCCGAGCCGCGGCCAGCTCCCGGTCGAGCCGGCGCTCGTGCTCGGGGTCGACGGCGCACAGCAGCAGCCGGGCCGACGCCCGGCGCGACTCCTCGGGTGACGGCCAGCCGGCCTGGGGGGCGATGCGGGCGACGAGCCGGCCGAACTCCTGGGTCCACGCGTGCCAGCGCTCGTCGATCGCCGCCGCCCCCTCCATGCCGGGCAGCCCCCGCCACAGCCGCAGGATGCGGGCCGACCCGACCTCGGCCAGCTGCTCGGCCAGCTGCTGCCACCGGCGCTCGCCCTCGGTGCGGGCCCGCATCGGGCCGGACGGCTCGCCGCCGGCCACGACCGCCTCGGCCGCCGCCACGAGGCCGTCCCGGGTCAGCCGCACCGCGCCGACGCGGGGCTCGAGGGCGGGGTCGAGCGCCAGGAGCAGCCGGGCCATCGCCGCGCCCGGCGGCGTGTCGCCGGCCCCGGCGGCGACCAGGCGCTCGGCCTCGTCGCACCCGTGGGCCCGCAGGAACCCCCGCAGCTCGTCGATCCACACGGTGTCGCGGCGGCGGAAGACCTGCTCGACGGCGTCGGCCCACAGCGTCTGGAAGGCGGCGGCCAGGGTGCGGGGATCGCGGTGGTCCTCGCCCGCGTACCAGAAGGCGGCGTCGGGGGGCGGCGCGGACCGCCCGTCCGGCCGGCGCGGCCGGCCGACGGCGACCCCGGCCGGCACGTGGCGCGGCCGCCCGTCGGGGCGGGTCGGCAGCGCCTCGACGTCCCAGCCGAGAGCCACGACCGTCGGGACGACGGCGGTCCGGTCGGCCACCGTCGGGCCGAGGGCGGTGTCGCCCGGCCGCGTCTCCTCCAGCGGGGCGCCGGTGAGCGCGGCGAGGATCTGGCCCACGGTCGGCCGGCGGTCGGGGTCCTTCTCCAGCGCCGCCCGGACCAGCCCGTCGAGGGCGGGCGGCAGCGGCGGCACGTCGGGCGGCTCGTGGACGATCCGGTACAGCAGCACGTCCGCCGAGCCCTCGCCGAAGGGCGCCCGGCCCCCGGCGGCGAAGGCCAGGACCGCGCCCCAGGCGAACACGTCGGTCGCCGGCCCGCACCGCTGGCCCCGGGCCTGCTCGGGCGCCATCCACCCCGGCGTGCCGAGGGCGGCGCCGGCCCGGGTCAGCTGGGGCGCCTCCCGCACCGAGGCGATGCCGAAGTCGATGAGGACGGGCGTCTCGGGGGTCAGGAGGATGTTGCGGGGCTTCAGGTCGCGGTGCACGACCCCCGCCTCGTGCACCGCCGCCAGCGCGTCCGCGAGCGCGACGGCCAGCGCCACCAGGCGGTCGCCGGACATCGGCCCCTCCGCCTCGACCGCCTCCTGCAGGGTCGGGCCGTCGACGAAGGCCGTGGCGAGCCAGGGGACCGTGGCGTCGGGGTCGGCGGCGAGCACCCGGGCGACCCGGGGGCTGCGCACCCGGCGGGCCGCCTCGACCTCACGACCGAAGCGGGCCCGGAACGCCGGGTCCGCGGCGGCCGGGCCCCCGGCCCGGACGAACTTCAGGGCCGCCGGCCCGTGCTCCGGGTGGTCGGCGAGGTAGACGACGCCCATGCCGCCCGCACCGAGGCGGCCCACGACGTGGAACCCGGCGACCTCCCGCGGGTCGCCGGGGCGAAGGGGATCGACCGTCCGCCAGCGCGTCCTGGTCTCGGCCACCTGCGGTGAGGCTAGTCCCGTCCGGTCGGACGCCGACCGTCGCCCCCCGGGCGCGGACGGCGCGACCTCATCGCCCGGCGGACTGCCGGGACCTGAGCCCCTCGATCCAGGCCCAGGCCTCGTCGACCTGGCGGGCGAGGTCGTCGAGCGTGCCGCTGTTGTCGATGACGTGGTCGGCCCGGGCCAGGCGCTCCTCGCGGCTGGCCTGTCGGGCCATGCGGGCACGGACGTCGGCCTCGCGCATGCCCCGGTGCTCGACCAGCCGGCGCACCGCCACCTCGGGGTCGACGTCGACGACGAGCAGCCCGGCGACCGGGTACGGGTTCTTCGACTCGACGAGCAGCGGCACGTCCAGGACCACGACGGCGTCGGTGGGCGCCAGCTCCTCGAGCCGCCGGGCGATCTCCGCCCCCACCGCGGGGTGGACGATGGCGTTGAGGTCGGCGAGCGCCTCCGGGTCGCCGAAGACCCGGTCCGCGACCGCCGCCCGGTCGAGGGTCCCGTCGGGGGCGACGATCTCGCGCCCGAACCGCTCGACCATGGCGTCGAACACGGGGGTCCCCGGCTGCTGCAGCTCGCGGACGATGGCGTCGGCGTCGACCACGACCGCGCCCCGCTCGGCCAGCATGGCCGACACGGTCGACTTGCCCGAGCCGATGCCTCCGGTGAGACCGATGACGAGCACGGCGCCCGACGTTAGCCACGGGCGCTGCGCCGCTCGCAGCCCGGGCGCGGGCCGCGGTCGCCGCGGGACCGGGTGCCGGTGCTACTCGGCCTCGTCTGAGGCCTGCTCGGCCGGCGCCTCGGCCGCGCCCTCGGCGGCCTCGCCGCCCTCGGCCGCCTCGGTGCTGTCGTAGTACTCGGCCCAGGCCTCCTCGGCCTCCGGCGAGTGCTCGACGGCGGGGCCGATGTAGTTGCCCTGCTCGTCGTAGGCGTGCTCCCCGAAGTGCTCCTGGTACTCGGCCGCCACGATGCCGCCCTCGGCCGCCTGCTTGATCGACAGGCTGATGCGACGGCGCTGCAGGTCGAGGTCGATGATCTTGACCCACAGCTCCTCGCCCGGGGTGACGACCTGCTCGGGCAGGTCGACGTGGTGGGCCGACATCTCGGAGATGTGGACCAGGCCCTCGATGCCGTCGCCCACCTGGACGAAGGCGCCGAACGGCACGAGCTTGGTGACCCGGCCGTACACGAGCTCGCCGACGCGGTGGCTGGTGGCGAACTCCTGCCACGGGTCCTGCTGGGTGGCCTTGAGCGACAGGCTGATGCGCTCGCGGGACAGGTCGACGTCCAGCACCTGGACCTCGACCTCGTCGCCCACCTGCACGACCGAGCCGGGGTGGTCGACGTGCTTCCAGGACAGCTCGGACACGTGGATGAGGCCGTCCATGCCGCCCAGGTCGACGAAGGCGCCGAAGTTGACGACGCTCGACACGACGCCCTTGCGGACCTCGCCCGGCTTGAGGTTGGCGAGGAAGTCCTCGCGCTGCTCGCGCTGGGTCTCCTCGAGCCACGCCCGCCGGGAGAGCACGACGTTGTTGCGGTTCTTGTCGAGCTCGATGATCTTGGCCTCGAGCGTCTTGCCGACGTACGGCTGCAGGTCGCGGACCCGGCGCAGCTCGACGAGCGAGGCGGGCAGGAAGCCGCGCAGGCCGATGTCGAGGATCAGGCCGCCCTTGACGACCTCGATGACCGGGCCGGAGACGACGCCGTCCTCGTCCTTGATGCGCTCGATGTCGCCCCAGGCCCGCTCGTACTGGGCCCGCTTCTTGGACAGGACGAGCCGGCCGTCCTTGTCCTCCTTGGTGAGGACGAGGGCCTCGATCTCGTCGCCCAGCGACACGACCTCGTGGGGGTCGACGTCGTTGCGGATCGAGAGCTCACGGCTGGGGATGACGCCCTCGGACTTGTAGCCGATGTCGAGCAGGACCTCGTCCCGATCGACCCGGACCACCGTGCCCTTGACGATGTCGCCGTCCTCGACCGAGACGAGTGTGGCGTCGATGGCGTCGGCGAAGCTGCCACCCAGGTCGTCGGCGACGATCTCGCGTGGCGTGTAGCCCTCGGGGGTCTCCTGCCCCTCGGCGGTGGCGGTCGCCGTGCTGGCGTCGGGGTCGGGGGCGGAATCGGTTGTCTGGACGTCGGACACGAACAGGTCGGCTTTCGTAGGCTTCACGGGACGGGGAGCGCCGGCCGCGGGACCGCGGGCGGCACGGGGGTGCGCTGCGAAGCGCGAAGCGGCAGCGTAGCAGCCCCGACCGACCCGCCGCTACGGCCCGTGACCGGCCACCGACACGCGCTCGCCGGCGCGCGGGCGGTGGGCGACGAGCAGGAACTCGGGCGTGTCGATCGACGGCCGGGCCCGGCGGTAGTCGCCCGGGGTCACCGACCAGACGGCGTCGACGACCAGGCCGGCCGCGGCGGCCAGCAGCCGCAGCTCGCGGGGGGTGAAGCAGGTGGTCCACAGGTCCGCGGGCACCGCCGCCCCCGAGGCGTCGCGCACCTCGGTGCGCTCGTGGTTGACGCCGGCCTCGGCGTCGAAGGTGTCGGTCTCCTCCAGCCACCGGACCTGGAAGTAGGCCGAGAACGCCGACACGGCCGCCCGCCCACCGGGTCGCAGCGCCCGGGCGATCCCGGCCAGCACCTCGCCGTCGGCGTCCAGCGGCGCCCCCGGCCCGCCCGCCAGGCCGAAGGCCCCCTGGCACAGCGAGATGGCGGCGTCGAACTCGGCGTCGAAGGGCAGGGCCCGGGCGTCCGCCCGCAGGAACGTCGCCCCCGGCGGGGCGTCCCGGGCCGCCAGCTCGACGAACCGGCGGCTGATGTCGACGCCCACGACCTCGATCCCCCGCTCGGCCAGGGCCCGGGCGTGGCGGCCCGGCCCGCAGCCGACGTCGAGCACCCGCATCCCCGGCTCGAGCCCCAGCTCGTCGACGAGGAACGCCACCTCGTTGGCCGTCCCCTTGGTGAACGAGTAGCGCAGGTAGGCGTCGCCGAGGTGGTCGGCGAGCGGCTCGAACCAGTGGCCGGCGGCGTCGGTCATCGCGCCCCGATCGTCCCACGCGCGCCCGGCGCTGCGGCAGTCTGGGCGCCATGGACATCGCCATCGCCGGCGGCCACGGCCAGGTCGCCCGCCGCCTCGAGCGCCTGCTGGCCCGCGACGGCCACCGCGCCCGGGCCATCGTCCGCAACCCGGACCACGTCGCCGACGTCGAGGCGGCCGGGGCCGAGCCCGTGGTGCTCGACCTCGAGGCCGTCGAGGGCGCCGGGCCGCTGGCCGACGCGGTGCGGGGCGCCGACGCCGTCGTGTTCGCCGCCGGGGCGGGCCCGGGGAGCGGGCCCGCCCGCAAGCGCACCGTCGACCACGGCGCGGCGGTGAAGCTGATCGACGCCGCCCGGGCCGCCGGCGTCGACCGCTACGTCATGATCTCGACCCTGGGCGCCGACCGCCCCGACGCCCGCGGCGAGGCCATGCGCCCCTACTTCGAGGCCAAGCGCGACGCCGAGCACGCCCTCCGCGCCACCGACCTCGCCTGGACGATCGTCCGCCCGGGCTCGCTGACCGACGACCCGGGCACCGGCCGGGTGCGGCTGGCCGACCGGCTGGACGGGTGGGGCCGGGTCCCCCGCGACGACGTGGCGGCCGTGCTGGCCGCCGTCCTCGTCGACGGCCTGCTCGTCCGCCGCACGGTCGAGCTCGTCGCCGGCGACACGCCGATCGCCGAGGCGCTGGCCGCGCTGGAGGCCGACGGCTGACGGCCCGCCGTCAGCCCTTGGCGTCGGCCCAGGTCGCCCCGAAGGACAGGTTGACCTCGAGCGGCACGCTCAGCTCGGCGGCCCCGGACATGGCCTCGACGACGAGCTTCGCCGCCTGGTCGTGCTCGGCCGGCGGCACCTCGAGCAGCACCTCGTCGTGGACCTGGAGGATGAGCACGCTGTCCATCCCCCGCTCCTCGAGCGCGGTGTCGATGCGCACCAGCGCGACCTTGAAGATGTCGGCCGCCAGGCCCTGGATGCCGGCGTTCATCGCCTGCCGCTCCCCCGCCTGGCGGATGCGGTAGTTGGGCGAGGACAGCTCGGGGATGTGGCGCCGCCGGCCGAACAGCGTCTCGGTGTAGCCCCGCTGGCGGGCCTCGGCCACCGTGCGCTCCATGTACTCGCGCACGGCCGGGAAGGCCGTGAAGTAGGCCTCGAGGATGAGCGCCGCCTCCTCGGTCGGGATGTTGAGGCGCTGGCCCAGCCCGTAGGCCTCCATGCCGTAGGCGAGCCCGTAGCTCACCATCTTCGCCTTCGACCGCTGGTCGATGGTCACGTCCTCCGGGGCGACCCCGAAGATGCGGGACGCCGTCTCGGTGTGGATGTCGCGGCCGGCGTTGAAGCTCTCGATGAGGCCGGGGTCCTGCGCGAGGTGGGCGATGCAGCGCAGCTCGATCTGGTTGTAGTCGGCGACCAGCAGCTCGCGGCCGGGCGCCGGGACGAAGGCCCGGCGGAACTCGCGGCCGATCTCGCTGCGCACCGGGATGTTGTGCAGGTTGGGCTGGTCGGACGACAGCCGCCCGGTGCGGGCCACGGTCTGGTTGAACGTGGCGTGGATGCGGCCGTCGGGCCCGATCTCGGCGAGCAGGCCGTCGCCGTAGGTCGAGCGCAGCTTCTCGGCCTCGCGGTAGGCCAGCAGGTGGTCGATGATCTCGTGCTGGCCGGCGAGCTTCTCCAGCGAGGCGGCGTCGGTGGAGTAGCCGGTCTTCGTCCGCTTCTGGGGGGTCAGGCCGAGCTTCTCGAACAGGACCTCCCGCAGCTGCGGCGTCGAGTTGACGTTGAACTCCATGCCCGCCGCGTCCCAGATGGCGCGGCGCAGGCGCTCGACCTCGGCCGACAGGCGGTCGCGCAGCGCCCGCAGCTCGTCGGCGTCGACGCCCACCCCGACGTGCTCCATGCGGGCGAGCACCCGCACGAGCGGCACCTCGATCTCGTCGTTGAGCGCCCGCATCGACTGGTCCTCGAGCGCCCGGCCCAGCGGCTCGACCAGCCGGTCGACCGCGAGGGCGTGGCGGGCGGTGCGCAGCGCCTCGCTGACCCCCGACCCGTCGAGGTCGAGCTGCCCCTCGGCCGCCGCGCCGTCGGCCGGCAGCTCGGCGCTCGCGTAGCGGCGCAGCACCTCGTCCAGCAGGTAGCGGGGCTCGCCCGGGTCGAGCAGGTAGGCGGCGATGGCCGTGTCGACCGCCAGGGAGCGGATGTCGACGTCCAGCGCCAGCAGCGACCGCATGATCGCCTTGGCCTGGTGGGCGGCGATCGGCCGGCCGCCCTCGGCCACCGGGGCGACGAGGGCGCGCAGCGCGCCCCGCACCCGGTCGTCGTCCAGCAGCGACGCCGGCAGCCACGCGACCTCGCCGGCGGCGGCGTCGGTGACGAAGGCGAGCCCGACGAGCGGGCTGCGGCCCTCGCTCCCGGTCCAGGCCGCGGCGACGGCCAGCGGCGCGCCGTCCCCCGCCGTCCGCAGCGACTCGAGGGCGGCCGCCGCGGCGTCGGGCGTCTCGAGCTCGGTGACCTCGGCCTCGATGACCTCGGCGGCCGGGCCGCCGAGCCCGAGGTCCTCGCCGAGGGCCTCGGTGAGCCGCTCCCCCAGGCTGTGGAACTCGAGGAAGTCGAACAGGCGCCGCACGGCCTCGACGTCGGCCGGCCGGCGCACGAGGTCGTCGACGGTGACGCCCACCGGCGCGTCGCGCACGAGCGCCATCACCTCGGCGTTGGTGCGCACCTGCTGCTCGTGCTCGGCCAGGTTGGTCCGCAGCTTGGGGCTGAGCTCGTCGAGGTGCTCGAAGATGCCGTCGAGGCTGCCGTAGGTGTTGACGAGCCTGGCGGCCGTCTTCTCCCCCACCCCCGGCACGCCCGGCAGGTTGTCGGACGGGTCGCCCCGGAGGGCCGCGTAGGGCAGGTAGAGCCGCGGCGGCACGCCGGTGCGCTCCTCGATGCCCGCCTCGTCGTAGAGGACGTAGTCGGACACCCCCCGCCGGTTGTAGAGGACCTTGACGTGCGGGTCCTCCACGAGCTGGTAGACGTCGCGGTCGCCCGTGACGACGATGACGTCCATGCCGGCGTCCCGGGCCTGGGTGGCGAGGGTGGCGATGATGTCGTCGGCCTCGTAGCCGGGCAGCTCGAGCACCGTGATGCCCAGCGTCTCGACCACCTCGCGCACCAGGCCGACCTGCTGGCGGAGGATGTCGGGCGCGGCCTCGCGGTTGGCCTTGTAGCTCTCGACCCGCTCGTGGCGGAACGTGGGCTCGGGCCGGTCGAAGGCGACGGCCATCCGCCGGTGCCCGTGGTCCCGCATGAGGTTGATGAGCATCGACGTGAACCCGAACACCGCGTTGGTCACCTGCCCCGACGCGGTCGCCAGGTCGGTGGGCAGGGCGAAGAAGGCGCGGTAGGTGAGCGAGTTGCCGTCGATGAGCAGGAGCGGGTCGCCGGCCACGGGAGCCCCTAGGCGTCGTCGGGGCGGAGCTCGCCCTCGATGACGCGCCGGCTGATCTCGCGCATCGTCACCCGCTCGGACATGGCGCGCTTCTGGATGAAGTTGAACGCCGCGCTCTCGGTCATGCCGAACTCGTCCATGAGCCGGCCCTTGGCCCGGTCGACGACCTTGCGGGTCTCGAGCTGCTCCTCGAGGCTGGCCGTCTGCTCGTGCAGCGCCTTGATCTCGGCGAACCGCCCGAGCGCGACCTCGACGGCCGGGACGAGCTCGCTGCGCTCGAACGGCTTGACCAGGTAGGCCTGGGCACCGGCGTCACGGGCCTCCTCGATGAGGTCGCGCTGGCTGAACGCCGTGAGGATGAGCACCGCGCAGATGCGCTCGGCCGCGATCTCGCGGGCGGCGGCCAACCCGTCGAGCCCCGGCATCTTGATGTCGAGGATGGCGACATCGGGTTCGAGCTCGCGCACGAGCTTCACCGCCTCGTCGCCGCGGCCGGTCTCGCCGACGACCTCGTAGCCCTCCTCCTCGAGGGTCTCCTTCAGGTCGAGGCGGATGATCGCCTCGTCCTCGGCGATGACGACGCGTACTGCCAACGGCGTTCCTTTCGATCGGTCTCCACGGTCAGTGTGGCCTGGACTCGGCCACGAGCCGGTCGAGGAGCTCGTCCTGTCGGCGCTCCAGGCGGGCGATCTCGGCCTCGACCTGGGCCCGGTGCCGGCGCATCGCCTCGGCGTGGCGCTCCGCGGCCCGCCGGTCGCGGTCGGCCAGAGGGGTCTCGGAGACCAGCGCCCGCAGGCGCGCCTCGTCGGCGGCGTCGGCGAGGTGGGCGAGCTGCTCGGCGCTCACGTCGAGCTCGTCGCGCAACTGCCGAAGCCGCTCGGCCACCTGGCTGAGGCGCCGCTCGACCGACGACTTGGACACGCTGCGAGTCTAGGGTGCGCGAACGGACCCGCCGGGCGCGTGACGCCCGGGGTGCCGCGGCCCGCCACCCCGGGCGCCGGGCAGCGACGCGGCGTGGTGTGACGACCACTCTGATGCGCGCTCGCGCCCACCGGCCGCGGGTACGGTGCGCGCCGATGGCGACCGACGCGTGGGGCATCGACGACGGCTACCACGACGTGGCCGGCCGGTGGCACCCGACCTCGGAGGAGACGCGGGCCGCGCTGCGGGCCGCCATGGGCGACGGCGAGGTCCCGCCCCCCGAGCCCGCGTCGCCCCTGTGGGTCGTCCGGGCGGGCGCCGCCGAGCCGCTCCTCGGGCCGTGCGAGCTGCGGCTCGAGACCGGTGAGGTCCTGCGGGCCCAGCACGCGCTGCCGCCCGACCTGCCCATCGGCTACCACGAGCTGCACCCCGACGACGGCGGGCCGGTGACCCGGCTGTTCGTGACCCCCGGCCGCTGCCACCTGCCGGCCGGGCTGCGGGCGTGGCTGCCGGTCGTCCAGCTGCCCTCCTGCCGGTCGGCCGAGAGCTGGGGCATCGGCGACCTGGCCGACCTGCGGGCGATCGCCACCTGGGCGGCCGGGCGGGGCGCCGGGATGGTGGCCGTCAGCCCGCTGCACGCGCCCCTGCCCCTCGCGCACGTCGAGCCGAGCCCCTACCGCCCCTCCAGCCGGCGGTGGCTCAACCCGCTGCTGCTGCGCGTCGAGGAGATCCCCGGCGCGGCGGCCGACCCCGACGTCCGCGAGCTGGCCGCCCGGGCCCGGCGGCTGAACCGGGAGCCGGTCGTCGACCGGGACGCGGTGTGGGAGCTCAAGCGCCGGGCGCTCGAGCTGCTGTGGGAGCGGCACGGCCCGGACGCCCGCTTCGCCCGCTGGCGGGCCGAGCAGGGCGAGGAGCTCGAGCGCTACGCCCGGTTCTGTGCCCTGGCCGAGCACCACGGGCGGGGCTGGCGGTCCTGGCCGGCCGAGCTGCGGCGCCCCGACGCCCCCGCCGTCGACCGGTTCGCCGCCGACCACGCCGACCGGGTGGCGTTCTGGGCCTGGGTGCAGCACCTGGCCGCCGACCAGCTGCGCCGGGCCGAGGAGCCGGTGGCGCTGCTCACCGACCTGGCCGTCGGGGTCGACCCCGACGGCGCCGACGCCTGGGCGCTCCAGGACCTGCTGGCCGAGGGTGTCAGCGTCGGGGCGCCGCCCGACGAGTTCAACCGCGCCGGGCAGGACTGGGGCCTGCCCCCCTTCGTGCCCCACGCCCTGCGGGAGGCCGGCTACGCGCCGCTGGCGTCGCTGTGGCGGGCGGCCATGGGCCACGGCGGCGGCGTGCGGATCGACCACGTCATGGGCCTGTTCCGCCTGTTCTGGATCCCGCCGGGCGGCGGGCCCGAGGACGGCGCCTACGTCCGCTACCGGGCCGACGAGCTGCTCGCCGTGCTCGCCATCGAGAGCGCCCGGGCCGGCGCGGTGGTCGTGGGCGAGGACCTCGGCACGGTCGAGCCCGAGGTCCGCGCCGCGCTGGGCGAGGCCGGCGTCCTCTCCTACCGCCTCGTCTGGTTCGAGGGCGCGCCCCCGGAGGAGTGGCCCGCCCAGGCGCTCGCCGCCGTGACGACCCACGACCTGCCGACGGTGGCCGGGGTCTGGTCGGGCGACGACGCCGCCGACCAGCGGGCGGCCGGGATCGAGCCCGACGAGGCCGCCCTCGCCGGCCTGCGCGACCGGCTCGTCGCCCTGACCGGGCTCGGGCCCGACGCCGACGTCGAGGACGTCGTCGTCGCCGTCCACGCGCGCCTGGCCCGGGCCCCGAGCGCCCTGGTGGCGGCCACGCTCGAGGACATGCTCGCCCTGCGCCGGCGGCCGAACCTCCCCGGCACCACCCACGAGCGTCCCAACTGGTCGATCGGCCTGCCGGTGCCGCTGGCCGACGTCTTCACCGATCCCCTCGTCGACCGGGTCGTCGAGGCCCTCCGCCGCTGATGCCCGCCGACCGCTACGAGCGCGACACGTCGAACTACGACCGGGCGCTGAGCTTCTTCGACGTCGTCTACGGGTTCTCGCTCACGCTCCTCGTGACGACCCTCGACGTCACCGACGAGCGGGCGTGGCGCAGCCCGGGCGAGCTGCTCCGGACCAACGGCTCGCAGGCGTTCTCGTTCGCCCTCAGCTTCGTGGTCATCGTCGTCTTCTGGCGCAGCAACCACGCGCTCGTCGCCCGGTTCACCGCGCTGGACCCGCCGGTCATCGCCGCCAACGTCGTCGTGGCGTTCTTCGTCGTCTTCATCCCGTTCACCACCGAGGCGATGGGCGACCCCGACCTGCAGGACCTCGCCCTGCCGACGGCGCTCTACGCGGTGAACGTGGGCCTGGCGGTCCTGGCGAACGTCGCCATGTTCCACGTCGCCGTCGTCCGGGGGCTGGTGGAGGACGGCGAGCCGCCGGCCGCCCGGCGCGCCCGCACGCTCGACGCGCTGGTGGTGCCGGCGGTCATGTTCGCCTCGGTGCCGGTCACCTACCTCGGCGTCGACCGGTGGGGCGACGCCACCGCCGGCAAGCTCGTCTGGCTGTCGCTGGTCGTGCTGGGCCCGCTGTCGTCCCGGCTGGCCGAGCGGCGCGCCGCGCGCGCCGTCGCCGACCAGCGCCGCGCCGGCGACGGCGGGCCGCCGACCAGCTGAGTGCCCGGAGCGGGATTCGAACCCGCACGCCCTCACGGGCAGACGCGTTTGAGGCGCCCATGTCTGCCAGTTCCATCATCCGGGCGGGCCGCCCAGCCTACCCTGCGACCCATGCGTCGGATCGCCCTCCTCCTGCTGGTCGCGGCCGTCGTCGGGCTCGTCGTGTACCGCAACCGCGCCATCGCCCGGCACGAGCAGGAGCTCGCCGCGCGGGCGCCGTCCCCGGGCGCCGGGTGAGCGCCCGGGGCCGCGCCGCTCAGCCCATCAGCGCGCCCTCGTGGCGCAGCAGCCAGACCTTCGCCTGCAGCCCACCGCCGTAGCCGCCGAGCGCCCCGCCGGTGCGCAGCACCCGGTGGCAGGGGACCACGATCGGGATGGGGTTGGTCGCCATCGCCGACCCCACCGCCCGCGACGCCCCCGGGCGGCCGGTCCGGACGGCCAGGTCCCGGTAGCTGACCGTCTGCCCGTACGGCACCCGGCTGAGCTCCTCCAGCACCGCCCGGCGGTAGCCCCGGGACAGCCGCCGGTCGAGGGGGACGTCGAAGGCCCGCCGCCGGCCCTCGAAGTACTCCTCGAGCTGCCGGCGCACCGGGTCGAGCCGGCGGGGGACCCGCACGATCCGGGGCGACACCTTGGCGGCGAGCTCCTCCAGCACCCGGTCCTCGGGGTCGTAGGAGATCCGGACCAGGCCCTGGTCGGTGGCGGCAAGCGTCAGGCGTCCGACGGGCGTGTCCTCGGTCGCCCAGGCCACGTCGACCAGGCCCTCGGCCTCGGCCCGGGCCAGGGCGGCGGTGAGCAGCTCGTCGAGGCCGGGAGCGCCGGCGTCGTCGACGCCCTCCCGACGCAGCCGGGCCTCGAGGTCGTCGATGGACGTCACGGTGCCACCTCCAGGGTCGTGTCCCGGCGCAGGCGGGCCAGGCCGGCCCGGACGTTCTGCCGGGCCGCCTCCTCGCTGCAGCCGATGACGGCGGCCACCTCCGCGTAGGGGCGGTCGAACAGGAAGCGCTGCACGACCGCGGTGCGCTGCTTGGGCGGGAGGTTGCGCACGGCCCGCCACAGGTCGGCGTCGACCGGCGGGGTGCCGGAGGCGGGGACCTCCGGCGGGTCGGCCACCGGGACGGCGTGGCGCTGCACCCGGCGGGCGTGGTCGACGACCTTGCGGTGGGCGATCGTGAACAGCCAGCCCCGCAGGTTCTCGGCGTGGCGCAGCTCGGGGTACGCCCGCAGGGCGGCGACGATCGTCTCCTGGAAGCAGTCGGCGCCGTCGTGCGGCCCCACCGAGGCGACGAGGAACCGGTAGAGGTCGTCGGCGTGCTCGTCGAGCAGCGTCTGGAACGGAGGCAGCGTCACCGGAGATCCAACGCCCCGGGGCGGCCCGGCGTGAGACGGGCGGCGGCGCCCCCCACCCCGGCCCTCAGGACCCCAGCGCCGCGAGCAGCTTCTTCGGCGTGTCCTTGGGCGTGATCTTCGGCCACACCTCGGCGAGGTTGCCCTCCTCGTCGACGAGGAAGGCCGAGCGGATGACCCCCATGTAGGTGCGTCCGTAGTTCTTCTTCTCGCCCCAGGCGCCGTAGGCCTCGGCCACCGCGTGGTCGGCGTCGGACAGCAGCGGGAAGCCGAGCCCGTACTTCTCGTCGAAGCGCTTCTGCTTCGCCGGCGCGTCGGGGCTGATGCCCACGACCGCCGTGTCGCCGATCTCGCCGAGGATGTCGCGCAGGCCGCAGGCCTGGGTCGTGCACCCCGGCGTGTCGGCCTTCGGGTAGAAGTACACGAGCACCTTGCGGCCGCGGAAGTCGGACAGCGAGACGGTGTTGCCGTCCTGGTCGGGCAGGGAGAACTCGGGCGCCTTGTCCCCTTGCGTCAGCATGGCGACGACCCTACCGGCGGGGACCGACCGCGGGCGGGCCGCCCGGCGGCGCGCCCCCCGGGGCTCAGCGGGTGTTGACCATGGCGTCGGCCGCCATGACGAAGTAGTCGATCATCCGGGCCTCGATGGCCGGGTGGACGTCGCGCTCGACCACCAGGCTGTCGAGGGCGGCCGTCATGTGGCGCAGCCAGGCGTCGCGCTCGGCCTCGCCGATGGCGAAGGGCAGGTGGCGCATGCGCAGGCGGGGGTGCCCCCGCTCCTCGGAGTAGGTGGCCGGGCCGCCCCAGTACTGGCCGAGGAACAGCGCCAGGTGGCGCTTGGACTCGGTCAGGTCGTCCGGGTAGAGGGGGCGCAGCAGCGGGTCACCCTCGACGCCCCGGTAGAAGCGCTCGACCAGCTCGTCGAAGAACCCCTGGCCCCCGACCGCGTCGAACAGGTTGACGACCGGCATCGCCTCGCCGTCGGGCCGGCGCTGGCCGCCCACGGGGATGAGCCGGCGGCGGCCGGACCCGGCGCCCCCGGCCGGTCCCGTCACGCCGGTCACGAGCCGCCCCCGCCGAGCTCGCCGGCGGGCGTGCCGTCCCGCCGGAACCCGTGCCCGAAGAACCCGCCGACCGGGCGGGCGTGGGCGTGCCAGTGGTCGGGGATGTTGCGCATGTGGTCGTCGACGTAGTGGCCGTCGAAGACCCGGTCGGCCACCTCGGCCAGGCGCCGCGCCATGTGGTCGCGGTGGTCGGCGGGGACGTCGGTGCCGTGCCAGCGCCACACCACCATGGGGGTCGCGCAGATCTCGCAGTCGGCGATCCAGCACACGTCGTCCTCGTGGTACCAGGTGGTGATCCGCTCGGCCCGGCAGAGGGGGCAGCTGTCGACTCGGTCTCCGGGAGCCACGACGGCCAAGCGTACCGCCGCGTGGTGGATCGCCGATCGGCCTCGGTACGGTCATCGCCATGGCTTCCCGATCCGCCGGCACCGGCTACGTCACCGTGCCCGACGCCGGCCACGGGCCGGGGGTCCTGGTGCTGCACTCGTGGTGGGGGCTCACGCCGTTCTTCAAGGGCCTGTGCGACCGGCTCGCCGAGGAGGGGTTCGTGGCCCTGGCGCCCGACCTGTTCGGCGGCCGCACCACCGACGACCCCGACGAGGCCCGGGCCATGCTGGCCGAGAGCGACATGGACGCCATGGCCCACCTCGTGCGGGCCAGCCTGTTCGCCCTGCACAACATGCCCGCCACGCCGTCCGCCCCGGTGGGGACCCTGGGGTTCTCGATGGGCGCCTCGTGGGCGCTGTGGCTGGCCGGGCGCGTCCCCGACCTGGTGGGCGCCACCGTCGTGTTCTACGGCACGCAGAACATCGACATGACGCCCGCCACCTCGGCGTTCCTCGGGCACTTCGCCGAGAACGACACGCTCGTCGACCCCGACGAGCGCACGCTCCTCGAGGCCGACCTCCACGTGCTCGAGAAGGACGTCGAGTTCCACCACTACCCGGGCACCGAGCACTGGTTCTTCGAGGCCGACCGCCCGACCTACGACGAGGCGGCGGCCACGCTGGCCTGGGAGCGGACGCTCGCCTTCCTGCGCGACCGGCTGAAGGCCGACCCCGACGACGGGACCTGAGCCCGGCCCGGCGGTCAGGCCCCGTCGAGCCCGGCCCGCAGCTCGGCCACGAACCGGCCGGCGACCTCGGGCCCGCCCCCCTCCAGCAGGCGACGCACGAGCGCCGAGCCGACGATCACGCCGTCGGCCACCGCCGCGACCTCCGCCGCCTGCTCGGGCGTCGACACGCCGACGCCGACGAGCACCGGCTTGTCGGTCACCGCCTTGAGCCGCCGGGCCATCGCCAGCGCGCTGGCGGCGAGCTCCGACCGCTCGCCGGTCACCCCCAGCAGGCCGACGCCGTAGACCCACCCCCGGGAGCGGGCGCAGATGCGCACCAGCCGCTCGTCGGAGGCCGTCGGCGCGGCGAGCAGGACGGTCTCGACCCCGGCGGCGTCGGCCGCCGCGGCCCAGGGTCCGACCTCCTCGAGCGGGAGGTCGGGGACGATGGCGCCGGCCACCCCGACCCGGGCGAGCGCGGCCGCGAAGCGCTCGTGGCCCTGGCGGAAGACGACGTTGTAGTAGGTCATGGCGACGAGCGGCACGCCGCCCGTGTCGAGGTCGGCGAGCGCGTCGACGATCGCCGGCGGCGTCGCCCCGGCCCGCAGGGCGCGCTCGGACGCCTCCTGGATCGTCGGCCCGTCCATGACCGGGTCGGAGAACGGGATCCCCACCTCGATGGCGTCGGCGCCGGCGGCGGCGCACGCCTCGACCACCCGCTCCCAGCCGGGGAGGCCGCCGGTCACGTAGGGGACGAGCAGCTTGCGCCCCCGGTCGCGGGCGGCGCGCAGCCGGGACTCGAGCCGGCCGACGGGGGCCTCGACCGCGCCGGTCACCCGGCCACCTCCGTCCCCGAGAGGTCGACGCCGAGGATCCGGGCCACCTGGGCGACGTCCTTGTCGCCCCGCCCCGACAGGTTGACCAGGACGGTGCGGCCGGCCAGCGCGGCCCGCTCCCGGCTGACCAGCGCCAGCGCGTGCGCCGACTCCAGCGCCGGGATGATGCCCTCGGTGCGGGCCAGCAGCTGGAAGGCCTCGAGCACCTCGGCGTCGGTGACCCGCTCGTAGCGGGCCCGGCCGATGGCGTGCAGGTGGGCGTGCTCGGGGCCGACGCCCGGGTAGTCCAGGCCGGCCGAGACCGACTCGGCCTCGAGCACCTGCCCGTGCTCGTCCTGCAGCAGGTACGACTTCGACCCGTGGACGACGCCGGGGACGCCGTGGCCGATCGCCGCGCCGCCGGCCGGCTCGGCGCCCCACAGCTCGACGTGGGGCAGCTCGGCGAACCCCGAGAAGATGCCGATGGCGTTGGAGCCGCCGCCCACGCAGGCGACGACGACGTCCGGGTCGCCGCCGGTGAGCTCGCGGCACTGCTCCCGGGCCTCGTCGCCGATGACCCGGTGCAGCTCGCGGACCATGAAGGGGTACGGGTGGGGCCCCATCGCCGAGCCCAGGCAGTAGTGCGTGGTCTCGACCGTCGCCACCCAGTCGCGCAGCGCCTCGTTGACCGCGTCCTTGAGCGTCCGGCTGCCGGAGGACGCCGCCCGGACCTCGGCGCCGAGCAGCCGCATGCGGAAGACGTTGAGCGCCTGGCGGGCCATGTCGACCTCGCCCATGTAGACCGTGCACTCGAGCCCGAGCAGCGCCGCCGCGGTGGCGGTGGCCACCCCGTGCTGGCCCGCGCCGGTCTCGGCCACGAGCCGGGTCTTGCCCATGCGCCGGGCCAGCAGCGCCTGGCCGAGGACGTTGTTGATCTTGTGCGAGCCGGTGTGGTTGAGGTCCTCCCGCTTGAGCAGCACCCGGCAGCCCAGCTCGGTGGACAGGTTCTCGCACAGGCTCAGGCGGGACGGCCGGCCGGCGTAGTCCCGCAGCAGGCGGTCGAGCTCGGCCCGGAACGCGGGGTCGGCCCACGCGGCGCGGAACTCGGCGTCGAGCTGCTGGCACGCGGGGACCAGCGTCTCGGGGACGAACAGCCCGCCGAACTCGCCGAAGCGGCCGTCGGGCCCGGGGTCGCCCATCACGGGGGCGGTCGTCGTGTCGCTCATGGTGGGGTCCAGGTCGGGTGGGGGGCGGCCGGCGGGCCGGCGGGGACGGGTCGGCCGCTCACAGCCGCTCGTCGAGCATCCAGTCGAAGGGGCGGTCGTCGGGGTCGCCCCGGGGCGGGCGCGGTGGCGGCTCGGCGGCCCGGGCGGCCTCGACGAACGCCCGGACCTTGCTGGGGTCCTTGCGCCCCGGCGCCGACTCGACGCCGGAGGCCACGTCGACGCCCCACGGGCGCACGACGCGCACCGCGTCACCGACGTTCTCCGGCGTCAGGCCGCCGGCCAGGATGATGCGCCGGTGCGCCGGCGCCCCCTCGGCCAGCGACCAGTCGAACACCTCGCCCGAGCCCGGCGTGGGCGAGTCGACGAGGAAGGCGTCGGCCGCGTACTCGTCGGCCTGGTCGAGGCGGGGGTCGCCGGCCGGGAACGCCTTGATGAGCAGCGGCACCCGCTGGCGGATCCAGTGGGTGTCGGCCGGCGACTCGTTGCCGTGGAGCTGGACGGCCCGCAGCCCGGCGGCGTGCGCGACCTCGACGACCCGGTCGCGGGCATCGTCCCGGAACACGCCGACGGTGACGATCTCGGACGGCAGGCGCCGGGCGATCTCGGCGGCCCGCTGCGGCGCGATCTGGCGGGGCGACGGCGCGAAGACGAAGCCCACGGCGTCGGCGCCCATGGCCACGACCAGCAGGGCGTCCTCCTCGGACGTGACGCCGCACACCTTGACGAACATCGAGCGCAGGCTACCGATCCGCTCCCCCGGGCCGGGCGCCGGCGCGCGCCCCGGCCGCCCGCAGGGCGGCGACGGCGGTCGCGGGGTCGCCGGACGTGACCAGCGACTCGCCGACGAGCACGGCGTCGAACCCGGCGTCGGCCAGCGCGGCGACGTCGTCGGGGCCCCGGATGCCCGACTCGGCCACCCGGACCACACCCGCCGGCATGGCCCGGGCCACCCGGACCGCCCGCTCGTGGTCGACCTCGAAGGTGACGAGGTCGCGCTGGTTGACCCCGACGAGCGTCGCCCCGACGGCGAGCGCCCGCTCCAGCTCCGCCTCGTCGTGGACCTCGACCAGGGCGTCGAGCCCCACGTCGAGCGCCAGCCGGTGCAGCTCGGCCAGCTCGTCGTCGTCGAGGGCGGCGACGATGAGCAGCACGGCGTCGGCGCCCATCAGGCGGGCGTCGCAGACGTCCGCCGGCGACACCGTGAAGTCCTTGCGCAGCACGGGCAGCCCGGTGGCGGCCCGGGCCGCCCGCAGGTCGTCGGGCGAGCCGGCGAAGAAGTCGCGGTCGGTGAGCACCGACAGGCACGTCGCGCCGCCCGCCTCGTAGGCGCGGGCCAGGGCCGCCGGGTCGAGGTCGGGGGCCAGGTCGCCCTTCGACGGCGAGCGGCGCTTCACCTCGGCGACGACCCCGACGCCGCCGGCCGCCCGCAGCGCGGCCGCGAACCCCCGAGCCGGGGGCTCGGCCCGCGCCCGGGCCACCAGTTCGCCCACCGGCCGGTCGTCCGCCGCGGCCCGGGCCCGGTGGGCGGCGAGGATGCGGTCGAGGTACGTGCCCATCGCCGGCCGGCGCCCCCTCAGGCCGGGAAGCCCTTGTGGGCCACGACCTCGAGCTTGCGCATGTCGGGCGGCCCGCCGAGCAGCCCGCCCAGCGCCCCCATGGCCTCGGCCATCGCCGAGCTGCCCGCGTGGGCCTGGAAGGCGGCCTCGTCGGCGTACACCTCGTAGAACCAGATGGCGTTGGGGTCGGTGCTGTCGGTGTGCATGACGTACTGCACCGTGCCCGGCTCCCCCTGGGCGGCGTCGACGAGCTTCCCCAGCACGGCCAGGGCCTCGTCGCGCTTGCCCTCGGCGGCCGTGAGCTTCACCACGTACGTGACGGCAGACACCTGGGCGACCCTACTCGCCCGTCACGGGTCGTCCCGCCTCGTCATGGCCCGCAGGGGCGCCAGCACGAAGAGGCCGAGCGACAGGACGAGCAGCCCGCCGAACAGCGCCAGCAGCCCGGGCGCGGTGAAGACGAAGGCCCCGGCCAGCGCCAGGCAGGCGGCCACCAGGGTGGCCGGGGGCAGCATGGCCCACCACCCCTCGAGCGGGCGGGTCGGCCGGAGCGGGCGGTCGTCGAGCAGGTCGGCCAGCAGGTCGGGCCCCACGCCCGCCCCCGGGGGCGGCCCGGCCGCGGGCGGCGGGCCCGCGGGGCGGGCCGGCCGGGCCGCCAGCTCGCGGTCGTAGCGGGCGCGCCGGACGGGGTCGCCCAGCACCCGCCAGGCGGCGTTGAGGTCGGACATGCGGCGGGGGTCGCCGCCCGCGTCGGGGTGGTGCCGCCGGGCCGCCCGGCGGTACGCGGCCCGGATCTCCTCGGCGCTGGCGTGGGGCGGCACGCCCAGCACCTCGTAGAGGGACCGCTCCCCCGTCGACACCCCGCGCCCCCTACCCCTCGAACGGCACGGCCACGACCTCGGCCGCCACGGTGCCGTCCTCGACCCGGACCTCACCGGCGGCCGGCGGGGTGACCGCCCGCTTGACCAGCGCCAGGGCGACGGTGCCGCCGCCCGGGGCGGGGGCGACGGAGGTGACGGTGCCCACCTCGTCGCCGCCCACGACGACCGCGGCGCCGGGCGCCACGCCGGCGCCGGCCCGGACGACCAGGCCGCGCACCTGGCGGGGCACGTTGCCGCCCCGGCTGTCGATGCGGGCCACCAGCTCCTGCCCCGTGTAGCAGCCCTTGGTGAAGCTGACCGACGCGCCGAGGACGTGCCGGCCGACCTCGGCGGGGATCGTCGAGGCCGTCAGCTCCGCGCCCATGGCCGGGACGCCCGCCCGCACCCGCAGCGACGCGAGGTCGGCGGCGGTGGCCCGGGCCACGCCGTCGGGCGGGGCCACGTCCTCGCCGAGGGCGTCGACACCCTCGACGCCCGGCCAGGTCGGCACGACCAGCCCGGTCAGGCCCTCGACGCGGTCGGCGCCCGGCCCCCGCAGCGCGACCGCCCGCCACGGCAGCGGGTCGACGTCGGCCTTCGTGCGCAGCAGGAACCGGCGCAGCCGGGCGACCACGGCCTCGCCGTGGCCGGCGTCGACGTCCAGGACGAGCTCGTCGTCGCCGGTCCGGGTGACCCGCAGCCAGGCGTCGACCTTGCCGGTGGGCTGCAGCAGGAAGCTCCAGGCCGCCTCGCCGGGCCCCAGGGCGGCGACGTCCTGGCTGAGCTGGCCCTGCAGGTAGTCGACGGCGTCCGGCCCCGCGACCCGGACCACGTCGCGCGGCAGCTCGACGGCGCCGAGGGTGGTGCGGAGGTCGACGGCGGTCGGGTCGGCGGACATGACGCCAGTGTGGCAGCACGCGGGCGCGCTGCGTCACGGATGTCACGGCACGACCGGCGGTCCAGCGGTCAGGATGGGCGCATGGACGAGCCGATCCTCCTCGCCGACCCGCCGGTGGCCGACCTGGCCGACCACGAGGCCCGGGGCGGCCTCGCGGGGTTGCACCGGGCGAGGGAGCTGGGCCCGGGGGCCACGATCCAGGAGGTCATCCTGTCGGGGCTCCGCGGGCGGGGCGGGGCCGGGTTCCCGACCGGGCGCAAGTGGCAGTCGGTGCGCGACGCCGTCGCCGCCGACGAGGGGGACGGTGCCAACCGGGCCTTCGTCGTGTGCAACGGCGCCGAGGGCGAGCCCGCCACCTTCAAGGACCGGGCGATCATCCGGGCCAACCCCTACGCGGTCGTCGAGGGCGTGGCCATCGCCGCCTTCGCCGTGGGGGCCGAGCGGGCCTTCATCGGCGTCAAGGAGCGCTTCGAGACCGAGGCCCGCCGGCTGGCGACCGCGATCGACGAGATGGCCGCCGCCGGGCTCCTCGACGTCCCGGTGCAGGTGGTGCTGGGCCCCGACCACTACCTCTTCGGCGAGGAGACCGGGCTGCTGCAGGTCATCGAGGGCGAGCCGCCCATGCCCCGCAACGTGCCGCCCTACATCCACGGCCTGTTCGCCACCGTGCCCCAAGCGGGCTGGAGCGCGTCGCCCGGCGGCGTCGCCACCGAGTTCGCGGCCTCCAACCCGACCGTGGTCAACAACGTCGAGACCCTGGCCACGGTCAGCCGCATCCTCGCCCGGGGGCCCGAGTGGCACCGGCGGCTGGGCACCGAGCGCTCGCCCGGCATCGTGGTCGCCACCGTCGTCGGCGACGTCGTCCGCCCGGGCGTCGGGGAGGTCGAGCTGGGCACGCCCCTGCGCGAGGTGATCGAGCGGGTGGGCGGCGGCGTCCCGCCCGGGCGCACGATCAAGGCCGTGCTGCCGGGGGTCGCCAACCCGGTCGTCACCGCCGACCAGCTCGACGTCCCCTGCAGCTACGAGGGCTTCGAGTCGATCGGCTCCGGCATGGGCGCGGCCGGCTTCCTCGTCCTCGACGACACCACCTCGATGCTCGAGGTCGCCCGGGCGGTGTCCCGCTTCCTCTACGTCGAGTCCTGCGGCCAGTGCCCGGCCTGCAAGCTGGGGTGCGGCGCCGTGACCGACGGGCTCGACCTCCTGCTGTCGGGCGCCGCCACGACCGACGACGTCGAGACCGTCGCCTACCGCCTGCGCACGGTCACCGACGGCAACCGCTGCTACCTGCCGGTCCAGGAGCAGCGGGTCGTCGGCAGCATCCTGTCCGCCTTCGCCGACGAGGTGAACGAGGCGCTGGCCGGCTCGCCGCCGCCGTCCCGGGGCTTCCTGCTGCCCAAGCTGCTCGACCTGGCCGACGGCGTGGCGACCTACGACGGCAGCCAGGCCCGCAAGCAGCCCGACTGGACCTACGCCGAGGCCGACTGACGGCCGGTCGCCCGCCGCCGGGTGGCGGTCATGCGCCGGGCCGCGGGCACGGCGGCCAGCAGCGCCCGGGCCTTGTTGCGGCACTCGAGGTCCTCGTGCTCGGGCACCGAGTCGGCCACGATGCCGGCCCCGGCCTGGACCGACGCCCGGCCGGCGTCGTCGACGACCATCGTCCGGATGGCGATGGCCGTGTCGACGTTGCCGGAGAAGTCCAGGTAGCCGACGACGCCGGCGTAGGGGCCCCGCTTCGTGGGCTCGAGCTCGTCGATGATCTGCATGGCCCGCACCTTCGGCGCGCCCGACACCGTGCCGGCCGGCAGCGTCGCCCGCAGCACGTCGATCGCCGTCCGCCCCGGGGCGAGGTCGCCGGCCACCTGCGAGGTCAGGTGCATGACGTGGCTGTAGCGCTCGAGGGTCAGGTACTCCTCGACCCGGGCCGTGCCGAAGCGCACGACCCGGCCCAGGTCGTTGCGGGCCAGGTCGACGAGCATGACGTGCTCGGCGACCTCCTTGGGGTGCTCGCGCAGCTCGGCGGCCAGGCGGGCGTCCTCCTCGTCGGTCGCGCCCCGCCGCCGGGTGCCGGCGATCGGCCGGGAGACCACCCGCCCGTCGGTGACCCGCACCAGCGGCTCCGGCGACGAGCCGACCAGGCTCAGCCCGGGCTGGCGCACGAAGTACATGTAGGGGCTGGGGTTGACCTGCCGCAGGACCCGGTAGACGTCGAAGGGGTCGGCGTCGAGGTCGAAGTCGAAGCGCTGGGCGAGGACCACCTGGAAGATGTCGCCCGCGAGGATGTGCTCGCGGGCCACCTCGACCGCCCGGCGGTAGGCGTCGGAGCCCATGGTCGAGCGGACCTCGGGCAGCGGCTCGTCACCGGCGGGCGGCTCGACCAGCGGCTCGTCGATCGGCCGGGCGCCGTCGAGGGCCAGCTGCTCCAGGCGCTCGACCGCCGCCGCGTAGAGCGACGCCAGCTCGTCCTCGCCGGCGCCCGGCGGGACGAGCACGTTCTCGACGAGGACGGCCCGCTGGCGCCAGTGGTCGTAGGC
The DNA here is from genome assembly GCA_017577565.1 of Thermoanaerobacterales bacterium. Lineage (GTDB taxonomy): Bacteria > Actinomycetota > Acidimicrobiia > Acidimicrobiales > VFJN01 > ZC4RG19. The sequence goes on along the minus strand of PKRH01000011.1, from coordinate 17,463 downwards.
GGCCAGCTGCCCGATCACCGACACGACGGCGTCGGGGTGGCCGAGGTCGTCGGCCGGCACGTCCGGCAGGTGCTCGACCTCGCGCACGACGTCGTAGCCGAGGTACCCGAGCACCCCGCCGTGCAGCGGGGGCAGGTCGGGCAGCGAGGGGGCGTGCCAGGCGCCCAGCAGGGCCTCGAGCGCGGCGAGGATGCCGCGGTCGCGGGGCACCGTCGGCGGCACGGTGCCGACGACCTCGACGTCCAGGCCCCGGGCGGTCAGCGTGGCCAGCGGGTTGCGGCCCACGAAGCTCCACCGGCTCCACCGGGACTCGCCGTGCTCGACCGACTCGAGCAGGAAGCCGGTGCCGTCGCCCACGAGGCGGAGGTAGGCGGAGACGGGGGTGGTCAGGTCGGCGAGCAGCTCCCGCCACACCGGGATGACGGTGTGCGTGCGGGCGAGCGACCGGAACTCGTCGAGCGACGGCCGGACCACGGCCCCGCTCAGTCGCCCTCGGGCCCGAAGGCCCGGAAGAAGCACGAGCGGTTGCCGGTGTGGCAGGCGCCGCCGCCCTGCTGGTCGACGAGGAAGAGCAGGGTGTCGCCGTCGCAGTCGTAGTGGGCGCTGCGCACGAGCTGCACCTCGCCCGACGTCTCGCCCTTCCGCCACACCTCCTGGCGGCTGCGGCTCCAGAACACCGTCCGCCCCTCCCGCAGCGTCAGCCGGAGGGTCTCGGCGTTCATCCACGCCATCATCAGCACCTCGCGGGTGGTGGCGTCCTGGACGATCGCCGGGACCAGGCCGCGCTCGTCGAAGCGGATGCGCTCGAGCTGCTCGTCGACGACGGGGATGGGGGTCGGCGTGCTGGTCACCCGGCCATGCTACGGCCCGGCCCGGGCGGGCCGGAACTCGCCGCCGGCCTACAGGTAGAGGCCCGTCGAGGCCTCGGCGAGGCGGCTCGCGGCGACCGCGTGCACGTCGCGCTCGCGCAGGATGATGTAGTCGGCCCCCCGGACCTCGACCTCGTAGCGGTCCTCCGGGTTGAACAGCACGTGGTCGCCGACCTGCATCGCCCGCACGTTGGGGCCGACGGCGACCACCTCGCCCCACGCCAGGCGCCGGGAGATCTGCGCGGTCGCGGGGATGAGGATGCCCCCCTTCGACTTGCGCTCCCCGTCGGGGTTGTCGAGGCGCACGAGCACACGGTCGTTCAGCATCTGGATGGCGAGCTTGTCGCCCTTGTTGTTGTCTGACCGGCGGCCGTCGTCCTCGGCTGTCGTTGCTGGCTCGGGCACACTTCGACGCTACCGTGCGCCCTCCGTGGCACACATCTCCGCCGAGGAGATCTCCCTCCTCACCGCGGACGGCGTGACGCTGGCCGCCGACCTGTGGGTGCCACCGGGCGCGACGGCCGGCGCGGTCGTCTGCCACCCCCACCCGGCGCTCGGCGGCGACCGCCGCAACGTGGTCGTCGACGCCCTCTTCCGGGGCCTGGGCGGGGCGGGCGTGGCCGTCCTGCGCTTCGACTTCCGCCCGACGCCGCGCACGGCGAACGGCGAGGGCGCCGCCCAGCGGACCGACGTCGTCGCCGCGCTCTACCGCCTCGGCGCCGAGGTCGGTGGCGACGTGCCCCTGTTCCTGGTCGGCTACTCGTTCGGCGCCGACGTCGCCCTGTCGGTCGGCGACGAGCGCCACGCGGGCTGGGCGGCCGTGGCGCCGCCGTTCCGCTTCGCCGGCCCGCCCCGGCCCCGTCTGGGCGACACCCGGCCGGTGCTCGTCGCCGTCCCCGAGCACGACCAGTTCGCGCCGCCGGCCTGGGTGGCGCGGGAGACGGCGGGCTGGCCGGACGTCACGACCGCGACCGTGCCGATGGCCGACCACCTCCTCGCCGGGGCGACGGCGCACGTCGCCCGCCTGGTCACCGACTGGGTGCTCGAGCGGGCCGCCTGAGGGGTCAGACGACCGGGCGGACGATCACCCCGGCCCGGGCGAGGGCCTCCTTGGCCTCGGCGATCGTGTGCTCGCCGAAGTGGAAGATCGAGGCGGCGAGCACCGCGTCGGCGCCGCCCTCGACCACCCCCGCCACCAGGTGGTCGAGCGTGCCCACCCCGCCGCTGGCGATGACCGGCACCCCGACGGCGTCGGTGACGGCCCGGGTCAGCTCGATGTCGAAGCCCTCGCGGGTGCCGTCGCGGTCCATCGAGGTGAGCAGGATCTCGCCGGCGCCCAGGCCCTCGACCCGCCGGGCCCACGCCACCGCGTCGATGCCCGTCGGGGTGCGGCCGCCGTGGGTGTAGACCTCGAAGCCCCCGCCGGGCCGGCGGCGGGCGTCGATGGCGACGACGACGCACTGGGCCCCGAACTCCCAGGCCAGCTCGGCGACGAGCTGGGGCCGCTCGACCGCGGCGGTGTTGACCGAGACCTTCTCGGCCCCGGCCCGCAGCAGGTCCCGGGCGTCCTCGACCGAGCGGACCCCGCCGCCGACGGTGAAGGGGATGAACACCTCCGACGCCGTGCGCCGGGCGACGTCCACCATCGTGCGGCGCCCGTCGGACGAGGCGGTGATGTCGAGGAAGACGATCTCGTCGGCGCCCTCGGCGTCGTAGCGCGCCGCCAGCTCGACGGGGTCGCCGGCGTCGCGGAGGCCGACGAAGTTGACGCCCTTGACCACCCGCCCCCGGTCGACGTCCAGGCACGGGATGATGCGGATGCTACGCACGGCTGCTCACCACCTCGACAGCGGCGGACAGGGGGAACGCGCCCTCGTAGAGCGCCCGCCCGACGATCGCGCCCGCCAGGCGCCGGCCGCCGACCTCCAGGCCGGCGAGGGCCCGCAGGTCGTCGAGCGAGCCCACGCCCCCGGAGGCCACGACGTCGAGGCGGGTGGCGGCCAGCACGGCGGCGAGCTGGTCGAGGTCGGGCCCGGCCAACGTGCCGTCCCGGCCGATCTCGGTGACCACCAGCGCGGCGACGCCGGCGTCGTCGAAGCGCCGGGCCACCTCGACCAGGTCCTGGCCCGACCCCTCGGTCCACCCCCGGACGGCGACCTCGCGGCCCCGGGCGTCGAGGCCCACCGCGACCCGCCCCGGGTGGCGGGCGGCGAGGCGGCGCACCCAGTCGGGGTCCTCCAGGGCCGCGGTGCCGACGACGACCCGGCGCACGCCGGCGGCCAGCAGCGCGTCGGCGGCGGCGTCGTCGCGCACGCCCCCGCCCGCCTGGACGGGCACGTCGACGGCGGCGGCGATGGCGGCCACCACGTCGCGGTTGGCCGGGGTGCCGGTGCGGGCGGCGTCGAGGTCGACGACGTGCAGCCAGCGGGCGCCGCCGGCGACGAAGGCGCGGGCCTGGGCGACGGGGTCGTCGCCGTAGACCGTCTCCCGCCCGAAGTCGCCCTGGAGGAGCCGGACGCAGCGGCCGCCCCGCAGGTCGATGGCCGGGTAGAGCTCGAAGGCCACGTCAGGCCGCCTCGGCGGCACCGGCGGCCGCCTGCACGAAGTTGCCCAGGATCCGCAGCCCGACCTTGCCCGACTTCTCGGGGTGGAACTGGGTGGCCCACAGGGCGTCGCGCTCGACGGCGGCGACGACCGGGCCGCCGTAGTCGCACACGGCGACCGCGTGCTCGTCGCTGTCGGCCGCGTAGGAGTGCACGAAGTACACCCAGATGGGCTCCGGGATCCCGGCGAGCAGCCCGCTCGGCCGGGTCGGCACCACCCGGTTCCACTGCATCTGCGGGCGCTTGACGCCGTCGGGCAGCCGGCGGACCGTGCCGGGGAGCACGCCCAGGCCGGGCACGTCCGGGCTCTCCTCCGAGGCCTCGAACAGCATCTGCATGCCGACGCAGACGCCGAGGAAGGGGCGCCCCGACGTGGCGCACTCGATCGCCAGGTCGTCGAGGCCGGCCGCCTCGAGCGCCTCCATGCAGCGGCCGAAGTTGCCGACGCCGGGCAGGACGACGCCCGCGGCGTCGCGGACCACCGCGGGGTCCGCGGTGAGCCGGGCGTCGGCGCCCAGGTGCTGCAGCGCCTTCTGGGCCGAGTGCAGGTTGCCGATGCCGTAGTCGAGGACGGCGATGAGGGGCATCGCAGGGCATCCTACGGCCGGCCCGCCCCGGCGCCCGAACCGTTCCCCGGCGGCCGGCGCCCGGGCGATGTGACGAGCGGGCCGCCGTCCGGCATCCTGGCGCGGTGATCATCGTCGGAACCGGGGACGGCGTCGTCGAGCTCGCGCTCGACGGCACGGTCGAGCGCCGGGCGCTGCCCGGGTCGGACGTCGTCGCGGTGTCCGGCGACTGGGCCATCGCCGGCGGCAAGGTGGTGAACCTCGACAGCGGCTCGCCGGTCGACCTCCCCGACGGGCTGGCCCCCCGGTGCGTCCAGGCCCTCGACGGCGGCCGGGCGCTGGTGGGCACGACCGACGCCCGCATCGTGACCGTCGGCGGGCCGGAGGGGGTCGAGCGCGACGCCGCCTTCGACACCCTGCCCCAGCGGTCGTCCTGGACGACGCCGTGGGGCGGCCCGCCGGACACCCGGTCGCTCACCCTCGGGCCCACCGGCCCGGTCGCGGGGGTCCACGTGGGCGGGGTGTGGCGCCGCGACGACGACACCTGGGTCGAGGTCGTCGAGGCCGACGCCGACAACCACCAGGTCACCTACGCCGAGGACGTCCTGGCCGTCGCCGCGGCCGTCGGCGTGGGCGTGAGCCGCGACGGCGGGGACACGTGGCACTGGAGCGACGCGGGCCTGCACGCGCCCTACTGCCGGGCCGTCGCCATCGCGGACGGCTGGCTGCTCGCCAGCGCCTCGACCGGGCCCGCGACCCGGGAGGCCGCCGTCTACCGCCGCCCGCTCGACGACCCCGAGGCCCCCTTCACCCGCTGCGGCAGCGACGACGGCGACGGCCTGCCCGCCTCGCTCCCCTACAACGTCGACACCTTCGAGCTGGCCGCCGTGGGCGAGCTGGTGGCCGTCGGCACGCCGACGGGCGACGTCCACCTGTCCGAGGACGCCGGCGCGACGTGGCGCACGCTGGCCACCGCCCTCCCCGGGGTGCGCTGCGTGAGCTTCGCCGCCTGAGCCCGGGCCGGCGGGCCCGGCGGGGGCGTCAGCCCGACAGCGTGCCCTTCGTCGAGGGCACGCCCCTGCCCTCGACCCGGACGGCGTCCCGCAGGCAGCGGGCCACGCCCTTGAAGGACGCCTCGATCACGTGGTGGGTGTTGCGCCCGGCCCGCCGGGTGACGTGCAGGGTGATGCCCGCGTTGGTGGCGAACGACTGCCAGAAGTGCTCGGCCATCTCGGGGTTGAACGGCGGGTCGCCGAGCGGGAGGACCTGGCCGATCGGAACGTCGTAGGCGAGGTACGGGCGGCCGGACACGTCGAGCGCCACCTCGACGAGCGCCTCGTCGAGCGGGAACAGGCCGCTGGCGAAGCGGCGGATCCCCGCCTTGTCGCCCAGCGCCTCCCGGAAGCACTCCCCGAGGACGATGGCCACGTCCTCGATCGTGTGGTGGCCGTCGACCTCGAGGTCGCCCTGCGCCTCGACGACGAGGTCGAACCCGCCGTGCCGCCCGAGCTGGTCGAGCATGTGGTCGAAGAACGGCAGCCCGGTGGCCGCGTGGACCTTGCCCTCCGGGCCGTCGAGGTCGAGCGCGACGGCCACCGAGGTCTCGCGGGTGGTGCGGCGGCGGCTGGCGGAGCGGGTCATGTGAGCACCTCGCGCAGGGCGGACAGGAAGGCGTCGTCCTCGGCGGGCGTGCCGATCGTGACACGCAGGCAGCCGTCGAGGCGAGGCCAGGACGAGCAGTTCCGCACCAGGACCGAGCGCTCGACGAGGGCCTTCCACACCTCGTCGCCCGAGCGCTCCCGGGGCCGGAACAGCACGAAGTTGGCCTCCGAGGGCCAGACGTCGACCGGCAGCTCGCGCAGCGCGGCGAGCAGCCGTCCCCGCTCCTCGACCAGCCGGGCCACCCGGGCCTCCATCTCCTCGACGTGGGCGACGGCCAGGGTGCCCGCCACCTGGGTGACGGCGTCGAGGTGGTAGGGCAGCACGACCTTGTCCAGCTCGGCGACGAGCCACGACGGCCCGACGAGGTAGCCGAGCCGGCCGGCCGCCATCGACCAGGTCTTGGAGAACGTGCGGGTGACGACGACGTCCCGCCCCTCGTCCACGAGCTCGAGCGCCGACCAGCGGGCGAACTGCCCGTAGGCCTCGTCCACGACCAGCAGGCCCGGCGCCAGGTCGGCGACCGCGGCCACCGCCTCCGGCGGCTCGACCAGACCGGTCGGGTTGTTGGGCGAGCACAGGAACGTGACCACCGGCTCGTGCGCCTCGAGCACCCGGCGGACCTCGTCGAGGTCGAGGGTGAGGTCGGCGGCCCGCTCGCCGGTGCAGACGGCGGTCCCGGTGATGCGGGCGATGTGGCCGTGCAGCGCGTACGTCGGCTCGAACACCGCGGCCGTGCGCCCCGGCCCGCCGTAGGCGAGCAGCAGGGTCTGCAGCACCTCGTTGGAGCCGTTGGCCGCGAACACCTGGTCGGGCGCCACCCCGTGCAGCTCGGCGAGCGCGGTCCGCAGGGCGGTGTAGGACCGGTCGGGGTACCGGTTCCAGCGGACGCGGCGCACCTCCTCGGCCAGCCGCTCGACGAACGCCGGCGGCGGCGGCTCGGGCGCCTCGTTGGTGTTCAGCCGGACCGCCACGTCGAGCTGCGGCGAGTGGTAGCCCGGCATGAGGGCGACGTCGGGGCGGGGCTCGACGGTCACGCCGACCCCCTCGCCGCCGCCTGCCGCAGGCGGACCGACTCGGCGTGGGCGGGCAGCCCCTCGTACTCGGCCAGGGCCACGACGTGCGGGGCCACCTGGGCCAGGCCCTCCTCGCCGACGGTCACGACGTGGACGTGCTTGCGGAAGTCGTCGACCCGCAGCGCCCCGGCGAAGCGCGCCGAGCCGAAGGTGGGCAGCACGTGGTTGGGCCCGGCGACGTAGTCGCCGATCGAGGCCGGCGCCATCGGGCCGCAGAACACCGCGCCGGCGTGCCGCACCAGCGGCACCAGCGCGGCGGCGTCCTCGACGAGCAGCTCGAGGTGCTCGGGCGCGATGGCGTTGGCCACCGCCAGGGCCTGCTCGGGGTCGTCGCACACCACGGCGTGGCCACCCTCGGCCAGCGTCGCCTCGAGGTGCTCCCGCCGGGGCGAGGCGGGCACCAGCCGCTCGACCTCGGCGACCACGGCGTCGGCCACCGACTCGTCCCAGGTGACGAGCCAGGCGAGCCCGTCCGGGCCGTGCTCGGCCTGGACGACGACGTCGATGGCGGCCAGCTCCGGGGGCGTCGAGGCGTCGGCCACGACGACGACCTCGGACGGGCCGGCGAACGACGACGGCACGCCGACGAGCCCGAGGCCGGCGACCTCGCGCTTGGCCTGGGCCACCCGGGCCGAGCCCGGCCCGACGATGACGTCGACCGGCCGGATCGACTCGGTGCCGAAGGCCAGGGCGGCGATCGCCGCCGGCCCGCCGACCCGGTAGACCTCGTCGGCGCCGGCCAGCGCCGCGGCGGCGAGGATGCCGGCCGGCACGGACCCGTCCGGCCGGGCCGGGCTGACCAGCACGACCTCCGGCACGCCGGCGACCTTGGCGGGCACCACCGTCATGAGCGCCGTCGACGCCAGCGGGGCCAGCGCGCTGGGCACGTAGCAGCCGGCCCGGTCGACCGGCCGCACGACCTCGCGGACCTCGACGGCGCCGTTGCGGTGGACGACCTCGTCGCCCAGCTGGGCGGTGTGGTAGGCGGCGATGTTGGCGTGCGCCACCTCGAGCGCGGCCCGCAGGTCGGCCGGGATCTCCTCCAGCGCCCGGGCGACCTCGTCGGGCGACACCCGGAGGTCGTCGAGCTCGACCCCGTCGTAGCGGGCGGCGAAGTCGCGCAGGGCGGCGTCGCCGCGCTCGCGCACCTCGGCGAGGACGGCGCGCACCTCCTCCACGGGCGGTTCTGTCTGGGCCGCGGGCCGCGGCAGCCGGCGACGGAGGTCGGCGGTGCCGGTCCCGCGCAGGTCGAGACGGCGGAGCACGTCAGGCAACGCTACCGGCGTCCGCTAGAACCCCCGGCATGGAAAGCGACCGGGCCGAGCTGTCCGCCCTGGCCACCTCCCTCGACGAGCTGACCCGCCGCATCACGGCGACCGCCGACCGCTACCGGGGCTCGCCCCGCGACGACGTCGCCGACGGCCTCTACGAGGTCGAGCGGTCGCTGCTCACCGCGGCCCGCAAGCTCGACCGGGTGCTGCGGGCCATGGGCTGACGCGTCGGGGGCGGCCGGCGGGAAAACGACGACGGCGCCCCGACGGGGCGCCGTCGCGGCGACATCGGGCGGCGGATCCCGACGTCGCTCTGTACCAGGTGGCGGGAACCTGGTCACCCTCCACCCTACCCCGTCGGCGCCGCCGGTCGCGCGCCGGCGACCGTGGGATCACACCGCGAACGCCGAGGGGCAGATGTCGGCCAGCACGCAGACGTCGCAGCGGGGCTTGCGGGCCTTGCACACCGCCCGGCCGTGCAGGATCAGCCGCAGGCTGAGCACCCCCCGCTCGCCGGCCCTGACCATCGGGTTCAGCTCGAGCTCGACCTTCACCGGGTCGGTCTGCTCGGTCAGCCCGAGGCGCCGGGACAGCCGCAGCACGTGGGTGTCGACCGGCAGGCCCGGCAGCCCGAGGGCGACGCTGCGCACGACGTTGGCCGTCTTGCGCCCGACCCCGGGGATGGTGACGAGGTCGGACATCTTGTGGGGCACCTCGCCGCCGAACCGCTCCACGAGGGCGGTGGCCATGCCGATGATGCTGCGGGCCTTGTTGCGGTAGAAGCCGGTCGTCCGGATGATCTCCTCGACCTCGGCGGGGTCGGCGGCGGCGAGGTCGTGGGGGGTCGGGTACTTGGCGAACAGGGTGGGCGTCACCATGTTCACCCGCTCGTCGGTCGTCTGGGCCGACAGGATCGTGGCGGTGAGCAGCTCGTAGGCGTTGCGGTGCTGGAGCGCGCACAGCTCCTTCGCCGTGCCCGGGTACTCGCGTGCGAGGCGCTCGGCGACGACCCGGGCCCGGCCCTTGGGGCTGCGGGGGCGAGCGGTGGCCATCGCCCGGACACTACCGGGCGGTCCTAGCCTGCAGGCGTGGGCCGGTTCGAGATCACCCGCCAGCGCAGCCCCGAGGACGCCGCCGCCGTCGCCGAGCTCATCCGCTCGGCCGAGGAGGCGGTCGGCCACGAGCTCGTCACCGAGCACCTGTTCCACGACGGCGCCTTCGGCGGGGGCGGCGACACGACCGACCTCGTGGCCTGGGACGCCCGGGGCCGGCCCCTCGCCTACGCGCAGGTGGTCCGGGGCCGGCGCCGCTGGGAGCTCGAGCTGGTCTACGACCACGAGCCCGACCGGGTCGGCGAGGCCCTGGCGGCCGCCGAGGAGGTGCTGCGGGCGGCGACGTCCGCGGTCGCCCGGGCCGGGGGCGGCCACGTCCACCTCTGGATCACCCAGCCGACCGAGGCCCACCACCGGCTGGCCGCCGCCGTCGGGCTCGAGCCGGGCCGCGACCTGTGGCAGCTCCGCCGCCCCCTGCCCGTGGGCGAGCCGTGGGACCTGAAGGTGCGCCCGTTCGTCGTCGGCCGGGACGAGGAGGCGTGGCTCGAGCTGAACAACCGGGCCTTCGACTGGCACCCCGAGCAGGGCGGCTGGACGCTCGAGGACCTGCGCAGCCGGGAGGCGGAGCCGTGGTTCGACCCCGAGGGCTTCCTCCTCCACGAGATCGACGGGCGGCTGGCCGGCTTCTGCTGGACGAAGGTGCACGCCGACCACGACCCGCCGCTCGGCGAGATCTACGTCATCGCCGTCGACCCCGCGCTCCACGCCCGGGGGCTCGGGCGCCAGCTCGTGCTCGCCGGGCTCGACCACCTCCACCGCCGGGGCCAGCGCACCGGCATGCTCTACGTCGACGCGACCAACGAGCGGGCCACCCGGCTGTACTTCGACCTCGGCTTCCGCATCCACCACACCGACCGGGCGTTCGTCGGCGACGTCGCCCCCGCCTGAGCGCACCCCGGCGACCCGGGCGGCCGCGGCGGTCGCCCGTCACACGCCGGCGATGCCGACGAGGTTGCCGACGGCGTAGGTGACGGCCGCCGGCACGAGCGTGAACAGCACCTGGCGCACGACGGCCCGCAGCCACCCGCCGCCGGTCGCCCGGGCGACGAGCACGCCGACCGTGCAGGCCGCGGCGATGCCGAGGACGACCGAGGCGACGACCGCCGCCATCCCCCGGGTGACGAACCAGGGCACGAGCGGCACGAGCCCGCCCAGCGAGAAGGCGAAGAACGACGAGGTGCCGGCCGCGAGCGGCGAGCCGAGCTGCTGGGGGTCGATGCCCAGCTCCTCGCGGGCGTGGGTCTCGAGCGCGGTCTCCGGGTCGCGCATGAGGGCGTCGGCCACCTTGCGGGCGATCTGCGGCCGCAGGCCCCGCATCTCGTAGATGTGGGCCAGCTCGTCGCGCTCGGCCTCGGGCCGGCGCTCGAGCGAGCGGGCCTCGACGGCCAGCTCGTAGCGCAGCAGCTCGGACTGCACCCGCATCGAGTTGTACTCGCCGGCCGCCATCGAGATCGCCCCGGACACCAGACCGGCCAGCCCGGCCAGGCGGACGACGGCCGGCGCGGGGTCGGCGCCGGCGACGCCGAGGATGAGCCCCATGTTGCTGACCAGCCCGTCGCTGACGCCGAAGACCGCGGCGCGGGCCGCCCCGCCCTGCACGTCGCGGTGCTCGTAGTCGGGGTGGGCGGTGCGGAGGCGGCGGGGCCGGTCCGAGCGTGTGACCACGCCGCCACGGTAGCGAGCCGCCGCGGCGGCCCTAGGCTTCACCGGCGTGCCCACCCGCTACGACTGCGACCGCGACGCGCTCGCCGAGCTCCTGGCCGGCGAGCCCCGCTACCGCGTCGACCAGGTGTGGGACGGCCTCCACCGCCAGCTGGCCGCGCCGTCCGAGCTGACCACGCTGCCCAAGGCGCTGCGGGCCCGGCTCGAGGACGAGCTGCCGCCGGCGCTCACACCGGTGGCCGAGTCCCGCGACCGCCGGGGCACGACGGTCAAGTGGCTGTACGCCCTGCCCGACGGCGCCCGGGTCGAGACCGTGCTCATGCACTACCGCGACCGCAGCACCGTCTGCGTGTCCAGCCAGGCGGGCTGCGCCATGGGGTGCGGGTTCTGCGCCACGGGCCAGGCCGGCTTCGAGCGCCACCTCACGACCGGCGAGATCGTCGAGCAGGTCGTGCGGGCCGCCCGCCGGGCCCGGGACGACGGCCGGCGCCTCGGCAACGTCGTGTTCATGGGCATGGGCGAGCCGCTCGCCAACCTCGACCGGGTCTGGGCCGCGGTCGAGCGGATCCACCACGACCTCGGCGTGTCGGCCCGCCGCATCACGATCTCGACCGTCGGCCTGGTGCCCGGCATCCGCCGCCTGGCCGCCGCCGGCCTGCCGGTCAACCTCGCCGTGTCCCTGCACGCCGCCAACGACGCGCTGCGCGACGAGCTCGTGCCGATCAACCGCCGGTACCCGCTCAGCGTCCTGATGTCCGCGTGCGCCGACCACCTGCGGGCCACGGGGCGCCGGCTGTCGTTCGAGTGGGCGCTGATCGACGGCACGAACGACCGGGCGAGCGACGCCCGCGAGCTGGCCGAGCTGGCCCGGGGCCTGCCGCTCCCCGCCCACGTGAACCTCATCCCGCTCAACCCGACCCCGGGCTTCGGCACCCCGGGGTCGCCGCCGGCCCGGGTCGAGCGGTTCCACGGCTGGCTGCGCGACCTCGGGGTCAACGCCACCGTGCGGCGCAACCGGGGCGTCGAGATCGACGCCGCCTGCGGCCAGCTGGCGGCCCGCGTGCCGGCGCCCGGCCGTCGGCCCGTCGAGGTCAGCGCACGAGCACGGTGACCCCCGCGTCGGTGCGGATGGCGTCCACCAGCTCCTCGCCGGGGGCCACGTGGGCGCCGTCCCACACGACCGCCCGCTCCAGGCGGCCCTCGACGACCGCGCCCGGCCCCACGACCGGGGCGCCGCCGCTCGCCGCCATGTTGGCGGCCAGGTAGCGGGCCGGGGTCCCGCAGTCGAGGCAGGGACCGTCCCACCGGACGACCTCCAGGCGGCCGGCCGCGTGCTGCTCCCGCCACGACACCTCCCAGAGGCCGGAGGGCACGGGCGCCAGCTTCGCCACCTCGGACCACGGCACGAGCGCGGCCGCCACCGGGCTCGCCGGGCGGTCCGGGGGCCGGAGCCGGTCGTCGCCGGCGACCGCCAGCCGCACCCGCTCGCGGTCCCACCCGGCCACGAACCACCCCAGGTCGCCCGGCGCCCAGGTGTCGGCGTTGAGGACGAGCACCCCGCGGCCGTCGATCCAGGGGCGCAGGCGGCCGAGCGCGCCGGCGGTGCCGAGCGCCTCGCGCTCCTCGACCGACACGTGCACGGGGCCGAGCGGCGCCGGCAGGCCGGCCAGGTGGCGCTCGAGCTGGTCCCGGCCGTGGTGGACGTTGACCGCCACCGCGCCCGGGGCCCCCACGGCGCTGCGGGCCCGGGCCAGCGCGTGGTCGACCAGCGGCACGCCGTCGACCGGGCACAGCGGCTTGGGCCGCACCCGGCTGAGCGGCCGCAGCCGGCGGCCCGCGCCGGCCGCGAGCACCACGGCGCAGACGTCCGCTGGGCTGTCGTCGGAGCGCTGGGGCATGATCGCCGCCATGCCGACCATCGTGCAGGGGATCCAGGGCCTCCGCGAACTCGCGGGCGAGCACCTCGGCCACAGCGACTACGTCGAGGTCACCCAGGAGCAGGTCGACCGGTTCGCCGAGGCCACCGGCGACCGCCAGTGGATCCACGTCGACGTGGAGCGCGCCCGGAGGGAGAGCCCCTTCGGCGGCCCGATCGCCCACGGCTACCTGACGCTGTCCCTGGGCCCCCGCCTCGTCCCCCAGGTCCTGCGGGTCGAGGGCGTCAAGATGGGCGTCAACTACGGGTGCGACAAGGTGCGCTTCCCGTCGCCCGTGCCCGTCGGCTCCCGCCTGCGGGTCGGCGTCGAGGTGCTGGAGGTCACCGACGTGCCCGGGGGCGTGCAGGCGAAGCTGCGCTTCACCTTCGAGTGCGAGGGCGCCGAGAAGCCGGCCTGCGTGGCCGAGAACCTGCTGCGCTACTACGAGTGAGCGCCGTCAGGCGCTGAGCCGCCGGCGCACCGCCTCCCAGCCGGGCAGCGCCCGCACGGCGGCGAGGTCGGGCTCGCCGTCGAGCACGCCGGGGGCGCGGAACCCGGCGTCGACCGCCGCCTCGACCCAGCGCAGCGCCTCGTCCGGCGAGCCGGCCCTCGCCCAGGAGCAGGCGATCTCGAACGCCGTCTGCGCCGGGCTGCGGGGGCCGGCCGCGAACACCTGCTCGCCCACCTCGGCGGCGGCGGTGAACTGCTCGGCGTAGTGCAGGTGGGTCTGGAGGCTGCCGGCCGCCTCGATGCCGGCCTCCCCCTCCTGCACGAGGCGGGTGGCCAGCGCCACGGCCCGGCCCCGGGACGCGAGCAGCGTGGCCGGCACGAGGTTGGGCGGCCCGTCGGGCTCGGCCCGGTAGGCGGCGACGAACAGGTCGTCGGCCATCTCGACCGGGCCGGTGAGCAGGGCGACGCAGGCCCGCAGGAACGGGTTGACGCCGTCGCCGGCCTGGCGCAGCACCGAGGCCGCCCGCTCGCCGTCCCCCGCCCGCAGCGCGTTCCAGGCCCGGGTCTCGAGCTCGGCCGCCGCCGGCCCGCGGCGGGGCTCGAGGCCGGCGCCCTCGGGCCCGACCACCTGCAGGTCGGGACCGCCCCGGCGCCGCCCCCGGCGGACCCGCCCGGACCGGCGGGCGGGCGCCTCCGGCGCCTCCACGTCGAAGGCCCCGGTGCTGTGCCCGGCCCGGAGGTCCTGGTAGTTCATGAACGCGAACAGGCCGAAGAACAGCAGGGCGATGAGCCCGAAGCGGCCCGACCGGAAGGCGACGAACCCGGCGACGATCGCGGCGCCGATCGAGAGCTTGCAGGCCGTCTCGAACCCGAACAGCGTCTCGGCGACGTGGCCGCCGTCGAGGGGGCGGATCGGCAGCAGGTTGAACACCGCCCACCAGATGCTGACGAACTGCGTGTAGTAGACGATCGGCACCCAGCTGAAGCCCTCGGCGCCGTCGAGCAGCACCCAGCGGAGGGCGGCCTCGTCGTACCAGTCGCTGCGGTAGAGCAGGTAGGTCGGCAGGCCCAGGACCAGCAGCTGGGCGACGGCCCCCGAGACGCTGACCAGGACCGACCTGCCCTTCGACAGGACCCGCCGCCCCCCGCCGGCGGGCACGGTGAAGCCGCCGAAGCCGTGCAGCACGATCGCCGAGCGCTGGCCGAGGGCCCGGTAGGTGACGGCGTGGCCGAGCTCGTGCACCAGCACCGAGACGAAGACGATGACCACCCAGGCGAACACCACCCACAGCGGCTCGAGCCGGATGCCGAACAGCGCCGCGACCACGACGAAGAACGGCTCGACCCGGACGGGGATGCCGAAGATGCGGAAGTGCGCCCTGGTCACGGCCCGCAGCGTAGGCGGTCAGCCCGCCGTCCGGTCAGCCCGGTCGCGGCCGGCGGCGGAGTTCCGCCCCGTCCGGGCCCGCCCGTAGCATGCCGCCGATGACCGGACCCACGATGCCGGACTCGCTGCCCGAGGGCGACGAGAAGGTGGCGGCGGTGCGGCGCATGTTCGACGCCATCGCCCCCCGCTACGACCTCGTCAACCGCATCATGACGTTCCGCCTCGACGTGCGGTGGCGGCGTGTGGCGGTGCGCTCGCTGGCGCTCCGGCGGGGTTCGGTCGTGCTCGACCTGGCCTGCGGCACGGGCGACCTCTGCCGCGAGCTCGACGCGGCCGGGCTCGTGCCCGTCGGGATCGACCTGTCCTTCGGCATGCTGGCGGCGGCCCGCACGAGCGCGCCGCTCGTGCAGGGCGACGTGCTGCGGCTCCCGGTCCGCGACCGCAGCGTCGACGGGGCCACCTGCGGCTTCGCCCTGCGCAACCTGGCCGAGCTGCCGCCGTTCCTGCGCGAGCTGGCCCGGGTGCTGCGGCCGGGGGGCCGCATCGCCCTGCTGGAGGTCGCCACCCCGCCGAACCGGCTGCTGCGCTGGGGCCACGGCGTCTACTTCGGCAAGGTCGTGCCGGTCATCGGCGGGCTCATCTCGGACGCCGCCGCCTACCGGTACCTGCCCCGCTCGGTCGCCTACCTGCCGCCGCCCGACGAGCTGCGGGCGATGGTCGCGGCGGCCGGCTTCACCAACGTCGACCGGCGGCTGCTGTCGGGCGGCATCGCCCAGCTGATCACCGCGACGAGGCGGTCCACGTGACGCTCCGGGCCCGCACGCGCCGTCTGGACGCCGACGTCGACCTGCTGGCCTTCGCCGGCGACGACGGCCACGTCTTCGAGAAGGCCGGGGCCGGGCTCGCGGGCCGGGGCCGGGCCCTCGTCCTGCCCTGGCCGGCCGGCGACCCCGCCGCCGCGGCCCGCCGGGTCGCCGAGGCGCTGGCGGCGATCGAGGTCGACGACGAGGTCGGCGTGCCGGGCACCGGGCCGGTCGCCTTCGGCGCGCTGCCCTTCGCGCCCGGCCGGCCGGGGACCCTCGTCGTGCCGGCGGTGGTGGCCGGGCGGGCCGCCGACGGCACGCGCTGGATCACGGTCGTCGAGGGCGGCGAGGGCGACGACGGCGGGCCCCTGCCCGACCCGGACGCCCCCACCGCCGGCGACCTCGTCGGCCCCCGGCGCCGGTACCGCCAGCCGCAGCGCTACACGGTCGAGACGTTGCACGCCCCCGAGCGGTGGTGCGAGCTCGTGGCGGCGGCCACCGCCGCCATCCGGGCCGGCGAGATGGAGAAGGTCGTCCTCGCCCGGCGCGTCGACGTCACCACCGACGTGCCGCTCGACCGCTGGGCGGTCCTCGAGCGGCTGCGCACCACCTTCCCCGGCTGCCACATCGTCGGCATCGGGGGCTTCGTCGCCGCCAGCCCCGAGCTGCTCGTCGCCGTGTCCGGCGACATCGTGCGGGCCCACCCCATGGCCGGCACCGCCCCCCGGGGCGGCGACCCCGCCAGCGACCAGCGGCTGGCGGCGTCGCTGCTGGCGTCGGCCACCTACCGCCACGAGCACCAGCTGACCATCGACATGGTCCACGACACGCTGCTCAACTGGTGCTCCTACGTCGACTACGAGGCCGAGCCGTCGGTCGTCGCGGTCGCCAACCTGCAGCACCTGGCCACCCGGGTCGAGGGGCGGTTGTCCCAGCCGGCGCCGTCCGTCCTCGAGCTGGTGGCCGCCCTCCACCCCACCCCGGCCGTCGCCGGGCGGCCCCGCGACCGGGCCGTCGCGTGGATCGCCGCCCACGAGGGCTTCGACCGCGGCCCCTACGCGGGCGCGTCGGGCTGGGTCGACGGGGCGGGCAACGGTGCCTGGGCGGTGTCGGTGCGGTGCGCCGAGATCGAGGGCGCGACCGCCCGGGTCTACGCCGGCAACGGGATCGTCGCCGACAGCGACCCCGAGACCGAGCTGCGGGAGACCCGGGTCAAGCTGCAGGCGATGATGAACGCCCTCGTCCGGCCCTGACCGCCGGCGCCGGGTTCACCCGCGGCCGGCGAGGGCGGCGTCGACCGCGGTCGCGACGGCCTCGTCGAGCCGCCGGTGCTCGTCCACGTTGGCGCGCCGGTCGCCGGGGACGACCAGCACCGACACACCGCCGGCGCCCAGCGCCCCCGCCACCGCCGCCGCCAGGTCCTCGCCCGCCCCGAGCCGGCGGGCGGTGACGCCGTGCGCGGCGGCCAGCGCCACGAGGTCGAGCCCGTGGGGCGTGCCGAACAGCGCGTCGAACCGCTCGGGGTCGACCAGCCGGGCCTGGGGCAGGAACGAGAAGATGCCGCCGCCGTCGTTGTCGACCACGACCACGCACAGGGTGGCGGGCCGGCCCGGCGCGCCGAGCAGCGCGTTGGCGTCGTGGAGGAAGGCGAGGTCGCCGGTCAGCAGCACGGTCGGGTCGCCGGAGCCGACGGCGACGCCGAGCGCCGTCGACACCACGCCGTCGATGCCGTTGGCGCCGCGGTTGGCGTGGACCGGGAGCGGCCGCTCCGGCGGCGCCGCGTAGCGCTCGACGTCCCGGATCGGCATCGACGAGGACACGACGAGGCGCCCGCCGGGCGGGACGGCCCGCACGACCGCCCGGGCCACCGCGGGTTCGCTGGCCGGCGCGCCCGGCGGCCCGTCGACCCCGGCGTCCCGCAGCGCGCCGGCGGCTGCCGCCGCCACCGCGCGCCAGCAGGCCAGCCACCCGCCGCCGTCGCCGGGCCCGCCCCGGCGCTCGGCCGCGCCGGCGAGCGCGCCGACCAGGGCGGCCGGCCCGCCCCGGACGACGACCGCCGCGGTGCCCGCCGGGTCGGACCAGCCGGGGG
>PKRH01000119.1 GCA_017577565.1 Thermoanaerobacterales bacterium | reverse complement strand
GTCCGGGGATCGCGCCCGAACACGCGTACGGTGCCCTCGTTGAGGGGGAGGAGGCCGACGATGGCCCGCATGAGCGTCGTCTTGCCGGCACCGTTGGGCCCGAGCAGGCCGGTGACGCCGGGACCGAACGAGCACGAGAGCTCGGTGAGCGCCACCTTCTGGCCGAACCACACCGACGCCTGGTGGACGACGACCGTCGCGTGCGCGACGTGGGCGGGATCGAGCGGGGTCGCCGGCGCCGGCTGCGGCGGGGGCGGCGGGGGCGGTGCCTGCCCGGGGGCGCTGCCGGCCACGGTCACAGGTCGACCTCCCGGTAGCGGTGGAGGAGCGTCGCCACCCCGACGAGGAGCACGGCGACGTAGCTCAGCGCGCCCAGGACACCACCCGCCTCGACACCGGAGAGGCGGGAGTCGGTGCCGATGTGGCCGAGGAACACGAGGTCGCGCAGCACGAGGGGCAGTGCCCGGATGTCGAGCACCGCGAGCGGGGTGCTGCCCCCCGAGGCCTCGGCCACGATGGCGACGACGGCGGTGGGGATGAGCGTGACGCCCAGGATCGCGACGCCCCCGACGATGCGCCGGTCGGTCAGCGACGCCAGCGCCACCCCCACGACGGCGTAGTAGACGGCGAGGACGGCGGCCGACACGGGCACCTTCCACAGCACGTCGAGGTTGTCGGTGACGTAGTCGAGGGCACCGTCGGCGACCAGCATCTGCCCGACGAACAGCACCACGTGGGGCAGGAAGGCGAAGCCGAACACGATGGTGGTGATCGCCGCCACCTTGGCCACGACGTAGTCGACGCCGGTCAGCGGTCGGGAGAACAGGAGGGGGAGCACCCGTCGGGCCCGGTCGGGGCAGACCACGTCGGGGGCCGCGAGTGCCACGAACACGAGGAGCGACGTCGAGACCCCGACGTACTCCCGGTAGGTGAGGAACTCGAAGCGGGCCAGCTCGAACGGGTCGTCGCGGATGGCGTAGGCGATGCCGACGTCGACGATGGCGGGCACGGTCGTGATGACCAGCAGCGACCAGGGGAACACCTTCTGGCGCCAGGAGCGGCGCAGGCCGAGCGCCCGGCGCACCGAGAGCCGCCACAGCGCGAGCGTGGCCTCGCGCCGACCGCCGCGCGGTCCCTGGTAGGGCCGGTAGCCACGGTCGTAGACCGCGGCCCGGGGGGTCGTGTGGATGACGGTCATCGGGCAGCTCGCTGGAGGAAGACGTCGTCGAGGGACCGGTGGCGGGTGGAGAGCGCGAAGAGCCGCAGCCCCAGGTCGGCGACCGCGTCGCGGACGACGTCGAAGGCGTCCTCACCGTGGCGGCTCGTGTCGACGTCGACGGTGCGGTCGTCGGCCACCACGGCGGGCAGCCCCCGGTCGGCGAGCGCCTGACCGAGCGCGGCCGCGGCGTCGCCCCGGCCCCCGACCTCGACGCGCATCGTCCCGGTGGTCTGCATCAGCTGGTCGATCGGTCCGGCGAGCACGAGGCGCCCCCGGTCGATCATGACGACGTGCTCGCACACCTGCTGGACGTCGTCGAGCAGGTGCGTCGCCATGAGGACCGAGATGCCGAATCCGCCGAGACGGGCGACGAGCTGCAGCATCTCCTCGCGCCCGACCGGGTCGAGGCCGGCGGTCGGCTCGTCCAGCAGCACGAGCTGGGGGTCGGCGACGAGGGCCTGGGCCAGCTTGGTGCGCTGGCGCATGCCGGTGGAGAAGGTGCCGACCGGGCGGAACCGGGCCTCGTCGAGCCCGACGAGGTCGAGCATGTCCGAGGCCCGCTGGCGGGCCGCGCGCGGGGGCAGCCCGGCCAGCTCGCCGAACGTGGCCACGACGTCGGCCGCCGACTGGTCGAGGGGCAGGCAGTCGTGCTCGGGCATGTAGCCGACGCGGCTGCGGACGCCGATCGGGTCGGCGACGACGTCGCACCCGGCGACCTGCAGCCACCCCGCCGTCGGCGGGACGAGGCCGAGCATGAGGCGGAACAGCGTCGTCTTGCCGGCGCCGTTGGCGCCGACGAGGCCGACGGACCCGGCGGGCACCTCGACGGTCAGGCCGGCGAGCGCGGTCGTGCCGTCGGGGTAGGTCAAGGTCAGGCCGCCGGCGCGCAGCACGGGTCCGGGGGGTGTCGGCTGCATCGGGCCGCAGTCTCGCGCGGCGGGCGGCCGGAGCGGCGTCGAGCCGCGCCGGGAGCCGCGCCCCGGCGCCCGAGGCACGGTACCGTCCGCACCGTCGGGTCACGGTAATTTCGTCACTGTGACGGAAATAGAGGCGATGGTGGGTGCAGGGGACAGGGGGCCGGAGTTGCGACGGTGCCGCTGGTGCGGCCGCCGCTTCGAGGTGACCGGCGGTCGGGGACGGCCGCGGGAGTTCTGCCGGCGCAGCTGCCGCCAGCGGGACTACGAGGCCCGGCGCCGAGCCGAGGACCTCGGGATCGGCGACGCGCAGCTCATCGTCGCCAGGGCGGAGCTGGACGACCTGTACGACCGGCTCTACGTGCTCGAAGCGGCCATCGAGGACGTGGAGCGCGACCTGGCCGCCGCCGACCCGCCCGGCGAGCAGGACTACCGGGAGGCGCTGGAGTGGATCCTCGAGGCCGCACGGCCGCTGGTCAGCCGCCGCCTCGGCGAGGGGGAGGCCGGATGAGCGGCTTACTTGACAGAACGAGGATTCTGGGCGTTCTGGGGTGCCCAGGGCCGGGACCTGCGGGTTGTCGTCCGGAGCCAGGCAGGCCGGCCCGGACGGCCGACGTCGCCGGCGATCGACCCGCCTGACCAGGCCGGACGCGCCCTGGGGCGTGCGTTCGGCCGGGACGAGACGCTGGTGATCGAGCGCCGGTCGGCGGCGCGCGGTCACCGCGTGCTCGGCCGCCGCCCTGAAAGCGCCACCGGACCTCGGCGCCCGGCGCCTGGCCGCCGACACGTTCGACGGACCCCGGCGCCTGCGGCGGGCATCGCTGGTCGTCGCGGACGCCCGGGCCCTCGTGATCGGCAACTGGAGGCCCGTGGTCGGGTTCGACGGGCCCGGCGCGACCGGACCACTCCACGTGGCCTCACACCGGTCCATGGTCACGGTACGTGGGTCGGCGCGCTGACCCGTCGAGGCGGCCACGACGAGGCGCCCGCCGGCGAGCCGGCCGGCCGGTTCGTCGTCGAGGGGCGGGCACGCCTCCACCTCTCCCCCGCCGCCGTCACGCTCGCTCGCGCGCTGAGTAGTTGATGACCACCGACCGCGCTCTGACCGATCAGGTCCGCCAGATCCCCGCTTCCGGCTACCCTCCGGGGCCGCGAACGTCCCGGGGCTCCCCGGGCGACGACGCCGTCATGGCATGGGACGATGAGCCCCGACCGCCCGACCGGTCACACGACCATGCGACCGCTGCGCTATGCGATCAACGTCACGCTCGACGGCTGCGTCGACCACGAGGCGGTGACACCCGACGAGGAGTCGCACCGCTACTGGGCCGAGAGCCTGGCCCGCGCCGACGCTCTGCTCTTCGGCCGCGTGACCTACCAGATGATGGAGGCCGCCTGGCGGCCGGCGCCCGACGGGACCTGGCCGGACTGGATGGATGACTGGATGGTCCCCTTCGCCCGGGCGATCGACGCCGCACCGAAGTACGTCGTCTCCCGCACGCTCGACGGGGTCGACTGGAACGCCGAGCTGGTCCGGGGCGATCTGGCCACGGCCGTCCGGGACCTCAAGGCGGCACCCGGCCGGGGCCTGTTCGTCGGGGGCGTGACCCTCCCCCTCGCCCTGGCCGACCTCGGCCTCATCGACGAGTACGAGCTCGTCGTCCACCCGGTCGTGGCCGGGCGCGGGCCGGCGCTGCTCGCCGGCCTGCGCGAGCGCCTGACCCTCGAGCTGGTCGGCCGCCACGAGCTGCGCTCGGGCGCGGTCGCCCTCACCTACCGGCCCCGCCCGCCGGGCTGACCGCCGCCTCCCCGCGCCGTGCTCAGCCCGCCGGCGGCGCCGCCCGGCCCTCCAGCGCGGCGGCCAGGCGCTCCAGCGTCGTGCTCATCGTCCGGCGGTTGCGCTCGCTGCGGTCCTCCACGCCGGAGATCTGCTTGCTCAGCTCGATCACCGACTCCGGCCGCAGGTCCTCGACCCACTCGGTGACCCGGCAGCCGCCCTCGATCGGCTCGATGCGGTAGCCCCAGGTCGCGTAGTGGAAGTCCATCATCGAGACCTCGAACGTGAACGCCCGCCCCGGCTCCGCCTCGACGACCTTGCCCTGCGAGGTCCACTCGTGCTCGCCGTGGCGGTTGTGGCCGTCGAAGGTGGCGCCGACCTCCGGGCCGTCGAAGCCCTCGTGCCACTCGCAGGCGTAGCACTCCTCGGACCACTCCCCCATGCGGGTCACGTCCGAGATGGCGGCGTACACCTCCTCGGGCGAGGCAGCGATGTCGCGTGAGATCTCGATCCTCTCGGCCATGGCCGGGGAGTCCACCACAGCGTGACGCGTGCCACCCAACCCGCCGGCGGCGCCCCTCCCCCGCCGTCAGGCCTGCAGCCGGCCGTCGACGATCTCGACCGTGCGGTCGGTGTAGTGCGTCATGCGGGTGTCGTGGGTGACGACCACCGCGGCGATGCCCCGCCCGGTGATCTCGTTGCGGAGCAGCTCCATGACGGCCTCGCCCATCTTCGTGTCCAGCGCGGAGGTCGGCTCGTCGACCAGCACGAGCTTGGGGTCGTTCATGAGGGCCCGACCGATCGCCACCCGCTGGCGCTCGCCGCCGGACAGCTCGGTGGCCAGGTTGCCGGCCCGGTGGGACAGGCCCAGCTCCTCGAGCAGCCGGTCGGCCTGCTCCCCCGTCTCCCGCCGGGGGCGGCCGGCCAGCTCGCCCACGACCGTGAGGTTCTCCCGGGCGGTCAGGAACGGCACGAGGTTGACCGACTGGAACACGAAGCCGACCTGGCGCTGCCGGAACGCCGTCAGCTGCCGGGGGTCGAGGTCGCTCACCACCTGGTCGCCGACGACGACCCTCCCCTCCGTGGGCGTGAGCAGGCCGCCGGCGATCGACAGCAGCGTCGTCTTCCCCGAGCCCGACGGCCCGAGCAGCGTGACCATCTCGTCGTCGCCGACCACGAGGTCGGCGTGGTCGAGGGCCACGACCTCCTCGCTCCCCGACCGGTAGACCTTGCGGACCCCTTCCATCACGAGCGCGGGCATCGGTGCGTCCTTCGTCGGTCCTCTCAGCTGATCGCGGTGGCCGGGTCGATGCGGACGATGCGGCGCAGGGACACCAGGGCGCCGACGGCGGCGGTCACGAGCACGAGCACGCTGCTGGTCACGACCCGCGACGGCTCGACCTGCACCGGGACGGCGTCGGGGATGACCTGCTCGAGGGCGAAGGTGACGGCGCCGCCGAGCACGACGGCCCCCAGCGCCACGACCACCGACTGGAACACGACGCCCAGGGCGAGCCGGCCGGAGGGGGCGCCGAGCGCCTTGAGCGTCGCGTAGAGGGCGGTCCGCTCGAGGGTCACGAGGGCGAAGAAGAGCGCCGCCACCAGGCCGGCGACGAACAGCGTCACGCCGATCAGGGCCGTGAACACGCTGTTCTGCTGGCGGATGCCCGGTAGCGACAGCACGGCCTCGTCGCGGGTCAGCGAGCTGGTCGCCCCGCCCGTCGCCTCGTCGATGCGGTCGGCGAGCTCGCCGGCCTCGACCCCGTCCTCGGCCACGACGAGGACCACCTGGAACACGCCGTCCGCCACGGCCGCGTCGGGCCGCGACTCGCTCTGGATGGCCCGCCACGTGTCGGGCTCGACCCACAGCGCGCCCTGCTGCAGGTAGCTGGTGTCGGAGACGAAGTCGACGACCTCGACGGGCACGCGGGCCGGCCCGACCTCCAGCACGTCCCCGGCCCGGACGCCGTCGGCCCGGAGCCGATCGTCGGCGTAGGCGGTGCCGGGCGCCGGGGGCTCGGGCACGCCCTCCGGGGCCAGCTCGTAGCCGGTGACCGCGACGTCGAGCACGTCGTCGTCGCCCTCGACGGTGGCGCCGAGCAGCGCCACCCCCAGCCCGCCGGTCGACGCCACGCCGTCGACCTCCTCGATCCGCGCCCGCAGGTCGGGCTCGATCCGGGAGCGGACGATCGAGTCCCGGGCCGTCGCCGAGTAGACGAACACGTCGGCCCGCTGGGCCCGGATCGCGCCGGTGCTGCCCAGGTACAGCCCGTCGAGCAACCCGCCGAGCAGGAGCAGGAGCACGACGAGGAGGGTCAACGCGCTGCCGGCGACCGCGAAGCGGCCGGGGCGGCGCACGAGCTCCCGCCAGGCCAGGCTCATCGCGGCGTCGCCCCCGGCAGCGTCGCCCACGCGGGGTCGAGGCGGGTGATGCGGCGGGCCGCGCCGAGGCAGGCGAGCGCGGCGAGCAGGAGGACGGCGGCGGCCGTCGTCACCAGCGCGGCCGGTGCCACGCCGGCCTCGATGCCGACGCTGGCCACCCGCAGGACGAGCGCGGCCAGCGCGGCGCCGAGCACGAACCCGCCGCCCACGACCAGCAGCACCTGCATGCCGAGGGCGGCCACCAGGGACCGGGCCGGCGCCCCGACCGCCCGCAGCAGCGTCAGCGTCGGCTGCTTCTGCACCGTGAGGATGAGGAAGAAGAAGCCGGTCACGATCGTCACGACGACGTAGGTGAGCAGCAGCACGATGCTGAGCGACTGGCTCACCGACTGCACGCCGGGCGCCTCGTCGGCCGCCCGGTCGCGGGTCGCGGCCTCCACGCCCTCGACCTCGGCGGTGATGCGCTCGGCCACCGCCGACGGGTCGGCCCCGTCCTCCACCTCGACCGCCCCCGCCGAGGGGACGACCGCCGGCGCGTCGGGGTTCACCGACAGCAGCACCGCCTCGTAGGTGGCGTACGAGGCGAACAGCGTCGGGGTGACGCTGAAGCTCGTCTCCCGGGCCGTGCCCACGATCTCGATGCGCTCGCCGCCGGGCTGCACGACGACGACGTCGCCGACGCCGAAGCCGTCGTCGGCGGCCGACGCGCTGGCCACGGCCTCGCCGTCGCGCTCGGGCCGGCGGCCCTCCTCGATCTCGACCGGGGCGCCCGGGCCGTCGAGCACGTGCCCGAACAGCGTGGCGTCCTCCAGCTCGCCGCCGGCCTCGACGGTGACGGCCGCCACGCCCAGCGGCTCGGCCCGGGCGACGCCCTCGACCGCCGCGACCTGCTCGGGGGCGACCGGCGGCACGACGCTCCCCTGCAGGTTCAGGCGGGCGTCCTCGCCGTAGACGAGCACGTCGGCCGACTGGTTCCGGATGGCGCCGACGAACTCCGTCACCAGGCCGTCCAGGACGGCCTGCTGGAACACGACGAGGAAGACCAGGACGGTCACCGCACCGGTCAGGAGCCCGAAGCGCCCCTTGGCCCGGCGTGCCTCCCGCCAGGCCAGGAGGAACGAACCCATGGGCGATGACGCTAGTGCGCCGACGAAGCCACCCAGGACACCCGGAGCACCGCCCTCGGTGGCGGTCCGGGAGCCGGGGCGCGCCCGGCGGGATCGCACCGGCCGAACCGAGCAGGATCGGAGAAGCGCCGGGCGCCCGGCCGTCCGTACCGTCGCCGCCATGGACGCCACGACGACCGAACGGACCGACGCGATGACCGACGAGGGACGGGCCCGCCGGGGGCGGCGCGGCGGGCCGGGACCCGTTTCCCGGTGGGTGCAGCACAAGGCCAACGCCCGGGTGATCCGCAAGCTGCGGCGGGGCCGGGGCAGGTTCATGGGCATGGACGTGCTCGTCGTCCACCACCGCGGCCGCCGCACCGGCCGACCGTACGAGACCCCGGTGGCCTGGTTCCCCGGCGACGGCGGCGACCGGCTGGTGGTCGCCTCCGGCGGCGGGGAGCAGGACCCCGACTGGTACCGGAACCTCGTGGCCCGGCCGGACGAGGCGGCGATCGAGCTCGCGGGCGGCGAGCGGGTCGCGGTCCGGCCGGAGCCGCTGGCCGGCGCCGAGCGGGAGGCGGCCTGGGCGCGGATCGCCGCGGCCCAGCCGAAGATCGCCGAGTACCAGGCGAAGACCGAGCGCCGCTACCCGGTGGTCCGCCTGACGGTCCGGTGACCGGCCGGGGCCGACCGACCGGGGCGCCCCGGCGCCCCGGCGTCCGGTAGCGTCCCGGCGCATGTCAGCGATCCGTGCAGCGGTGTTGGAGGCGGTGGGCGACCTCGGGGTCGGGGAGGTCGACCTCGAGGAGCCCCGGGCGGGCGAGGTGCTGGTGCGGGTCACCGACTGCGGGGTGTGCCACTCCGACCTGTCGGTGGTCGACGGCGCCCTGCCGGCGCCGGTGCCGGTCGTGCTGGGCCACGAGGCGGCCGGCGTCGTCGAGGCGACGGGCCCCGGGGTCGAGCGCCTGCAGGCGGGCGACAAGGTCGTGCTCACGCCGCTCCCCTCGTGCGGGCGCTGCTACTTCTGCACCCGGGGCAACCCGACGCTGTGCGCCGAGTACTCCTCGGCCCTGTTCACCTCCACCCGGCCCGACGGCACCACCCCGCTGAGCCGCGGCGGCGCCCCGGTTCACCGGGGCCTCGGCATCGGGGGCTGGGCCGAGCGCGTCGTCGTCCCCCAGGAGGGTGCGGTGAAGGTCGACGACGACGTCGACCTGGCCGAGGCGTGCGTCATCGGCTGCGCGGTCCAGACCGGGGTCGGCGCGGTGCTGGAGACCGCCCGCGTCGAGGAGGGCGCCACCGTGCTCGTCCTCGGCGCCGGCGGCATCGGCATCGCGGTCGTGCAGGGCGCCCGGCTGGCGGGCGCCTCGGTGATCGCCGTCGTCGACCCGGTGGCCGAGCGGCGCGAGGCGGCGCTCCGCTTTGGCGCCACCCACGCGGTCGACCCCGGCGAGGTCGACGTCACCACGTTCGCCATGGACCTCACGTCGGTCGGCATGGACTACTGCTTCGAGGCGGCGGGTGTCGCCGCCCTGATCGAGCAGGGCATCGACGCGGTCCGGCCGGGCGGCACGGTGGTCTGCGTCGGCGCGGCGCCGATCGACCAGGGCATCACCATCCCGATCGCCGCCGCCTTCACGACGACGGAGAAGCGGCTGGTCGGCTGCCTGCTCGGCAGCGTCAACGCCCACCGCGACATCCCCCGCCTGCTCGCCCTGGCGAGGGCCGGGCGGCTCGACCTGCGGGGGATGATCACCGACCGCTACCCGCTCGACGAGGTCGGCGCCGCGGTCGACAACCTCCGCCAGCGCCGGGGCATCCGTACCACCCTGCGGATCGGCTGAGCCCGGTCCCCCTCCCCCGCCGGGCCCGAACGGGCTCGGGCCCGGCAGCCGCGCCGGCGTACCGTCCGGCCATGCACCGCAGCCGGCTCACCGCCATCGCCGTCGACGTCCCACCCGAGCACCACGAGCGCGAGGTCGCCTTCTGGTCCGGCGCGCTCGGGGGCCGGCCCGAGCGGGACGAGGACGGCACCTACGTCACGGTCGGCCGGGCCGGCCGTCTCGAGGTGTTCGTGCAGCGGATCGGCGAGGCCCGGAGCCGCATCCACCTCGACGTCGAGACCGACGACGTCGAGGCCGAGGTCGCCCGGCTCGAGGCGCTGGGCGCCGAGCGCGTCGAGCGGGTGCGCTCGTGGTGGGTGATGCGCGACCCGGCGGGCCTGCTCTTCTGCGTCGTGCCGCCCCAGTCGAACGACTTCCCGGCGGGGGCCGCGACCTGGGGCGGGGACCCAGCCTGACGCGCCGCCGCCCGGCCGTCACTCGCCGATGGTCCCGTAGGTCGGGGTGCCGGCGGGCTCGTAGCGCAGGTGGAGCGCGCCGTTCGGGGAGGTCACCGACCGGGTGAGGCGCAGGGCGGCCGGCGGCGCGCCCTCGGCGAAGACCCGCTTCCCGGTGCCGAGCACCAGCGGGTGGACCCACAGGTCCAGCCGATCGACGAGGCCCAGGCGCAGGAGCGACTGGACCAGGTCGAGGCTGCCGATGACGTGCACCTCGCCGTACCGCTCCGTCAGCGCCGGGACGCTCTCGGCCAGGTCGCCCTCGAGCAGGTTCGTGCCGTCCCAGCGGAGCGGCGCGGACAGCGTGCGGCTGGCGACGTACCGGGGCACCTCGTCGAGGAGCGTGGTGAAGGGCATGTCCGCCGGGGCGGTCGGCCAGTAGTCGGCGAAGATCTCGTAGGTCCTGCGACCGAGCAGCAGGGCGTCCATGGTCCGCGCCGCGGCGAACACGTCGTCGACGCCCGCCTCGTCGATGTACGGCGCCTGCCAGCCGCCGTGGGCGAAGCCGGCGTCGCGGTCCTCGTCGGGGGCGCCGGGGGCCTGGGCCACCCCGTCGAGGGTGGCGAACTCCGTCACGATGAGCTGTCCCATGTCGTCCCTCTCCTCGGGTCGCGTGGACGTCGTGGAGGTGGGACGCCCCCGGCGCCCAGAACTCAGCGGTCGGGGCCGCAGGGTCCGGCCGGGCCACCCCCACCCGTGACCTGACGTGGCTGTGCGTGTACCGTGAGTGGTAGTCACCGGGCGACCGCCCCGGCCGACGGCGTCAGGAGGTCATCGCCATGCTCATCGCCGAGGTGGGGCTGGGGGACATGATCTGGACAGCGCTCTGGGTCTTCTTCCTGGCGATGTTCGTCTGGATCTTCATCGCCATCGTGAGCGACCTGTTCCGCGACCACGAGCTCTCGGGGGCGGCGAAGGCGGCCTGGATCGTCGGGCTCGTCGTCTTCCCGCTCCTCGGGTCGCTCGCCTACATCGTCGTGCGGGGCGACGGGATGGCCCGCCGGTCCGCGGCCCGGCACGAGCTCGCCCGCCAGCAGCTCGACGCCTACATCCGCTCGACCGCGACGTCGACCGGCGCGGGCCCGGTC
>PKRH01000118.1 GCA_017577565.1 Thermoanaerobacterales bacterium | reverse complement strand
TCCACCCCCGGGGCCGGGCCTTCGCCGCCGAGGTCGTGCTCGACCCGGCGTCCGCCCCGCCGGGCTTCCCCACCGGCCGGTACCGGGGGATCGTGCGGTTCTCCCGAGGGGCCGGGCTGCCCGACGCGGTGCCCGACGTCCTGGGCATCGGCGTGCGGGTCGTCGACGCCGGTGGGCCGCACGTCCACCAGGACCTGCTCATGGCGAGCGCCGGGTGGTCGGTCGTCGGCCGGCGGCTGCTGCGGCCCGGCCGGTCGTTCACGGCCGGCGTCCTGTCGACGATCCTGCCCTACGAGGTCGGCGGCCGGCGGGTGCTGATCGGCGCCCGGGTGCCGGGCGACCGACCGCTGCGGCTGGCCGACGTCGACCTCCTCGCCGCCGCCCGCCGCCCCGTCGAGCTGCTGTGGTCGGCGCCCGGCGGTGCCTGGTGGGCCCTCGGGGAGGTGCGGCCCGACGCGCCGCTCGACGACGAGGCCGGCCGCCGGCTCGGCCTCGACCCGTTCCGCACGGTGCCCGGCGTCGAGCCGGTCGGCCTGCTCAACGCGCTGCGGCGGCCCGCCTACGGCGCCAGCCGCGCCGGCCGCGACGGCGACCCGGCCGGTGGCGCCGGACGGCGACGTCGGGACCGAGGAGGAGGCGAGGGCGTGGCGGACCGGGAGACGGCCGGGGACCGCCCCCGGTCGGGTGCGGGGCGGTAGGGCGGTGGAGCGCACGGTCCTCGTCACCGGCGCCGGCTCCGGGATCGGCCTCGCCACCGCTGTCGAGGCCGCCCGCCTCGGGTTCCGCGCCGTGGCCGCCGTCCACCGCCCCGAGCAGGCCGAGGACGTCCGCCGGGCGGCGGCGGAGGCGGGGGTCGCCGTCGAGGTCGACCCCCTGGACGTCACCGACGACGCCCGTGCCGCCGCCGTCGTCGACCGGTGGCGCCCGTGGGGGCTGGTCAACGCCGCCGGCCTCATGCTGCCGGGGCCCGTCGCCGAGACCCCGCCCGAGGACGCCCGCCGGCACCTCGAGGTCATGGTCCTGGCGCCGATGCGCCTGGTCCAACTGGCCCTGCCGTGGATGCGCCGCCAGGGCGGCGGCCGCGTCGTCAACGTCTCGTCCATCGCCGGGCACGTGGAGGCGCCGCTGCTCGGCTGGTACGAGGCGGCCAAGCAGGCGCTGAACACCCTCAGCGAGGCGCTGCGCCCCGAGGTGGCCCGCTACGGGATCGACGTCGTGATCGTCGAGCCGGGCCCGTTCCGGACGCCGATCTGGGACAAGGCCCGCGACCACGTGCGGCGGCACCGGGACGAGGCCGTCGAGCCCGACCTCCACGACCGCACGCTCGACGTGCTGGAGGCCATGGCGGCGCTCGCCGGCGACCACCGGGACGTCGCCCGTCGTGTCGGCGACGTGCTCCACGCGGGCCGGCCCCGGTTCCGCTACCGCGTCGGCACCGGCACGAACCTGCTGGGGGCGCTCGACCGGGTGGTGCCGACGAGCGTGAAGGACCGGGTCAGCCGGGCGGTGGGGGTCTGAGGTGGGCGTCGTCGAGCGCCACCTCGACGCGCCCCGGGACGCCGTGGCCCTCGTGCTCGCCGACCCCCGCAGCTACGAGGCCCTCGTCCTCGGCAGCAAGCGGGTGCGCTGGTTCGACGCCCGCTGGCCCGAGGACGGCGCCGCGTTCCACCACAGCATCGGCGTCGGCCCGCTGCACATCCGCGACCGCAGCACCGTCGTGGCCGACGAGCTGCCCGACCGCCTGCAGCTCGTCGTCGGCATGGGCCCGCTGGGCCGGGCCGAGGTCGAGTTCCGGCTCACCCCCGAGGGCACGGGGACGCGGGTGGCGATGCGCGAGGACCCGGTGGACGGCCCGGTGGCGGCGGTGTGGTCGCCGCCGGTCGACGCCCTCATGCGGCTCCGCAACGACCGCGCGCTGCGGCGGTTGGCAGGCCTGGCCGCCGACGTCGAACGGGTGCGCCACCTGGACGACCCCGACCGCCGGGGGGCGGGATCGGACCGGGCCGCCGGCGGGTACGCCCGCCGGGGACGGCCGCGGCCGCCGCGGTCGCGGCAGGCGAGGACACGGAGGACCGGACATGACCGGTGACGAGACCATCGACGCCGCCGAGGCCCGGCAGCTGCTGGAGGTGCCGCCGGAGCAGCTCGAGGCCCTCGTCGACCAGGGTGTCATCACGCCGATCGACGACGGCTCCGGCCGCCTCCGCTACTCCCGGGCCGAGGTGATGGCGGCACGGCTGATGGGCGGCTGAGCGCGCCCGCCGCGGTGCGGGACCGCTCGCGCGCGGGTCCGCCGCGTGCAAGGGCCGGCTCGCCACTCCTCGCGGGACCACTGGCCCCTTGACCCGGCCCGCCCCTGCCGGGACCATGGTCGCCAAGGCGGTGCCGCCCCGAGCTCCCCCCACCCGGGCGGCACCGGCTCGGACACATCGCACCCCGAGGGAGGACCATGGCACCCCCAGCGGCACTCGTGGTCTCCGCCCGCCACAGCGGGCACCGAGGGGCGATCCGCCTCGTCGGCGAGTTCGACATGTCGGGCACCGAGAGCTTCCGGGCGGTCGTGGGCGACGTCGTGGCCCGGCGTCCGGAGGTCATCGAGGTCGACGCCGCCCAGCTCGAGTTCATCGACGCCGCCGGCCTCCGGGAGCTGGTCGTCGCCCGGGAGCTGGCCGACGCCAACGGCATCGCGTTCCGCCTCGGTCGCCGCTCCCGCCCGCTCGTCCGCATCCTCGACATGACCGGGCTCGACGAGGTGTTCGAGGGCTGAGCGCCCCGCCCCCGTCGCCGCCGCCGGGCGCCCGGTTCAGCGGGAGGCGCCGGCGGCGGCCACCTCGTCCAGGAGGGCGTCGTAGCGGGGCGCCACCTCGGGCCAGGCCAGCCGGCGCACGTGGTCGCGGGCGGCCGCCGCCGCCCGCCGGCGCCCGTCGTGGTCGGTCAGCGCCCAGCACAGGCGCTCGACCAGCTCGTCGAGGTCCCGGTAGAGGTAGGGCGAGGGCGACGGCACGAGCTCCGGGTAGGCCAGGCGGTCGGGCAGCAGGGGCAGGGCCCCGGCGCTGACCGCCTCGGCGACCGCCAGGCCGAAGAACTCGTGCCGGGCGGTGCTGACCACCACGTCGGCCCCGGCGAGCAGCGCCGGGTAGCCGTCCTCGGCGGCGGTGCCGAAGTGGACGACCCGGTGCCCCAGCCGGTCGCGGGCCCGGGCGAACGCCTCGGGCACGGTCGGCGGGGCGTGCCCGGCGATCGCCACCGCGAGCTCGACGCCGCGGGCGACGACCCGGTCGAGCGCGGCGAAGAAGGCCTCGGGGTCCTTGTCGTACTCCCAGCGGTGGTTCCAGAGCACGACCGGCGGCCGGTGCTCGGTCCGGGGCCGGTCGAAGCGGTCGACGTCGACCCCGACCGGCAGCACGGTCGTGGCGGCGGCCACCCGGTCGACCTCGGCCGTGTGGCGGTGGTCGGGGAACCGGCGCAGGAAGCCCGGCAGCGCCGCCAGCAGCTCGCGGCGGTGGTGCTCGGAGTTGAAGACCACCCGGTCCGCCGCCGCCATGCTCAGCCAGTTGACCATGGCGTAGGTGAGGTCGGGCGCCGTCCGTGGCGGCACCGGGTAGGTCAGCTGGTTCTCGTGCATGTAGACCACGACCGGCATGCCGGCCAGGGACCGGCGGGCCAGCCCCAGCAGCGCCGGCACGTGCACCATGTCGCTGACCAGCAGGACGTCCGGCCGCCCCCAGCCCGCGACCACCCGGTCGACCTCGGCGGCCAGGGTCAGCGCCGCCCCCTGCATCCGCCACCGCCAGAACGCGCCCCGGTGGGTCACCAGGCGCACGTCGTGGCGGCTGTGGCGGGCGAGGCCCTCGGCCCAGGCCCGGTGCGAGCCGCTGCAGTAGGGCTCGCACACCAGGACCCGCCGCCGGCCGCCGGGCTGCGGGGCGGGTGGGGTCACGGCCGGCGCCGCCGGGCGGTGGTCAGCCGTACACGAGGCGGGTGATCCAGTCGGCCACCAGCGCCGGCTTCTCCTCGCCCTCGATCTCGACGGTCACCGTGCGGGTGACGTTGAGGGTGTTGGGGTCCTTGAGCTCGACCGACTTCAGCGTGCTCGAGGCCCGGATGCGGGAGCCCGTCTTCACCGGGTTGATGAACCGCACCTTGTCGAACCCGTAGTTGATGCCCATGACGACGCCCTGGAGCCGGCTCATGTCCTGGGGGATCGAGCCGACGAGGTGGGTGAGCATCGACAGGGTCAGGAAGCCGTGGGCGATCGTCGTGCCCCAGGGCGACAGCTTGGCGGCCTGCTCGGGGTCGACGTGGATGAACTGGTGGTCGTGGGTGACGTCCGCGAAGGCGTTGATCTGGTCCTGGGTGACCTGGAACCAGTCGCCGGTGCCCTCGGGCTGACCGACGGCCTTCTCGAACAGGGCGTAGGCGTTCTCTGCGGCAGTGGCCATGCCCCGACGCTACTGCCGGCCCCGGGCCCGGGGCGACGCCGGGCGAGGGTCAGCCGCGGCGGCGGGCACGGCGCCGGCCCTCGTGCATCGCCTGCACCCGCGGCACCGGCAGCGCCCGGCCCTCCTCGACGAGGTCGGCGGGCAGCGGCTGGGGTCGGGGCATCAGCTCGGCCCACGGGTCGCGGTCGCCCAGCGCGTCGGGGACGGTGTGGATCGTGAGCTCACCCGGCGACACCGACCCGAGCTCGCCCCAGGGCACCGGGAAGGAGACCGGCGTGCCCGGTCGCACCCGGGGGCTGTAGGCGGCGACGACCGTGGCGCTGCCGACCCGGGTCGGGTCGACGAACACCTTGCCCTCCCGGTCGTCCTTGATGAAGGCCGTCGTGGCGACGTCGGGGTCGAGCCGGGCGGCCCGGTCGGCGATCGCCCGGGTGGCCGCGGCCGCCTCCTCGAGCCCGACGCTCGCGTCCACCGGCACGAAGACGTGGACGCCCTTGGCGCCGCTGGTCTTGACCGCGCCCTCGAGGCCGAGGTCGTCGAGCACGGCCCGCACCAGCAGCGCGCCCTGCACGGCGGCCCGGAAGTCCCCGCCCTCCGGTGGGTCGAGGTCGAGCACGAGGTGGGTGGGCCGCTCGGGGTGGTCGGCGGTGACCAGGGTCGGGTGGTACTCGACGGCCCGCTGGTTGGCGAACCACAGCAGCGTCCGCCGGTCGTCGCACAGCGCGTAGGACACCTGCCGCTTGGAGGACTCGGCCCAGAAGGTCACCGTGCGCACCCAGTCCGGCGCGTGCTTGGGGACGTTCTTCTGCATGAACGCCTCCTGCCCCCGGTGGACCCGGATCACCGAGAGGGGGCGGCCGCGCAGCACGGGCAGGATGCGGTCGCGCACGGCGTCGAGGTAGTCGACCAGGTCGCGCTTGGTGGCCTCGGCGCCGTCGAACAGGGGCTCGTCGAGGTTGGTGAACCGGACCCCGGCGCGCGACTCGCCCTCGCTGCTGGCGGGCACCCCCCAACCGTACCGGCCGCCGGCGCGGGCCGCGGGGCGGCCGGTCAGGCGCCGCCCTCGAGCTCGGCGGCCAGCTCGGCCCGCCCGGAGATGCCGAGCTTCTCGTACACCCGCTGGAGCCGGTTCTCGACGGTGCGGGTGGACAGCACGAGCTGGGCGGCGATCTCCTTGTTGGTCCGGCCGGCGGCGGCCAGCACGGCGGTCTCCCGCTCGGCGGGGGTCAGGCGGGCCCGGGTCTCCGCCGCCTGGAGGGCCGGCGTCACCGGGCTCTCGCAGCGCTCGGCCAGGTCGCCGGACCGCCGCTCGGCGGCGGCCGCGGCCCGCTGGTCGCCGGCCCGGCGCAGGACCACGGCGCGGTCGGCGGCGGCCTCGGCCGCCAGCAGGTCGGCGCCCATGGCCTTGAAGCGGGGGGACACGGCGTCGAGCCCGCCGGCGTCGCCCGCGGCCAGGGCCCGGGCGTGCTCGGCCCGCGCCGGGGCGAGGTCGCCGTCGATGCGGGCGGCGACCGCCGCCAGCCGGTCGGCGACGTCGGCCGCCCGTCCCAGGCGGGCGAGCCCGTGGAGCGCCGCCGCCGCCCCGACCAGGTCGCCGATACGCTCGCCGACGTCGGCCGCCTCGGCCAGGTGCCGGGTCGCCGTGGGCAGGTCGCCGCCGGCGGCCGCCACCCAGGCCCGGGCCTGGAGGGCGTCGACGGCGTCGCGCACGGGCCGGGGCAGGTCGGGCGCGTCGGCGGCCTCCAGCTCGTGGGCGGCGGCGTCGGCCTGCCCGGACAGCGCCAGCGCCAGCGCGCTCACCAGGTGGTTGCGACGGGCGAGGGCGGGCCGGTCGAGCCGCTGGTTCACGGCCAGCGCCTCGCGGGCCCGGCGCACGGCGGTGGCGACCCGGCCGCGGTCGGCGACCCGGTCGGCCTGCAGCGCCGCGAACAGCGCCTGGGCCTCGGCCGACCCCTCGGCGAGCGCCTGGGCGTGGTGGTCGTCCACCAGCCGGTCGGCCTCGGCGAACCGGCCCGCGTGCTGCAGCGCCAGGCACTCGGTCACCGTGTGCCACCAGGGGTTCCACGCCAGCGGCGAGTCGATGCCCTCCCGGGCCTCGCGGCCCCGCTCCGACATCTCGACGGCGGCGTCGAGGTGCCCGAGGCGGGCCAGGGCGAGGGCGCCGACCAGGCAGGCGACGACCAGCGCCTCGCCCCGGGACCGGTCGGCCAGGGCCTGCGCGGCCTCGGCCGCGGCCCGCGGCCCGTGCCGGTCGAGGAGCGCCCACAGGCGCCGGGCCTCGAGCTGGTCGATCACGTCGGGGTCGCCCACCCGCCGGAGGGCGTCGTCGAGCAGGTCGACCCGGTCGCAGCCCGACCAGGTGGCCAGGTTGTCGAACCGGGCCACGGCCACCATCCCGCGCTGGCGGTCGTCGCGGCACCGGCCGGCCAGCTCGGCCAGGGCGGCCTCGGCCTCCTCGCGCCGGCCCTGCAGGCTGGTCACGTGGGCGGCGAGCAGCTGGGCGTCGAACCCGGCGCCGGCCTCGCCGGCCGCCCGGGCCAGGCGCTCGGCGAGGGGGAAGTCGTAGCGCCAGCGGGCGATCGTCGCCCCCTCGAGGAGCAGGCGGGGGTCGCCGCCCCCGGCCGTGAGCCGCCACGCCGCGATCCGCAGCACGTCGTCGTGCCGTCGCGGCGGGGCCTGCTCGATCACGCCGGCCAGCGACTCGGCGATGGCGCGGGCCCGCAGGGCCGGCGTGCGGGCGCGCACGACGTCGCCGTAGACGGGGTGGGCGAGCGAGACCTGCAGGCGCCGGCCGTCGAGCCGGGTGGTGAGCAGGCCGCGCCGCTCGAGGGCCTCGGCGACCCTCCGGTCGGAGAGGGCGTCGAGCTCGGCCTGGCCGAGGGGCTCGCCGTGCGAGACGAGCTCCATGAGGGCCCGCTCCTCGTCGGTGAGCCGGCCGAGCCGGCCCTCGACGATCTCGACGAGCCGGTCGGAGGGGGACAGGTCGCCGACGAGCCGCCACAGGACGCCGTCGTCGACGAGCGTGCCGTCGTCGAGGGCGCCCAGGACGAGCTCCCGGAGGAAGAGGGCGTTGCCCTGGCAGCGGTCGACGAGCTGGCGGGCGGTCGCCGGGTCGACCGGGCCGCCGAGCACGGTGGTCAGCAGCTCCTCGGTGGCGCCGTGGTCGAGGCCGCCCAGCTCGATGCGGGGTGCGAGCCCGTCCTTCCACAGCGCCACGATCGGGTCGGGCGCCGGCTCCCCGGTACGCACGGTGGCGAGCACGGTGACCGAGCCGGCGACGGCGACCTGGTGGAGGAGGGTGGCCGACGCGTCGTCGAGCAGGTGGGCGTCGTCCACCAGCAGCACGAGGCGGCCGCCGTCGGGGCGGTCGGCCAGCGCGGCGACCGACCGGCGCAGGACGTCGGCCCGGTCGTCGACCGCGCCGGGGCGGCGCGAGGTCGCGTGCAGCAGCGGCGCGAGCGCGCCGAAGGGGATGTGCGAGGCCGCGTGCGTCGCGACCGCCCGCGCCGTGGCCATGCCGGAGGCGGCGGCCATGGCCAGGCACTCCCGGGCGAGGCGGGTCTTGCCGACGCCGAGCGGCCCGGCCAGGACGATGGCGCCCGGCGGCCCGTCCTCGAGCAGGTCGCGCAGGGCCTGCAGCTCGCGGGCGCGGCCGACCAGGGGCCAGTCCGGCGGGGAGGTGGTCCCGTCCGGGCGCGTCGAAGGGAGGAGGGTCGTCGTCATGGGCGGGGTGCGGTGCCGTCGGCGGTCACGTGGATCGCTTGGCAAACCGGGCAAAGTCTATTGCGTTTGCGTGACATCTGTTGCGATGTGGTGTCGTCACCGCGCACGGGAGTAGTCACCACTCCTGACCGGGCGGGGGGTCGTCGGGTCACCTGGACGGGCAAGTACCTGCCTGGGAGCCGTCGTGGCGCGCCGTCCTGCGCCACCGGCGGCATGGGGTCGCTGGGGGCTGGGGTTCTCCTTCGACGGGGGCGCGCTCCTCGGTGACCCACCCGGGCTCCGCCGCACCACAGACAAGGAGCGCCATGCGCATGTCACCTCTCAAGCGGATCGCCACCGCGTCCGCGGTCGCCGCAGCCGGGGTGATCGGCTTCGGCACCGCCGCTGGGGCACACACGCCGAACATCCACGTCGTCCAGCCCGGGGAGACGCTCTCCCAGATCGCCCCGGACAACTGGGCCGAGGTGGCGGCCGGCAACGGCATCGAGAACCCGCACCTCATCTTCCCGGGCCAGGAGATCGACCTGAACAAGCTGGGGACGCCGGGCGAGATCCCCGAGTGGCAGCCGGCGGCGCCGTCCTCCTCGTCGCGCCAGAGCGACGACGACGGCGGCGAGCGCAGCTCGTCCTCGGGCAGCAGCGGGTCGTCCCAGGCCGCGCCCGTGGCCCAGCCGAGCTCGGGCGGCGGCACCGTCTGGGACCGCCTCGCCCAGTGCGAGTCCGGCGGCAACTGGTCGATCGACACCGGCAACGGCTACCGGGGCGGTCTGCAGTTCTCCCAGAGCACCTGGGAGGCGTACGGCGGCACCGGCAACCCGGCCAACGCCTCGCGCGAGGAGCAGATCCGGGTCGCCGAGCGGGTCCTGGCCGGGCAGGGCTGGGGTGCCTGGCCGGCCTGCTCGCGGCAGCTCGGCCTGCGCTGACCGGCGGACCCGACCGCACGTACCGCACGTGACACGGCGGGGGCCTGCGGGCCCCCGCCGTTCGCGCGCGTCGGGGCGCCGGCGGCACCTCCGGGTGCGGACGCGGCACGGCCGGCCGACAACCGGGGAGCGTTCCCGGCCGGCCGA
This sequence comes from Thermoanaerobacterales bacterium, assembly GCA_017577565.1. Taxonomy (GTDB): domain Bacteria; phylum Actinomycetota; class Acidimicrobiia; order Acidimicrobiales; family VFJN01; genus ZC4RG19. Next base: position 1,632 of record PKRH01000118.1, on the reverse strand, counting down.
AGGCGCGACTCGACGGGTGCCTCGGGTCCTGCCCGGATGGGGCACCGCCGGCACGGCAACACCTTCCCGGCCGGTCGCCCGGCCAAACCCGGATCGCGTCGGCGACCGCCGCCTCCGCCGCCCCGGCGGACCGTCCCGCTCGAGGCCCGTGACGTGGTTCAATGGCACCGAGCGTGGCGGGAGGTGGCGCCATGACCCAGGGCCCCGAGACGGCGCCCGGCCCGGTGGCGGAGCCGTCGGGCGGCGCGGCCCCCGACCGGTTCTACGACGCCGAGACCGGCGGACCGCTGCAGCTCCAGCTCGAGCAGGACGGCGACAGCTTCCGGGTCCTCCGGCGGTTCGGCTACCGCGACCCGGCCCACCGGGAGCCGTTCGTCGTGCCGGCCGACCCCGGGCGCTTCCGCACCGACCTGGCGTCGATCCCCTGGATGTTCGCCTGGCTGGTGCCCGGGCTCGGCAGCCACCTGGCGGCCGTCATCCTCCACGACGCCCTCGTCCGCTCGGGCGGCCCGCCCGACCACGAGGGGCCGGACGTCGACCGGGAGGAGGCCGACCGCATCCTCCGCGACGCGATGGCGTCGCTCGGGACGCCCCGCCTGCGGCGGTGGCTGATGTGGGCCGGCGTCATGCTCGCGACCTGCTGGAGCGCGCTGGCACCCCGCTGGTGGTGGCGCACGCTCGTCGCCGGGACGCTCGGCGTCGTCGGCGCGCTGGGCGTGCTCGCCACCCTGGACGTCCTCGACGTGGTCGACCTGCTGCCCTGGATGGGCGACCGCCCCTGGTGGGTCGAGGTCCTCGGCGGTGCCGCCGGGGCCGTCGCGATCCCGGCGGCGCTCGCCGTGCTCTGGGGGCGGCGCTGGCGCGTGGCGCTGATCGCCGGGGTGGCCCTGGCCTTCCTGCTCCACGTGACCGCCGCGGTGCTGGCCGTCTACGGCGTCTACCGGGTGGCCGAGACGGTCGTGTCGCGGCCGGAGGGCATGGGTCCCGACGTGGCCGAGAACCTCGAGCGGGCCGGCGAGGCGGTCGACGGGGCGGCTGCGGCGCCCGATGCCGGCCCGGTCGCCGCCGGGCGCATCGCCCGGGTGGGCGGCTCGCCGCCGGGCCGCGACCGGCCCTAGCGACGACGGCATCCCACCGGCCGAGGGCCCTCGACGCCGGCGCACCCCGGGCGTTCACCGAGGTCGTGGAGACGGATCGACGCACCGACGGCACGCCGGCCGGCCAGCTCGCCGCCTCCGCCCGCGGGTGACGGTGCCCCGGGGGCGGCCCCCGCCCCACGGCGACCGGGGCCGGTGCGCACCACGTCGCCTCAGGGCGACAGCACCTCCAGCTCGGCCCGGGCCTCGGCGAGGGCCCGAGCGGCCTCGTCCCGGGCGGCGGCGCGCGCCGCGGCCGCGTCCCGGGCCCGGCGGGCCGCGTCCCGGGCCTCGTCGGCCCGGCGGCGGGCGTCCGCCGCCTCGGCCTCGGCCGCCCGGGCGGCCTCCTCGGCGGCCGCGGCGTCGGCGGCCGCGGCGTGGGCCGCCTCCTCGGCGGCGGTGACGGCCTCCTCGGCGGCGTCGACCGCCTGCGCCGCCGCGGCCACGGCGGCCGGATCGGGCCCGGCGGGCGCGTCGGGCCCGCCCTCGCCCGTGC
>PKRH01000117.1 GCA_017577565.1 Thermoanaerobacterales bacterium | reverse complement strand
AAATAGTTATATTTTTTTTTATTCACTCGCGCGCCCCCACCGAACTCTGCCACAGATGGTGCGTCGGCCTCCTTGGTATATTATAAGGGTCCGGTGGCCGCCCTCGCCGAGCTCGCGGGCGAAGGCGGCGAACCGCCCCCGGGCGAGGGGCCGTGGCGCCCCCAGCCAAGCCACCCGGCGCAGCCGCCGACCGGCCGGGGCGGCGGCGTGCTCCGGCACGGCGAAGGTGCCCTCGGCGAGGGTCTCGACCACGAGGTCGGCGGCCCCGGCCAGCCAGTCCCGGACGACGGCGCCGACCGCGGGCAGCCGCTCGGCGACGGGCGCCAGCTCGGCCGCCGCCTCGGCCAGCGCGATCCCCCGGACCGCGGTCGGCACGCCGGCGGTGCCGGCGCCGGCGACCGCGAGGGCGGCCCGGTGCAGGCCGGGCGCGACGCCCCGGGCGAGGTGCGCGCCGTCGCCGAGCCGGCACCCCACCCAGCCGTCGGCGTCGGGCCGGCCGTGCAGCGACGCGGCGAGCTGCGCCGCCCGGTCGCCGCCCAGGAGCACCTCCAGCGCCCGGCGGTGCTGCGGGGGTGGCTCCAGCCCCCCGGCGCCGTCCGTCGCCCACTCGAGGGTCAGGCCGACGAGCGTCGCCGGGTCGGCGACGTCGACGTCGAGCTCGAGCCCGTCGGCGAGCGTGATGCCGGCCGAGCCGGCCGGCCCGGCCGGGCGGGCGGACAGCGTCGCCACCCCGGCCGCAGGGTGGCAGTCGGCGAGGAGCGGACGCGTGCCGAGGAGCGGTTCAACCATGGTGCGCACCTTCCCGGTCGAGCCCGACGGCCGCAGCCACGTCCCGCAGCAGCGCGCGCAGCCGGCCCGTCCGCCGGCTCCGCCGCTTGCGCACCGCTGCGGCGCCGACCGTCGGCGTGGCGGTGAAGCAGTCGCGGTGGCCCGCGTACCAGAGGGCCGCCCAGGCGGCCGCCTCGTCCGGCGAGGCCCCGCCGGCCGGACGGGGGCAGCCGTCGCCCGGCACCGCGCCGTCGCAGGTGATGGCGAGGTAGGCGAGCGCCGCGGCCGCCCGGGCCGGGTCGTCGCCCGCCATCGCGAGCACCCGGCGGCGGATCTCGGCGAGCAGGGCGCCGCCGACGACGTCGGCCTCGACGTCGAGGGGCGAGGCACCGTCGAGCGACGGGACCCGCACCTCGGCGTCGGGGTCGACGAGCGTCGAGCGGACGACCTCCTGCGGGCCGCGGACCCGGCCCCGGACGAGGTCGACGGCGGCCCGGCGGGCCACCGTGGTCACCAGGGCGGCGAGGTTGTCGACGGCCTGCAGCCGGTCGGCGTCCGTGGCGCAGAGCCGGCGCAGCACCTCCTGGGCGAGGTCGTCCTCGACCGTCGCCGGCAGGTGGGCCCGGAGGCGGGCCCCGCGGACGACCGCGCGCCCCTCGGGCGAGGAGAGGAAGCGGGCCGCCGCCTCGGGCATCGGGGGTTCGGACATCGGTTCAGCCACCACCTCGTCGGTACGTGTTGGACGTGACTGGGAGAGGACGGCCGATCGCCTGATCGGCGAGAGGCGCGTCCCCGGCCCCGGATTGAAGCGACGGGGTGTGACAACGAAGGGGCCCCGCCCCGGTCACACCGTCGTGCGGGCGTCGACGGGACGGGCATGGACCCGGTTCCCGCACCCACGGACACGACCCCCGGCAGCCCCGCCGGGCCGGCCCCGGCGCCCGCCGTCGTCCCGGCCGACGACCCCGACCCCGCCGAGGTGGCGGCGGTCATGGCCGAGATCGCCGCCGGCGACACCGCCGCCGTCTGGCGGTTCCTCCTCCTCGCCGACCGGCCCGTGCGGCGCCAGGTGCGTCGCGAGCTCCGCCGCCTGCGCATCCCCTACACGCGCGACGACCTCGACGGGCTCGTGCTCGACGCCGTCGACGCCATCGTCCGCTGCGCCCGCAGCTGGCGGCCGGACGGCGCGCCGCCCTGGACCTGGGCGCGGGACCGCGTCACCGGGGTCGTGCACCGCTGGGCCGGCACCTTCGCCGACCCGCTCGACGAGGTGGTCGCCGCCCGCCACGCGTCGTACGACCGCGCCGCCCCGGAGACCTCCCCCGCCGTCGACCCCGCCGACGTCGTGGAGGACGTCCTCGCGACGCTCCGCCGGGTGGCCGCCCGCGACCCCCGGGCGGCCCAGCTGGCCGCCGCGCTCGACCTGGTCGCCAGCCCCCGCGACGCCGCCGTGTGGCTGACCCACGCCGACGAGCGCGCCACCGGCAACCGCAGCCCGGCCGTCACCGTGGCCGCCCGCTTCGGCCTGGGTGAGGCGGCCGTCCGCAAGGTCGTGCAGCGGGTGGGGCAGCGCCTCCGGGCGCTCGGCGGCGACGACCGGTTCCCCGACCTCCTGCACCTCCCCGTGGTGGCCGCCCGCCGGGCCGCCTGACGCCCCTCCCCGCCGCCGGCACCGGGCGCGACGATGCCGGGGTGGCACGCCGCGGATGGGTGGTGACCTGCGACCCCGGGGTGGACGACGCCGTCGCCCTCGCGGTCCTCGCCGCCGCGGGCGCCGTGCGGGGGATCGTGGCCGGCGCGGGCAACGTCCCGGCGCCGGTCGCCCACCACAACGCCGCCGGGCTCGCCCGGCTCCTCGGCCTCGACGTCCCCGTGGGCCTCGGCCCGTCGGTGGCGCTCGACGGCCGGCCCGTGCGCCGCCACCGGCACGCCCACGGTGCCGACGGCCTCGCCGGGCTGGCGGCGCGGCTGCCCCTCGGCGCCCCCGGGCCGGAGGCGACCCCGCCGGCGGGCGACGTCCCGATCGAGGGCGCGGTGCTCGGGCTGGGGCCGCTCACCGCCGTCGCCCTGGCGCTCCGCCGCGGGGCGCGCGTCGACCGTGTCGTCTGGATGGGCGGGGCGCTCGCCCCCCGCCCGACCGTCGACCCGGCCATCGCCGAGTTCAACGCCGCCGCCGACCCGGCCGCGGTCGACGCCGTCCTCGCCGGGGTGCCGGAGGTCGCCGTCGTCCCCGTCGACGTGACCTCCCGGGTGGCGCTGCGGGAGGACGACCTGCGCCGCTGGGCCGCGGGCGGGCCCGTCGCCGCCTTCTGCGCCGAGCTCGCGGCCCGGCGGCGGGCGGACGGCGGCGGCGCCGCCCTCCACGACCCGGTCGCGGCCGTCGCCGCGCTCGAACCGGACCTGCTCACCTGGGAGGAGCGGTCCGTGGCCTGTCCCGCCGGCGGGGCGCCCGCCGGGGTGCTGGTCGCCAGCCCGGGCCGGCCCCCGGCGCGGCTGGCGGTGGACGTCGACGCCGACGCCGTCCGGGACCGCATCGTCGAGGCCGTGACCGCCGCCGGCTCGCGGCCCTGAGCCCGGCGGGGCTCAGCCCCGCAGCGCCGCCTCGACCGCCGCCGCCCACCCGGCGGTGTGGACCACCCGGGCGACGAGGGCGGCGCGGGCCCGGCGCACCACCTCGAGGGTGCGGACCGCGACGGCCCAGCGGCCGAGCCGCTCGGGCAGGAGGTGCAACGCCTCACGCCGGAAGCTCGTCAGCAGGAGCACGGCGTTCAGCTCGTCGACCGACGCGGTGCGGAACACGTAGGTGGCCCGGGCGTCGTCGCCGAAGCCCTCGACCGCCACCCGGTCGCCGTGGGGCGCCAGGGCGAAGCGCAGCACGGCGTCACCCTGCAGCTCGATCCCGAGGCGCAGCCGGTCGCCGGCGAGGGCCTCCAGCACCGCCAGCGCGGCCGGTCCGCGGTCCCCGTCGCCGTCACCGGCCGCCCCGCCGCCCGCCACCGCCGCTCGGAGGTGCGGCCACCAGCCGCCGGCCGCCGCCGCGTCGACCGCCCACCCGTCGGGGGCGGGGAAGCCGGCCAGCCCCGGGGAGAGGGCCGCCCAGGCCGCCGCCGTGCGGGCCGCCAGGTCGCGACGGGCCCGCTCGAGGTCGATCAGGAACTCGTCCGTGCGCCGGGCGAGCGGTGGCACGGCGACCGGCGCGGCACCCCGCAGGTGCAGGGTGATCCGGTACCCGTCCCGCTCGACCCCCTCGACCAGGGGCAGCGGGGCCAGGCGGGGTGGACCGTTCAACGGCTCGACGGTCACGCCGTCGGGGAACAGCACGACCTGGCCGGGCTCGCCGCCCACCCGCGTCGGGTAGGTGTCGATCGGCGGACCGGCGGTCCACTGCAGCAGCGCCGCCCGGCGGGCCCGGGCCCGCGCCGTGCGCAGTACCTCGACGAACTCGTCGGTCCGCCGGGCGAGGTGGGACAGCACGACCCGGCGGCCGTCGGCGAGGCCGAGCGTGACCCGGGCGTTCTCGACCACCACCTCGTCGACGTCGACCCACGGGAGCGCCGCCCTCGACGACCAGGTGGTCCCCCTCGACGGCGGCCACGGTCGGCCGGCCGTCGACCCGGCAGGGGAAGCTCACGGCGTCGACCAGGGGCGGCGCGGCCGGCGGCCGGCGCTCACACCCGCTGGCCGCACTCGCTGCAGAACTTCGCGCCCTCGCGGAGCTCCGTGCCGCAGTTGGTGCAGAACGTCGTGGGGGCCAGCTTCGAGCCGCACTCGGGGCAGAACTTGCCGCCGTCGACCTTCGTGTGGCACGCCGGGCACTCGACGACCGCCCGGCGGGCGATGTCGAGGTCGGCGGTCCAGTCGATGGTCTCGGCCTTCTCCTGGATCTGGCGCACCTGCGCGGCGGCCTGCGCCCGCGAGATCTCCTCGACGACGCTGGGCGAGCAGCGGAGGCACTGGCCGACCTCGTGCTTCCAGCACACGGCCCGGCACACCCAGTCGCCGCACCCGCGGCACTGCCGGAACTCCTCGGCCACCATGGCGGTCGCCTCGGCCAGGGCCTTGTCCTTGGCCGCCGAGTTGGTGGCCCGGTCCCACGGGAACTGCTCGGTGGCGCCGCTCAGCTCGGCCAGCTTGCCGCCGAACAGCGCACCGGCGCTGCGCAGCAACCCCCGCCCGGTCTCGAGCTTGTCCCGGACGAACCGCGACCGGTACCCGTTCCCGCACCGTTCGCAGAAGAACTCGAACTGGTACCCGTTGTGGTTCGACAGGTCGCGGAAGTTGTCGGCGAAGGGAACCCGTCCGCCCATGGCCGCATCGTGGGCAGGCGGGGATCCCGCGCTGCCAAACGGGGCGCGGTCGGGCCGCGGGTCAGGCAGCCAGCCCTGCCGGCGCCGCACCGCGGTCAAGCGCTCGCCAAGCCCGTGTCGAGCAGCGGGGCGCATGCTCGCCTCGTGCCGGCCCGCCGCCGCGTGCGCGCCGGGCCGGCCGACCGGCGAACCCAGGACAGGAGACCCCCCATGCAGCCCCTCTTCGACGCCGAGATCGCCCGCACCTTCGTCGCGGACCGCCACGCGGCGCTGCGGCGGGCCTGGACCCGTCCCCGCCGCGGCACCCGGCGGTTCGCGCGCCGGCGCCCCGCACCCCCCTCCACCACCTGACGGGCGCCAGGGCGGCCTCGACCTCCCCTGCCCCGGCACCGGGCGCGGCGGCGTCGACGTCCGCGCCCTGCCCCTCACCGGCCGGCCGGGCGGTTCACGGTCAGGTAGCGCCCGGGCGGCATCCCGAAGGTGGCGGTGAAGTCCCGGGTCATGTGGGCCTGGTCGCTGTAGCCGAGCGAGGCGGCCACCGCGGCCCAGTCGACGCGCTCCCGCCCCCGGGCCCGCTCGGCCGCCTCGTAGAGCCGGTACCGGCGGATCACGGCCTTCGGCCCCAGGCCCACGTGGTCGGCGAAGCGGCGCTGCAGCTCGCGGGCGGTCGTGCCCGCCTCCCGGGCGAGGTCGGCGACGGTGAGGAAGGCCGGGTCCGCCGCCACCCGCTCGACCAGGGCGGCGGTGTCCTCCCACGGCTGGTGCCCCGCCGGCACGAGCGGCGCCAGCGCGGCGTCGGCCGCGGCCGCCATGGCGGCGCCGTCCGGGACCGCCGCCACCCGCCGGGCCAGCGCGTCGGCCGCCCGGTCGCCGACGACGGAGGCCCAGTCCAGGGTGGCGTCCCGGATCGTCGCCATCGGCCGCCCGAGCAGCGGCCGGAAGCCCGCGGGGCGGAACATGATGCCGAGCACCCGCCCGGCGCCCGAGAGCGTCCGGGCCACGACGGTCGTGCTCACGCCGGTGACCAGACCGGGCCCCCCGTCCTGGAAGGTCACGTTCACGACCGGGTGCGGGAACACGTGCTGGGTGTGCGACGGACGGCCCCGCAGGTCCCAGGTCACGACCCAGTAGCGGTCGACGAGGCGGGCCACCTCGGGCGAGGGCGGGTACCGGTCGAGCCGGAACCGCTGCAGGCCGAGGTCCGGCGCCACGATGCCCCGGGCGTCCTCCCGGACCGATCGCACCACGGCCGCCAGCGTACCGAGGCTCCCCGGCCGGCCCCGTCGCGTTCCTTCAAGACGCCGGCACCCCGCCCGGCGCACCGTGGCCCCATGGCCGACATCGCCGAACGCTACGACCGACTCGCCGCCGACTTCGCCGCCACCATCGCGGCCGTGCCGGACGACCGATGGGGCGCCCCGTCGCCCTGCGAGGGGTGGACCGCCCGCGACGTCGTGGCCCACATGGTCGACAACCACCGCCTGTTCGAGGGCTTCGTCGGGCGGGACCTGGGCGACGTGCCACCGGTCGAGGACGACCCGGCCGGCGCGTTCGCCGCCGCCCGGGCCGTCGTCAGCCGGCACCTGCACGACCCCGAGGCCGCCGGCGCGACCTTCGAGGGCGCCGTCTTCGGGCACATGAGCTTCGCCGAGGGGATCGACCGCTTCGTGTGCGCCGACCTCCTCGTCCACCGCTGGGACCTGGCCCGGGCCGCGGGCCTCGAGGTCACGCTGCCCGCCGACGAGGTGGCCCGGGTGCACGCCGGGCTGGCGGCCATGGGCGACGTCCTGCGGGGCCCGGGCGCCTTCGGGCCGGAGGTGCCGGCCCCCGAGGGCGCCGACGCCCAGGCCCGCCTGCTGGCCTTCCTCGGCCGCCGGCCCTGAGGCCACCGGCGGGGCCGGCGACGGCGGGCCCCGCCCCGCGCCGCGCCCGCTCAGAGCGAGCAGCCCACGAGCGTCGGCTCGTTGACCAGCTCGATCCCGAAGCGGGCCCGGACGCCGTCGCGTACCGTGCGGGCCAGCGCCAGCAGGTCGGCGGTCGTCGCCCCGCCCCGGTTGGTCAGCGCGAGGGCGTGCTTGGTCGACAGCGACACCCGGCCGCCCGGGCCGGGGTACCCCCGGCCGAAGCCGGCGTGGTCGATGAGCCAGGCGGCGCTGACCTTCACCCGGCCGTCGGGCTGGGGCCAGGCCGGCGCGCCGGGCGGCACCCGGGACGGCTCGACGATCGGGTTGGTGAAGAACGACCCCGCGCTCCAGGTGTCGTGGTCGTCGGGGTCGAGCACCATGCCCTTGGCCCGGCGCAGCTCGAGCACCGCCTCGCGCACCGCGGCCGCCGGCGCCACCTCGCCGAGCTCGACGCCGAGGCGCCGGGCCAGCTCGGCGTAGCGCACGGGCGACCCCGTGGCCGTCGCCGGCAGCTCGAAGGTCACGTCGAGCACGACGTGGCGGTCGTCGCCCTTGAAGGCGCTGGTGCGGTAGCCGAAGCCGCACTCGGCGGCAGGGACCGTCCGCACCTCGCCCCGCCGCCGGTCCCAGGCCCGCAGCCGGACGATCGTGTCGGCCACCTCCTGGCCGTAGGCGCCGACGTTCTGGATCGGGGTCGCCCCGGCCGACCCCGGGATGCCGGAGAGGGCCTCGATGCCCGACCACCCCTCGGTGACCGCCCGGGCGACGACGTCGTCCCACGGCTCACCGGCGGCGACCGTCACGAGGACGGCGCCGTCGCGCCCCGCGGGCTCGACGGTGACGCCCCGGGTCGCGACCCGCACGACGGTGCCGTCGAACCCCTCGTCGGCCACGACGACGTTGCTGCCGCCGGCCAGCACGAGCAGCGGCTCGCCCGCCGCGTCGACCGACCGCACGGCGTCGACCAGCTCGTCCTCGGTCGCCACCTCGACCAGCCGGCGGGCCGGGCCGCCGAGGCGGAGGGTGGTCAGGTCCGCGAGCAGGGCATCGGCATGGACGACGGGCACGGCCGGGAAGCGTACGGCGGGCACCGGCCCCGGCCGACATCCGCCGGGGGCGCGGCGCCGGGCACGGGAGCGGTTTCGGGTCGAGGGCGCCGCGGGTTTAGCGTTCTGTCGATCCGATGAGGCTCTCCGACCCCCCTGCCCGACCGAGTGACGTGACCACGGACGCAGCCCCCCTCACGCTGACCGAGCGCGTCGCCGCCCGCCTCGACGCCAGCGGCCGCTACCCCCGGGCGGTCCTGATCGTCGCCATCAGCGGCCTGTTCGCGACGACGTTCCCCGTCACCGTCCTCACCCTCGCCATCCCCACCATCGCCGAGGACTTCGGGGTCAGCCAGGCCTCGCTGGCCTGGCTGGTCACGCTGCCGATCCTCACCTCCGCCCTGGCCCTGCCGGTGCTGGGCAAGCTCGGCGACCTGCACGGCCACCGGCGCATGTTCGTCGGCGGCTTCGCGCTCGCCACCGTCGCCACCGCCCTGTCGGCGACCGCCACCCACCCGGCGCTCCTCATCGCCTGGCGGACGCTGGCCATCGTGGCGGGGAGCAGCACGATGCCCAGCTCGCTGGCGCTCATCAACTCGGTCCACCGCGGCCCCGAGCGGGCCCGGGCCATGGGCTGGTGGGCGATGACCAGCGCGGGCGCGCCGGTCGTCGGCCTGACCCTGGGGGCGCCGGTCATCGACGCCCTGGGCTGGCAGATGCTCTTCGTGATGCAGGCCGTGCTGATGGTCGTGCCGGTCGTCGCCTCGTGGATCGTGCTGCGGGAGACGCCGCGGCGCGAGGCGTCCTTCGACCTCCCCGGCGCGGTCGTGCTGGCCGCCGGCGTCGGCCCCCTGCTGCTCGGCGTCGACCAGGCGCCGGAGTGGGGCGTCACCAGCCCGGCCGTGCTCGGCTGCGTGGCCGCCGGCGTCGTCGGCCTCGTCGCCTTCACGGTGGTCGAGCGCCGGGCGCCGGCCCCGCTCGTGCCCCTGGCGTTCTTCGCCCACCGGGACGTGCGGTCGTCGCTGACCAGCGGCTTCCTCTCCGGCGCCGCCTACATGGGCGGGTTCTTCCTCGCCAGCCTCCTGCTCGTCGAGCAGTTCGGCTACACGCTGACCAGCTCGGTGCCGATCCTCGCCATCCGCCCGGCCCTGTTCGCCCTCTTCTCCCCCGTGGGCGGGCGGGTCGCCGGCGCCGCGGGCAGCCGCACCGCCGTGATCGCCGGGTGCGCCTCGCTCGGCCTCGGCATGGTCGGCCTGGCCGTCGGGTCGGCGACCGACTCGCTGCCGGTCGTCGTCGGGGTCGGCTTCGTGTTCCAGGGCGTCGGCTACGGCCTGCTGCGGCCGGGGCTCACCACGGCGCTGTCCGACGCGGTCGACGACCGCGACCTCGGGATGGCCGGCGCCGCCGAGCGGCTGACCGGCCAGCTCGGCGTGGCCTTCGGCATCACCGTCATGGCCACCGTCTACGGCGGCCGGGTCGACGGCTTCCCGCCCGCGTTCTGGATCGCCGCCGTCGTCGCCGGGCTCGCCGTGCTCGCCGCCCTGCCGATGCGCCCGGGCATCGGCCACGGACCGGTCCACGTGTCCCGCGACGGGCAGGGCGACGAGGCGCCGGCCGACGAGGGCGAGGTCCTCGCCCGCACCCCCGACGAGGGCATCTGAGCGCCGGGCCCCGTTGACGACGGACGGTGGCGGTGCGCGCGCGGCGTGGGATACTGCGCCCATGCCGGCGGCACCCGCACGCCCCTCCGAGGCGGTGCCCGCGGCCAACGGCGCGTCCGTCACCGAGCTCGACCGCCACGTCGAGCGGTGGGCCGCGGTCGACGCGGTGCGCGGCCTGGCCGGCGCCGCCCTCGCCGTCGCCGGCGTGGTGCTCGCGGCGATCGCCACCGACACCCTCGGCGGCATGCAGGCCGACCTGGCCCGCTCGGTCGGCCGGCTCCCCGGCCCCGCCCGCACCGCGGCCATCGGCCTGACCCAGCTGGCCGCGGTGGTCGCCCCGGTCGTCCTGGTCGCCGCCGCGCTGGCCGCCCGGCGTCCGCGGTGGCTCGCCGGCGTCGCCCTGGGCGCCGTGGCGGCGTCCGCCGTCGCCGCGGTGCTCGGCCACACCTTCGTCGACGAGGCCCAGCCCGCCTCGTGGCGGGCGCTGGTCGAGCGGGAGAGCTGGATCTCCGGCCGCGCCTTCCCGACCTCCGCCTACCTGGCCGGCGCCGCCGCGGCCGTCGTCGTGACCGTCCGCTGGACCGGGCCCCGGTGGGCGCGGCCGCTGTGGGGCCTGCTCGCCGCGTTCTCGGTCGTGCGGGTCGTGTCGGGCACGAACCTGCCGCTCGACCTGGTCGTCGCCTACGGGACTGGCCTGGCCGCCGGCTCGGGCGCCCTGCTCGCCGTGGGGTCCCCCGACCTCGCCCCCGGCGGCGCCGCGGTGGTCGAGGCCCTGCGCCGCAACGGCCTGGCCGTCGTCTCGCTGACCGAGCGGCCGCCCGCGGCCGGGGCCTCCCGCTCGTACCGGGCCCGCCTCGCCGCGGGGAGCGAGCCGCCCGAGGTGGACGTCGACGTCCACAGCGACAACGACCGCGACCGCGACCTCGTCGCCCGCCTCTACCAGCGGATCCGGTCCCGCACCGCGTCCGCGGCCGGTGCGTTCCTGCCCGTCGAGCTGGTCGCCGAGCGGGCCGCCTTCGTCGCCCTGTGGCTCGACCGGCTCGGCGTGCGCGCCGGGCGCCCGGGTGTCGAGCGCCCCGTGGGCCACCCGGCCGGCGTGCAGCCCGCCGGCGGCGCGCCAGGCCGCGACGAGCGCGGCGTGCGGGGCGTCGGCGCCCAGGTCGGCGAGCGACGTGCCCGCCAC
>PKRH01000116.1 GCA_017577565.1 Thermoanaerobacterales bacterium | reverse complement strand
TTTTGTTTTTTTTATACTATCACCCGCCCCCCGTGATCTCCACTATCCCCTTTGGGGGCAGGCTCAGGTGTTTATAAGAGACGGGGGGGCGGGCGCCCCCGGGGGGGGGGCCCCGGCTCGGGGGCCCGCCGGTGGTAGAGGTAACCGCCGGTCAGCTGGTCGGGTGAGCCGAGCGTCAGGAGGGAGGCGACGAGCATGCGCGGCGGCCGCCCGGCCCGGGCGGCCGGTCAGGTGACGGGTGCGGCGAAGCCCCCGAAGGCGGTGGGCGACTCCCACACCCGCACGGCGAGGTGGTGGCCGCCGCCGGCGGCGACGGTGTCGGCCAGCTCGTCGTGCAGCCACTTGGCGAACACCTCGACGGTCACGGCCTCGGCCGAGGGCGGCCGGATGGCCTCGAGGTCGCGGTCGCGCAGGCGGTCGGCGACCTGGGTGAGCGCCTCGTCGAGCAGGTCGAGGTCGCAGACCATGCCCCGGTCGTCGAGGTCGGAGCGGCCGACGACGACCTCCAGCCGGTAGTCGTGGGCGTGGAGCTCGCCCTCGGGCCCCTCCACGCCCGGCATCACGTGCAGCGCCCGCACCTCGACCGACGTCCCGACCTCGTACACGGCGCTCACGTGTACCACAGCGCGGCGTGCACGAGGCCGGACGCTCCGGCGTCGACGGCCGCGAACGCCCGGGGCGCCTCGGCGAAGGGGAAGTCGTGGGTGGCGAGCGGCGTCAGGGGCAGCTCGTCGAGCAGCGCCCGGGCGACGGCCCGCCGCCGGGCCCGCGTCCAGCGGCCGGACAGCGCGGCCGGGATCGTCGACACCTGGGTGCTGCGGACGACGAGGCGGCGTCGGTGGAAGTCGCCGCCCAGCGGCAGCGCCACCTCCTTCGTGCCGTACCACGACACGACCAGCGCCTCGCCCTCGTGGGCGAGCAGGCCCAGCGCCGTGCGCAGGGCCTCGGGGCGGCCGCTCGCCTCGACGACGAGCGGCACGCCGTCCGGCGCGGCGTCGGCCAGGACGTCGCCGACGGCCTCGGGGGCGACGGCCGGCACCCCGATCGCGGCCGCCACGGACCGCCGCCCGGCCGCGGGGTCGACCCCGGTGACCCGGGCGCCGGCCCGCTGCAGCAGCAGCGAGGTGGCGAGGCCGACCGCGCCGAGCCCCGTGACGAGCACCGGCTCCTCGAGCACGGGGCCGGCGTCGAGCGCCACCTGCAGCGCGGTCTCGACGAGGGGCAGCAGCGTGGCCAGGCGGGGCTCGACGCCGTCGACCGGCACGACGTCGTCGACGTCGACGACGAACAGGTCCTGGTGGGGGTGGTAGGCGAACACCAGCCGGCCCTCGTCGAGGGCGCCCCGCGACCGCTCGACCCGGCCGACGCACGCGTAGCCGTACCGGAACGGGAACGTGAAGGTCCCGCCCAGCGCGCCGATGGCCTCGTCCAGGGGCAGGTCGGGGTCGATCTCGCCGCGGTAGGCGAGCATCTCGGTGCCGCTGCTGATGCCCGACCACAGCGTGCGCACCACGACCTGCCCCTCGGCGGGCTCGGGGACCGGGACGGGCGTGAGCTCGACGCGGCGGGGCGCGGTGAAGGTCACGCCGGTCGCCAGGGTGGCGGGATCGCCACGATCCGCAGTGTCGGGGCGCATGTGCCCCTATCCTGCTCGCGATGGTGCAGTCGGACACGCGCGGCGGGCGGCCTCTCCAGAAGGTGGCCACCGTGCCCCTGCCGACGTCGATGGGCGTGTTCGACGCCCACGCCTTCGAGCGCTCGGACGGCCGCGTCTACCTGGCGCTCACCCGGGGCGAGGTCGACGGCGCCGAGGAGGTCGTGACCCGGGTGCACTCCGAGTGCCTCACCGGCGACGTCCTCGGGTCGCTGCGGTGCGACTGCGGCGTGCAGTTGCGCCTCGCCCTGCGCGCCATCAGCGCGGCCGGCCGCGGCGTCCTCGTCTACGCCACCGGGCACGAGGGCCGGGGGATCGGGCTCGTCGACAAGCTGCGGGCCTACGTCGAGCAGGACCGGGGTGCCGACACGGTCGACGCCAACCTGGCCGTCGGGCGGGCCGTCGACGCCCGCGACTACGGCGACAGCGCCGCCGTGCTGGCCGCGCTCGGCGTGCGCTCGGTGCGCTTGCTGACCAACAACCCGGCCAAGGTCGAGGGCCTGCGGTCGCACGGGGTCGTCGTGGCGGGCCTCGAGCCGCTGCCGACCGCCCCCCACGTGCGCAACCTGCGCTACCTGCGCACGAAGGAGCAGCGACTGGGCCACGTGCGCCCGACGGGCGCCACCCTCGACGGCGACCGCGACCCCGGCCCGGTCGACCCCGGGTCGGTCGTCGACGTGTCCGACCTCGTCGGCCCCCGGTTCGCGGCGGGCGCTCCGTCGTCCGACCGGCCCTACGTCGTCCTCAAGTACGCGCAGACCCTCGACGGCCGCATCGCCACCGCCACCGGCGACGCCCGCTGGATCAGCTGCGAGCAGGAGCGTCGGGTCTCCCACGCCCTGCGGGCCGCGTGCGACGCCGTGCTCGTGGGCGTCGGCACGGTCGTCCAGGACGACCCGCAGCTGACCGTCCGCATGGTGCCGGGGGCCTCGCCGATCCGGGTGGTGCTCGACTCGACGCTGCGGGTGCCGGACGACGCCCGGATCCTGGAGGACGACGCCGTCACCACCGTGCTGACCACCGACCGCTCGCCGGTCGAGCGCCGGCGGGCGCTGGCCGCCCGCCACGTCGGCGTGCGCCTGCTGCCGGCGGGGCCGTGCGGGGTCGACGTCGGCGCCGCGCTGGCCGCGCTGCGGGCGGACGGCGTCGAGACCCTGCTCGTCGAGGGCGGTTCGCGGGTCATCACCTCGCTGCTCGGGGCGGGGGTGGTCGACCGGGTGATCGTCGGCGTGGCGCCCACGATCATCGGCACCGGCACCGACGCCGTCGGCCCGCTCGGCATCACCTCGGTGGCCGACGGCCTGCGGCTCGCCGACCCCTCGGTGCGGATCGTGGGGACCGACGTGCTCGTCGCCGGCGACCTCGTCGCCCAGGGCGGGGCGCCGTAGCCGGAGCCGGCCGGCGCCGGCTCACCCGGTGGTCAGCAGCTCGGCCAGCAGCGCAGGGGCGATGTTGCGCCCGGTGACCAGCACGACGGGCGCCGTCCCCGGCGCGGGCTCGACCAGGCCGCCGAGGAGGGCGGCGACCCCCACGGCCCCGGCGCCCTCGACGACCAACCCGCAGCGGGTGGCGAGCAGCCGGACGGCGGTGCGGAGCAGGTCCTCGGGCACCTGCACCCAGGTGTCGACCCGGCGGCCGGCGACGGCGGGGGTGACCGAGCCGGGCTCGATGTTGCCGCCGAGCCCGTCGGCGATCGTGGGACCGACCTCGACGGTGACGATCCGCCCGGCCCGGACCGCGCTCGACACCGCCGGCGAGGCCGCCGACTCGACGCCGACGAGGTGGACGCCCGGGCGCTCCGCCGCCCACAGCGCGCACCCGGCCACCAGCCCGCCGCCCCCGACGGGGACGAGCAGCGTCACGTCGTCGCCCACCTGGTCGCCGACCTCGTCGCCGACGGTGCTCTGCCCGGCGATGACGTGGGGGTCGTTGTAGGGGGAGACGAGCGCGGCGCCCTCGGCCGCCAGGGCGAGCGCGTGGCGCTCGGCCTCCTCGTAGTCGGCGCCGTGGAGGACGAGGTCGGCGCCCAGCTCGCGCAGCGCCGCGACCTTGGCCGCCGAGGCGGTCTCGGGCACGACCAGCGTGGCGGGCACGCCGAGCCGGGCGGCGGCGAAGGCGACGCCGAGCGCGGCGTTGCCGGCCGAGGGCGTCACCACCCGCCCGGCGCTCGCCGCGTAGGCGGCGACGGCGGCCAGCGCGCCCCGGACCTTGAAGCTGCCGGTGGGCTGGAGCGACTCGAGCTTCAGCAGGACCTCGCCCTCGACGCCCGGCAGCCGGACGGGCACGACCGGCGTCGGGCGCAGGTGGGCCGTCACCACGGCCCGGGCCGCGGTGACGTCGTCCGGGGTCGGCTCGCGCACGGCACGCACCGGGAGACCGCCGCGACCGCCGGGGTCGCCGCTCGCCGTGCCCGTGCCGGGGTCGTCCTCTCGCGCCATGCCCCGACACTGCCGGGTGCGGGCCCGCAGCGGTAGCGGATTCCCCCGGGTCGGCCCCCTCGGCCGCCCGCGACGGGCGCCGTGGCGGTCCGGCGTCGCCACCGGTCCCGGGCCCGCGTCAGCCGATCGGCGGTCGGCGGCCGGCCCAGGGGTGGGCCAGCTCCAGCGTGCGGGCGACCCGGAGCAGCAGGTGCTCCTGCCACGGAGCGGCGACGAGCTGGACGCCGACCGGCAGGCCGGTCGCCTCGTCGTGGTGGACGGGCAGCGAGACGGCCGGCTGGCCGGTCACGTTGAACAGCGAGGTGAACACCGCCATCGGGTAGCTGTTCAGCAGCGCCATCCGGGGGTCGTGCTCGGTGCCGGCCCGCCAGGCGCCCACCGGTGGGGGCAGGCAGGCCATGGTCGGGGTGACGAGCAGGTCGACCCGGTCGACGAACGCGTCGACGACGCGGCGCGACAGCAGCTGGGCCCGGTGGACGCCGCGGGCGTACTCCCACGAGTCGATCGCCCGGGCCGCCTCCCGCAGCGCCCGGTTCAGCGGCTCGACCCGGTCGGGGTCCTCGAGGTCGACGCCGGCGCCGCCGACGTTCCAGATCGTCGTGAACGCCGCGACGAGCTCGTCGGCCGGCGGCAGCGGCAGGGGCTCGTCGACCACGTGGTGGCCGGCCGCCTCCAGGGTCGCGACCGCGACCTCGGCCGCCCGACGGCAGGCCGGGTCGACCGGCAGCCCCTCGATCGGCGGGTCGACCAGGACGCCCACCCGCAGCCCCCGGGGCGGGGCGTCGTCGAGGGCGGCGGCGAAGGGACGGGCGGGGCTCGGCGGCGACCACCACGCCGCGGGGTCGTGGCGGGCGAGGACGTCGAGCACGGCCGCCGTGTCGGCCACGGTCCGGGTGACCACGCCGTGGGCGGCCAGCCCTTCGTCCTCGACCGTCAGGTTGGTGACGAGCCCCCGCGTCGGCTTGAGGCCGACGAGCCCGGTGCACGAGGCGGGGATGCGGATCGAGCCGCCGCCGTCGGCCGCGTGGGCGACGGGCGCCATCCCGGCGGCGACCGCGACGCCCGCGCCGCTGGAGGACCCGCCGGGCGTGCGGTCGGGGTCCCACGGGTTGCGGGAGGTGCCCAACGCGTCGCTCTCGGTGAAGGGCACGGTGCCGAACTCCGAGGTCGTCGTCTTGCCGAAGGGGAGGAAGCCGGCGCCGACCAGGCGCCGGACGACGGGGTCCGAGGCCGCCGCCGGCGCCCGGCTCGTGGCGGCCGACCCCGCGGTCGTGGGCCAGCCGGCCACGTCGACCAGGTCCTTGAACGGCAGGGGGACGCCGTGGAAGGGCGGCAGGTCGTCGGGGGACGCCGCCCGCACGACCGCGTCGGCGGCGGCCGCGGCCGTGGCGCGGACCTCGTCGGCCGGAAGGTGGCAGAACGCGTTCAGGCGGCCGTCGAGCGCGTCCACCCGGGCGAGGTAGCCGTCCACGACCTCGACCGGGCTGAGCTCCCGGTGGCGGATCGCAGCGGCGAGCTCGAGGGCGGGCACGTGGGGATCGAAGGTGCCGGTCATGGTCGCTCCTGTCCGGGACGTCGGTGCCCGCCCAGCGTCGGCCCTCGTCCGGCCCGCGCTCTTGGAGCAATGTCGCGGGGGGATCGGCGGCCGACCCCGTAGCGTGGCCCCATGTCCGCCGCTCGACCCGCCGGTGGCGCGGTGCCCGCCTGGGAGATCGCGACGCCGGCCCGCCCCCTCCGACTGCCCGGGGTCGGCATGGCCGGCTTCGTCGACCGCGAGCCGGGGCCGATCGACCTGCGGGTCGTCCCGCACCCGGCGGTCACCGTCGTCGTCGACGTCGGCGCGGGCGACGAGCTGTACGCGGTGGACGAGGCCAGCGGGCGGCGCCAGCGGGGCACCGTCGTCGCCGGCCTGGCCCACGGCAGCGTGCGGGGCGGCGGGTGGGAGGTCGCCTGCCTGCAGGTGCGCCTGTCGCCCACGGTCGCCCACCAGGTGTTCGGGGCGGCGGCGCCGCTGGCCGGCTCGGTCGTCGCCCTGGAGGACCTCTGGGGCCGGGACGCGGTGCGCACCCAGGAGCGGCTGCAGGCAGCCGGCTCGTGGGAGGAGCGGTTCGCCGTCGCCGAGGCCGCGCTGGCCCGGCGGCTCGAGGTCGGGCGGCCGGTCGACCCCGAGGTCGGGGAGGCCTGGCGCCGGATCGTCGCCGCCCGCGGGCAGGTCCGGGTCGAGGAGCTGGCGGCCGAGGTGGGGTGGGGTCGCAAGCGCCTGTGGTCCCGTTTCCGGGCCCAGGTGGGCCTGACCCCGAAGCGGGCGGCGCAGCTCGTCCGGTTCGACGCGGCCGCCCACCGCCTGGCGGCCGGCCACCCGCCCGCGCTGGTGGCGGCGGAGACGGGCTACGCCGACCAGTCGCACCTCCACCGGGAGGTGGTCGCGTTCACCGGCGTGACGCCGCGCGCCGTCGCGGGGGCGCCGTGGCTGGCCGTCGACGACGTGGCCTGGGCCGGCCGCCGCGAGCTGGTCACGGCGTGAGCGCCCGGGGTCCGGCGCGGGCTCAGAACCGGTGCGTCGTGTGGCTGAAGGTGCCCTTGCCGAAGGCGAGCACCTTCGTCGGGGTGACCGACCAGACGTGGGCCTCGCCGCCGTCGGGGTGGTGGAAGGCGCCGTTTCGGACCTCGAAGTCCCAGCGCCCGTCCCACGTGGCCCGCCACGCGTCGGCGAGCCGGGCCAGGGTCGCCTCGTCGGTCGTCCGCTCCGCCCGGCCCTCGACGACGACGTCGAGCCCGTCGTCCCACCGGTTGCACCCGGTGGTCAGGACGACGTGCGGGTTGGCCGCCAGGTTCCGGGCCTTCTGCTCCTCCGGGCCGGTGCAGAAGTGGACGGCGCCGTCGAGCCACACCGCGACCAGCGGCGTGACGTGCGGGCGCCCGTCGGCCCGCACCGTCGTCAGCCAGGACACCCCGGCGCTCCGCAGGACCGCCACGGCGTCGTCCCAGGTGGTGGCGGTGGCGTCGGGCTCGCTGAACCGCGGGTCGAGCCTGGTGCTGGTGGGTGCGGTCATGGGGTCTCGCGTCCCTCCTCGTACGGGTGGCTGCGCCGCCGTGGTCGGCGGGTCGTCACCCGGTGGGACCGTCGCGGGTGGCGTCGCTCATCGGTCGGGGGAGACCCCCGTGCCCCGACCGGGTCGTCGTCCCGTCAGCGCAGGTCGCGGCGCATGAGGACGCGGGGGAACCCGTCCAGCACGGAGGTGGTGTCGGCGACCTTGGTGAACCCCGCGCGCTCGAAGAGCCGGCGGGTGCCGACGTAGGCCATGGTCGTGTCGACCCGCGCGCCCTGGTTGTCGACCGGGTAGCCCTCGATGGCGGGGGCGCCGTTCTCACGGGCGAACTCGACGGCTCCCTCGAGCAGCGGCAGCGAGATCCCCTGCTTCCGGTGGCCGGGACGCACCCGGATGCACCAGACGCACCAGGCGTCGAGATCGTCGACGTGGGGGATCTTGCGGTTGCGGGCGAAGGTCGTCTCGGCCCGGGGTGCCACCGCGGCCCAGCCCACGACCTCGTCGCCCTTGTAGGCGAGGACGCCGATCGGGCCCTGCTCCATCAGCTGCCGGACCCGCTCGCCCCGCGCCGGGCCGACCAGCGCCCGGTTCTCCTTCGACGGGATGCGGTAGCTCAGGCACCAGCAGACGTTGGCGTCCGGGCGCTTCGGCCCGACCATCGTGGCCACGTCGTCGAAGACGGTCGCCGGCCTGACGTCGATCTCCACGCGGGCCTGGTTACCACAGGCGCCCCGGCGGCAGGAGCGGGTTCTCAGCTGCTCAGGAACCGCCCTCGTTGCACTCGTCGAGCTCCTGCGGCGTGTCGGCCTCCTCGATGCAGCTGAGGTCGTCATCGAGCGTGTCGAACGCGTCCGCCACGATGGCAAAGCCGATCGTCCCGAGCACGAGGGCGATCGCGCGCCGAGGATCATGCCAGCCCGGCCCTGCCTCTGGCCGACGGCCTTCGCCTTTCGGTAGGCGATGACGCCGACGACCAGCGCGCTCGACCCGAAGGCCCAGGCACCGAGGAAGAAGAGCGGGATCAACCCGCAGATCACCCCGAAGATCCCGGTGACGATGCTCGTCACATGGAGCCCGGCGCCGAGCTGTGCAGGTGCCGGCTGGTAGTAGCCGTGCTGCTGCCACGCCGCGGGCTGCTGCCATTGCTGCCCCGGTGGGGCATGGAGCTGCCCCTGCCACTGCCCTGGCGGCGGCGGCGGGGGAGGGATGTGGTCCGCCATGTACGTGCCCCCTCGTCCTGTCCGCTGCCAGGACGTTCTACACCACGTGGAGTGGTCGTGCTGGCAATGACCGTGGGAGCCGTGAGGGCGTCCGAGGGCCGGGTCAGCCGGTGGTCGCGAGGTTTGCTCGCTGGCCGGCGTCTGCGGGTCGGGTGAGGATGCCGCGTCAGGTGACGACGCCGACGAGGCGGGCTCGGCGACCACGACGGTACCGATGACCACGACGACCGCGCCGCTCGGCCCGCCCGACCCGGTGGTCGAGGAGGCACTGGTCGACCCTGAGCACCTGGTCATGGACGCCGAGGAGTACGCGTCTGGACCACCGCCGGCGAGGACGTCATCGCCCGGGACCGCTTGGACGACCTCGCGGTCGACGTGTCCGTGCCGGCCACGGACGAGCTCACCGGCACGCTCGGCTGAGCGCCCGTCCCCCCGGAACGTCGGAGGCCCTGGCCGGTCCACCCGGCCAGGGCCTCCACGACGTACCCCCCCTGGGACTCGAACCCAGAACCTGCGGATTAAGAGTCCGTTGCTCTGCCAATTGAGCTAGAGGGGCACGGGACCGATGAGGCTAGCACCGGTCCTGGGGTGACCGAGGAGAATCGAACTCCCGACCTTCAGGGCCACAACCTGACGCTCTAGCCAACTGAGCTACGGTCACCACGGGACCTCTTAGACTATCCGAACCGAGGGGCCGCACGACCAACCCGGAGGGGGTCGTCGTGGGTCCCTTCCCCGTGGCCCTCCACTAGCTTGGGGTGGGCAAGCCTCCGTAGCTCAGCTGGATAGAGCGGCTGCCTTCTAAGCAGCGGGTCGTGGGTTCGAGTCCTACCGGAGGCGCGACCGGGGACGCCGACCAGCCGAGCCCCACGGGCGCCAGGTCGGCGCGCGCTCACCCCGCGGCGTCGTCCTCAGCGGGCGGGCCCGCCTCGTCGACCTGCCCTGCGGCCTCGACCGCCAGCAGCTCGGGGTCGATGAACTCGACCGGCTCGTCGCCCGTCGGGTGGACGTCGGTGTTGGACAGGTACATGCTCACGGGTGCAGCCCCCTCGGCCCGGGCGCGCTCGCGAACAGGGCGAGGACGACGTGGCCGTCGTAGGGGATCGAGCCGACGATCCCCCAGTGGTGGTCGCTGAGCTCGACCGGCCCGACGTCGAGGATCGCCTCGGGCAGGACCGTCCCGGCGTCGACGGTGACCTCGGGCCAGGTGCGCATGATGTCGCCGGCGACGGTCATGGGCCCTCCTTCGCTCCTGCCACCGTCGCGCCCGGGCGACCCCCTGGCAACCGTGGGTGTGCCCAGTGGGCCTGCCGGCCGTGGGCGACCCGTCCGGTCCGTGCCGCCGAGGGACGGCCCCGAGCGACCGCTAGCGTGGCCAGGGAAGCCGTCGCGCGGCGCGCTCGGTCCGAGGCCCGCGGCGCACCCGGACACCCGGGACCGTCGCACGACGACTCGTACGAGCCCCTCGGCCCGGGCGGTGACCGATGTCCAACAGGCGTGCTGGGTCCGGGCTGGTGGGGCGCGCCGCCGAGACGGGCGCGCTCGACCGGCTGGTCGACGACGTGTGGGACGGGCGGAGCCGGGCCCTGGTCGTGCGGGGCGAGGCGGGCGTCGGCCGGACCGCCCTGCTCGACCACGTGGCGGCGCGGGCCTCGGGGTGCCGCCTGCTGCGGGCGGCGGGCGTCGAGCCCGAGCGGGCGATCGCCTTCGCCGGCCTGCACCAGCTGTGCGCGCCCCTGCTGGAGGGGCTGGGGGACCTGCCGGGGCCGCAGCGCGACGCCCTCGGCACGGCCCTCGGGCTGGCCACGGGCCGGGACCCGGACCCCTTCCTGGTCGGCGGCGCGGTGCTCGGCCTCCTGACCGAGGTGGCCGAGGGGGGACCGCTCGTCGGCCTCGTCGACGACGTCCAGTGGCTCGACCGTCCGTCGGCCCAGGTGCTGGGGTTCGTGGCCCGCCGGCTCCCGGCGGCGCCGGTCGCGCTGGTTCTCGCGCTCCGCACGCCCGGCGACACCGGCGACCTGGCCGGGCTGCCGGCGCTCCTCGTCGACGCCCTCGGCGCCACCGACGCCCGCGCCCTGCTGGCCGCCGTCGTCCCCGGGCGGCTCGACGAGCGGGTCCGCGACCGGCTCGTCGCCGAGACCCGGGGCAACCCGCGGGCGCTCGTCGAGGTGTCCTGGCGGTCGACCGCCGCCGGGCTGGCGGGCGGCTTCCGCCCCCCGGGTACCCGGCCGCTCGCCGACCCCACCGAGCAGCGCATCCGTCGCCGGCTGGACGAGCTGCCGGCCCGCACCCGACAACTGCTCCTGGCCGCGGCGGCCGAGCCGGTCGGCGACCCGGCCCTCCTGTGGCGGGCGGCCGGGCGGGCCGGCGGCCGGCGCCGGAGCGCGGGGTCCGCGGAGGGGGGGGGGGTGGTCGACCCCGGTCCCCCGGGGGGCCTGTCCTGTATACAAAACTTCGAGGCCACGGGACGGGGACCGAGCTCGGTAGCCGTCTTCTTCGTGTAAAAAAAAAAGAATAGAGAACAATCTGCATCAGCAGTA
>PKRH01000115.1 GCA_017577565.1 Thermoanaerobacterales bacterium | reverse complement strand
TTTTAACATGCTCGTGTCTGTTATTTACTCCTATGTTTTTTGTTCTTCTTAGACGTCGCTGCATGCGTACTCTCCCCCTTCTTTTTCGGCGCCGTCGTGTGTTGTTTAAAAGAACGAGGCGTAGGAGGAAGCGCGGTTTCCGCGGGGGGGCCGGCTCCACGCCCCCATAGGGGGCGCCCGGGGGGACGCCGTGTTTCCCCCCGCCGATGACGAAGTTCTCGAAGGTGTAGCGGGGGTTCAGCTCCACGTCGCCCGTGGCGGTGCCCGACCCGTTGCCGGCACGGGGCGTGGCCGACGGGGGGACGCCGGTGGTCGCGTAGGCGTGCCCGGCACCGGCGGCCGGCGCGGGCTGGGGCGTGGGGACGGTCCAGAGCGTCGGCGGCTCCATCGGCTCGAGCCGCAGCTCGAGCTGGACGTCGGGTGCCCCGGCCTCGCTGAGCGCGTCGCGCACGAGCGGCAGGTAGCGACCCTCGATGCGCTCCTTGGCCAGGGGGCTCGTCACGCCGAGGGTCAGCGTGCGCCCGTCGAAGCTGATCGCCCGCACGCCCTCGAACGCCGTGTGCCAGACCGGCTCGCTGACCTGAGCCCGCAGGAGCGTGGCGCACATCTCCCACAGCCGGTGCGCTTCGCTCGTCACGTCAGACCGTCCTCCTGCATCCGCGCTGCCGTCCACAGCACCGTCCACACGGTGTGGACGACCGCACAAGCATCGACCCCAGGACGCCGGCGGATGTCGGGGAGCCGCCGGCGTCGGTCTCGGTGGTGGTGCACCCCGATGCTGGCACCCCTGCCGAGGCTGTCGGGCGGACGGAACGTAGCACCAAGGGCGCACGCCGACCAGGTTCGTCCACAGTTCCCCCAGGGCTGGGGACGCGGGCGCGGGGGATGACGCGGGTCCATGTGGACAACTCTGCCCACACACCTGTGGGAACGACGTTCCGCGCGCCGGACAGGTTGGCGCTCGGGCGCCCTCGGCCTCTACCGTGGTCCCGGCACCGGCGCGGGTGCTCCGCCGCTGCGCGTCGAGGTGATCGCAGGATCGATCCAGTTCCCGCCGCTGGCCCCGCCCGACCCCGCAGGAGGCCACGTGGCCGAGGAGGCACGAGGTGAAGCGCACATTCCAGCCCAACAACCGTCGCCGGGCGCACCGTCACGGCTTCCGTCACCGCATGAGCACGCGCGCCGGGCGCGCGATCATCCGAGCCCGTCGCCGGAAGGGGCGCGCCCGCCTCTCGGCCTGATCGGGCGGATCGGCGACCGTGCGACCTTCGAGACGCTCCGTCGTGAGGGGCGCCGCGCCCGCCGCGGCTCCGTGACCGTGGTGCACCTCCCAGCTCCCGGCGAGGTGCGGGTCGCCTACGCGATCGGGCGCAAGGTCGGCACCGCCGTCCTGCGCAACCGGGTGCGGCGCCGTCTGCGCGCCGCCGTGCGCGACCTGGACGTCTCGACCGGCGGGCTGCCGGGTGGCGCGTACCTCGTCTCGGTCGGGCCCGACGCCGCGCGCCGCAGCTACTGGCAGCTGCGCGACGACCTCGCCGCCGCCATCGCCGCGGCGACCGGGCGACCCCTGGGGGCGACGGGGTGAGCCCGGCCGCTCGCGCTCTGGCCGCGTGCGTCCGCCTCTACCAGAGGCTCACCGACGGACGGCCGTCGCCGTGCCGGTTCGTCCCGACGTGCTCGAACTACGCCCTCGACGCCCTCGAGGCACACGGCGCGCTGCGGGGCAGCTTCCTGACCGTGCGCCGTCTGAGCCGCTGCCACCCGTGGGGTGGGCACGGTTGGGACCCCGTTCCTGAAGGAAAGCACCACTGATGCTCAACGGCCTCTTCGAGCTGATCGCCAACACCCTCAACTTCTTCTACACGCTCGTCCCCAACTACGCCGTCGCCATCGCGCTGCTCACCCTCGTGGTGATGGTCATCACCACGCCGCTCACCCTGAAGAGCACGCGGTCGATGATCGAGATGCAGCGCCTGCAGCCCGAGATCCGCCGGCTCCAGGCGCAGTACAAGGACGACCGCCAGAAGCTCAACGAGGAGCTGATGGCGTTCTACCGCGAGCACCAGATCAACCCGCTCGGCGGCTGCCTCCCGCTCCTCATCCAGGCGCCGGTCTTCTCGATCCTCTACTACGTCGTCCGGGGCCTGACCCGGGAGGCGATGTTCGAGAGCGTCCAGCGGCTCGTGCGCGACGGGTACGTGCCCGACGCCACCGTCACCTCGGGCTTCCGGCCGAAGTACCTCGACAGCGACACCGAGCTCTACCAGTCGCTGCTGGGCGACGACCACATGCGGGCCTTCGGCATCGACCTGTCGCAGAGCCCCGCGACGGCGCTCTCCGAGGGCTTCCTGCACGCGCTGCCCTACGTCCTCGTCGTCGCCGTCATCGCCGCGCTGAGCTGGTACCAGCAGAAGCAGATCATGGGGCGCAACCCCAACGCCGAGGTCACCCAGCAGCAGCAGATGATGATGCGCATCGGGCCGCTGATGTACGTGTTCTTCGCCTTCGTCAGCCCGGCCGCGATCTGCGTCTACTTCCTGGTGTCGACCGTCTGGCGGGTGGGCCAGCAGCACTACATCACCCATGCGCTCTACCGGGGCGAGGACGCCCCCGGGGTGCAGGCGCAGAAGGCGATGGCCCAGCTGCGGGCGCAGAAGGAGAAGGAGGGCGGTGGGGCCAAGGCGGCCAAGAAGGCCGCGACCCGCCCCGCCGACGCCGATCGCGCCGCGGGCAAGGCGACGGCGAAGAGCCGCAGCAACGGCACGTCGGCGAAGGGGTCGACCCGACCCGCCGGCAAGGCGTCAGCGGGAACGCGCGCATCGAGCGGCAAGCCGCACCCCCGCTCCCGCAAGAAGAAGAAGAGGAAGTAATCGTCGTGGAATGGGTCGTCATCTCCGGCCGTAGCGTCGAAGAGGCGAAGGAGATCGCGCTGGACCGGCTCGGCGTCGACGAGAGCGACGCCGAGATCGAGGTCGTCCAGGAGCCACAGAGGGGTCTGTTCGGTCGTCTGCGGGTCGAGGCGCAGGTACGCGCACGTGTTCGCCCCACCGCTCCCCGTCCCAAGATCGACCGTCGGGACCGCCGTCGCCGTGACCGCCGCCGCCGGGGCGGTGGTGGCGGGCCGCGCGAGCGTGGCAACGGCGGCGAGGGCGGGACCACCACGGCGTCCGCCGACCAGGCCGCGGCGCCGGCCGCCGCAGGCGGCGACACGGCGGACAGCACCGCCGCGGCGTCGGGCGACGGCCAGCAGCAGCCGTCGAAGAAGCGTCGCAAGCGGCGGTCGAGGAGCAAGAGGCGCCGCAGCGGCACGCCTCGCACGGCAGAGGGAGCAACGGTGAGCGAGACCACGCAGTCGACGGAGCAGGCCACGACGGCCACGATCGACCTGGAGGGCCAGCGGGCTGCGGTCGAGTCGTTCCTCACCGGGTTCGTGGAGGCGTTCGGCCGGTCCGACGCCACGGTGACCGTCACGGCCGACGAGGCGGAGCAGACGATCGACGCCGCGGTCGACGGGCCGGAGCTCGGCCTGCTCGTCGGGCCCAAGGGCGCCACCCTGCAGGCGCTCCAGGAGCTGGTGCGCAGCGTCGTCCAGCGCCGCTTCGTGGGCCAGCCGCACGCCCGGGTGCGCGTCGACGTCGCCAGCTACCGGGCCCGCCGCAAGGCGGCCCTCGAGCGCTTCGCCCGCGAGGTCGCGGAGAGCGTCAAGGAGACGGGCGTGGCCAAGGCCCTCGACCCGATGGGCGCCGCCGATCGCAAGGTGGTCCACGACGTGATCAACGAGATCGACGGCGTGACCACCGTGTCCGAGGGCCAGGACGAGAACCGGCGGGTCATCATCCGACCGGTGTGAGCACCGCCTGAGCGGCCGGACCCGACATGGCCGCAGCGATCGACGACGAGCTGATCGCCGTGCTCGAGCGGAGCCGGCGCCTGGGGTTCCTCGGGCCCGGCTCCGTGCGCGTCCAGGTCGAGCACGCGCAGGGGTTCGCCGGGGGCGTGCCGGCGGAACCCGAGCGGTTCCTCGACCTGGGCGCGGGTGGCGGCGTCCCCGGCCTCGTCCTCCTGACGACCGCCTGGCCCACCGCCCGGGCGGTCCTGCTCGACGCCGGCGAGCGCCGGTGCGACTTCCTGCGGGAAGCGGTGGCGGCGCTCGGCCTCGAGGATCGGGCCGAGGTGGTGCGGGCTCGGGCCGAGGAGGCGGCCCGGGACCCGGACCTCCGCGGGTCGATGGACGTGGTCGTCGCGCGGAGCTTCGGCCCGCCGCCGGTCACGGCCGAGTGCGGCGCCCCGTTCCTGCGGGTGGGTGGTCGCCTGGTGGTCAGCGAGCCGCCGGTCGACCGATGCGAGGGTTCGGGTGGGGACGACCGCTGGCCCCCGGACGGCCTGCGCCGGGTGGGGCTCGTCGCCGAGCGTGCGTGGACCTCGCCCTACCACTACCGATCGTTCGTCCTCGCCGAGCCGTGCCCCGAGGTCTACCCGCGGCGGGTCGGCATCCCGGCGAAGCGCCCGCTCTTCTGACCGCCACGACCGGCCCTCGGCGTGCTCGATGGACGTGGTCCTGAGCCGTCGGGCAGCACCGGTCCCGCGTCACGGCGGGTGCACTGATCCGCCACCCACGGGATCGACGGCATCCCCGGCCGACGGCCCAGGTCGTGTGCGGGTGGCGGCCGGGGGCGATCGCGGCGGCAGGGCCGCTCCTCGCGTGACCGACGTGGGTGACGCGGCGGCGCTGCGGGCGCCGTCATCGGCTCGACGCTGCTCCGGGGGCGCCGTCGGTGGGCGACGTGCTGAGGTGCTCCCCTCGCCCGGGTACGAGCGCTGGCCCGATGCCGACGCCGGTGACGGTGTCGAGCGGGCGCGTTCGACGGGTCCCGGGGGGTGCGGCGCGGGCGGCGTTCCACGTGGAACAACCGAGGTGCCGAGGTCGGACCGGCGAGCGATCCCCCTCGTTGGCGTCGGCCGGACGTGCACGGCGCGTGAGTCGATCAGGACGGCGGTCCGGAACCAGATGGCGAGAGGCGAGCTGCCGGCGTTCCACGTGGAACGCGCCGCCCGAGCCCGACCGAGGATCAGCGACGGGCAAGAGCGCTGATCAACGCTCGTCGCGGGGTGTTCCACGTGGAACGGGACCGCAGGGTCGTTCAGAGGACGACGAGCGGAGGGCGCCGCGTGTTCCACGTGGAACACCGGTCGGGGAGTGACATCGACCGAACCGCCACGACCAACGCACCTCGTCGTCGACCCGGGTTCCCTTCGTCCATACGGCCTGGATCCAACGTCCAGTTGACCGGGGTGGCCGTCGGCCACCCCGGGCTCACTTCACCATGAGGCCACCGGCTCGCCACGTCGTGGACCTGCGGTGACATCCACCTGACCCGTTGGGTGCCCGGTCACCCGCTCGTGCTCTCCTGCTCGTCGGCCGCGTCCACGCCCGGCTCGGCCGCTGGTCGTCCTGTGTTCTCTGCGGGTCGGCTCGTCTCATCGGGCCAACGGGCGGGGTGCCACGCGAGCGCTGGCCGACGGCGGTCGTGGGCGGCGGCCTCCACGCGGGGCGCACCCGGACCGTCAGCGGGCAGAGCGCCGGAAGCCGTCGCCGTCGCGGTCTGCGGCGTGGAGCGATCGCGCTCGTGGCCGGCGCGCGGTCCCTGCCGAGCGTTCGTGCTGCGCTCGGTTCCATCGGCCAGCTGCACCCGGCTCACCGGGCGGGAGGACGAGGTGACGGGGCGTCCGGCAGCCCGTCGGCGTCCGAGTTCCGCGCGAAGCGTGACCTGGCGACCGTCAGTGACCGACGGTGTATCTTGTCCGCCGGGCGGTGCGAGGAGTGTTCCACGTGGAACACCTCGCAGGCATCGCACGGGGTTGACCGATCACCGCCCGCCCGGAAACATGTGCCGGATGACCGAGAGCGCGCCTGATGCACCGATTGACGCCCCGGCCGCTCCCGGCCACGCCGGCTTCTCGATGCCTGGCGTCGACGCCGCTTCGGCGCTCGGCGACGTGAGCGCTGCTTCGACATCCGCTGGACGACACGAGACTGCACAGGTCATGACGCCACCCAACGCCGTCGTCGACGACCAAGCCGGCGACACCGCAGGGTCCGGCGTCGGCACGGCCGCCGCATCCGAGACCGCGGCGACCCCGACGCCGTTCCAACGCCCGCTCCCCCGGACGATCGCCATCGCGAACCAGAAGGGGGGCGTCGGCAAGACCACCACCGCCGTGAACCTGGGGGCCTGCTTGGCCGAGCTCGGCTACCGCACGCTGGTCGTCGATCTCGACCCCCAGGGGAACGCCACCACGGGCCTCGGCATCAACATCCGGGACCTGCAGGCCTCGATGTACGACGTCATCCTCAACGACCTCCCCATCGAGGACTGCATCGAGGCGACGGCTGTCCGCAACCTGTTCTGCGCTCCGGCGGCGCTCGACCTCGCTGGGGCCGAGATCGAGCTGGTCCCCGCCTTCAGCCGGGAGATGCGCCTCCGCCGCGCGCTCGACAGCGTGCGCGACGACTACGACTACGTCCTCATCGACTGCCCACCGTCCCTCGGTCTCCTGACGGTCAACGGCCTCGCCGCCGCCAGCGAGGTGCTCGTTCCCATCCAGTGCGAGTACTACGCGCTGGAGGGCCTGGGGCAGCTCCTGCGCAACGTCCAGCTCGTGCAGCGCAACCTGAACCCCCGCCTCGAGCTCAGCGCGATGGTGCTCGTGATGTACGACGCCCGCACCAAGCTCGCCGACCAGGTCGTCCAGGAGGTGCGCGACCACTTCGGCGAGAAGGTGTGCAACAGCATCGTGCCCCGCACCGTGCGCCTCAGCGAGGCGCCCTCGTTCGGTCAGCCGATCATCACGTTCGACCCCACGTCGCGTGGGTCGATCGCCTACCGGAGTCTCGCGCTGGAGGTGAGCGGTGGAGCGGCGCAGCGGGCTGGGTAAGGGCCTCGGGGCCCTCATCCCGGGGGACCTCTCACTCGACGTCGACGCGCGCCCCGGCGTGCGTGAGGTCCCCATCGGTCAGATCGAGCCCAACCCGTACCAGCCGCGCAACCACTTCGACGAGGAGTCCCTCGCCGGGCTCACCGCGTCGATCCGTGAGCTCGGCGTCCTGCAGCCGGTCCTGGTGCGGGAGATCGAACGCGACCGGTACGCGCTCATCGCCGGCGAGCGACGCTGGCGGGCCGCGAAGCGGGCCGGGCTCCAGTTCATCCCGGTCATCGTCCGGGACGTCAGCGACGAGCTGACCCTGCAGCACGCGCTGGTCGAGAACCTCCATCGCGACGACCTCAACCCGCTGGAGGAGGCGGCCGCCTACCAGCAGCTGATCGAGGACTTCGGCATGACCCAGGAGGAGGTCGCCCAGCGGGTCGGCAAGAGCCGCTCGGCGGTGGCCAACCTCCTCCGGCTCTTCCAGCTGCCGCCGCAGGTGCAGCGGTACATCGCCGAGGGCCAGCTCACCACCGGCCACGCCAAGGTCCTCCTGGGGACCCCCGATCGCGCCTTCCAGGAGGCGCTGGCCCGCCGCATCGTCGAGGAGGGTCTGACGGTCCGGGAGACCGAGGAGGCCGTCCGGGCCCGCAACGGGCGCGACGAGTCGTCGTCCCCGGCCCGGTCCGCCGCGACGCCGGGCAGCAAGCTCCGTCCGCCGGGGCTGCTCGAGCTGGAGGAGCTCCTCGCCGAGCAGCTCGACACCCGGGTGAAGATCAACATGGGTCCCAAGCGCGGCCGGGTCGTCATCGAGTTCGCCGACCTCGAGGACCTCGAGCGCATCTACCGGGCGATGGCACCCGGTGGGCCGCCCGAGCGGTCGGGGGACGGAGTGACCGTCGAGTAACCTGGTGACCGCCGGGTGACCAGGCCGTCACGACCACCGGCCCGACCCCACAGGTCTGGCGCCCGCGGTGTGGACAGCGGCCATCGTCACCCACCGATGTCCACAGCCCACCGCTGACAGCCGCCGTCCGAGCCGCGTGACCTCTCGGTGCGTCTCAGGTCATCCGGTGGTCGGATGTGACCGTCCAGCTGTAGTCGAGGTTGACCGAAAAACACTCAACCCCGACGTGAGGTCGGGAGTCCCTCAAGTCGGGGTTGAGTCATCCACAACCTGTGGGGAAGGTTGTGGAAGAACGAGTACGGGATGTGATCAGGGCAGGAACTCGTCCAGCTCGGCCAGCAGCTGGCCCTTGCCCTTGGCGCCGACGAGGCGCTTCTGCGGCAGGCCGTCCTTGAAGACGATGAGCGTCGGGATGCTCATGACGTCGTAGCGGCGCGCCGTCTCGGGGTTCTCGTCGACGTTGAGCTTGGCGATGTTGATCTTGCCGGCGTACTCGTTGGCGATCTCGTCGAGGATCGGGGCGATCATCTTGCAGGGACCGCACCACTCGGCCCAGAAGTCGACGACGACGGGCTCCGAGGCCGAGGCGATCGTCTCGTCGAACGTCGAGTCCGTCAGCGTGCTGATGTTGGCAGCCATCTCGTGGTGACCTTCCTTGGCTAGTCGAACGGTGGCGGTCCGAGCCGATGACGATCCCGCTGGGGGGCTCTGCCGACCGGCTACCCCATCCACCAGGTGTGAACAGGGGAACGGCCGTCGATGTTCCCCCAGGTCGGCGGGTCCTGTCGACGTGCACGCCGACCTCCCGGGCCCTCAGTCGTCCAGGGACTCCAGCCACCGCTCGGCGTCGATGGCGGCCTGGCACCCCGAGCCGGCGGCGGTGATGGCCTGGCGGTAGACGTGGTCCTGCACGTCGCCGCAGGCGAACACACCCTCGACGCTGGTGCTGGTGGCGCCGGCCCCCAACCCGGTGACGAGGTAGCCGGACTCCTCCATCTCGAGCTGGCCCTTGAACAGGTCGGTGTTGGGCTTGTGGCCGATGGCGACGAACAGGCCCGTGACCGGCAGCGTGCTGCGCTCGTCGGTGAGCACGTTGCGGACCGTCACGCCCTCGAGGCGGTTCTCGCCCTCCAGCGACTCGACGACGTGGTTCCAGAGGAACTCGATCTTCTCGTTGGCGAAGGCCCGCCGCTGCATGATCTTCGAGGCCCGCAGCTCGTCGCGGCGGTGGATGACCGTGACCTTGCTGGCGAACTTCGTGAGGAAGATGGCCTCCTCCATCGCCGAGTCGCCGCCGCCGACCACCGCGATGTGCTGGTCGCGGAAGAAGAACCCGTCGCAGGTGGCGCAGGTGGACAGCCCGTGGCCGAGCAGCTCGTTCTCGCGCTCGAGCCCGAGCATCAGCGACCGTGCGCCGGTCGAGATGATGAGCGCCTGGGCCGTGTAGGTGGGCTCGGCGGCATCGGGGTCGCCGACCCAGACGCCGAAGGGGCGCGCGGAGAGGTCGACCCGGGTCGCCTTCTCCGTGCGGACGTCGGTGCCGAACCGGACGGCCTGCTCGCGGAAGCGCGCCATCAGCTCGGGGCCCATGATCCCCTCGGGGAACCCGGGGTAGTTCTCGACCTCGGTGGTGAGCATGAGCTGACCACCGGGCTGATCGCTGGTGGAGGAGGGCTCGCCCTCCAGCAGCAGCGGCTCGAGGTTGGCCCGGGCGGTGTAGATGGCGGCGGTGAGGCCCGCCGGGCCGGAACCGATGATGATGACCTTGCGGTTCTCGCTCACGATGTGTCGATGTCCTGTTCGGGGAGACGGCGCGCCCCGGGGCGGGGGCACGTGAGGCTCAACGTTCGACGGCCTGCCGATCTTCCCCGCCGTGGCGGCGCCGCCAGAGCACCGCGCCGGCGACGACGAACACCAGCCCGAGGATGAGGTGTGCCGCCCACATGTGGTCCTCGCCGAACACCGAGTCGGGCAGGTAGGCGTCGATCAGGCGCACCAGCGCGATGACGAGCACGACCAGGCAGGCGCTGCCGACCAGGACCGCGAACGTGCCGTACACGACGCCACGGGCCACGGTCAGGGCCGGCCCGGTCGTGCGGTCGCGCACGGTCCTGACGACACGCTCGATGGTGTCGGCCGTCTGGGCGGGCCAGTCGTGCTCGGGCGGGGGCGGGCCGGGCAAGCGCGCGGGCCGGCCGGTGGGTGCGGCGTTCGCCATGGGCCCGAAGACTACTTCCGGGCGCACCGCCCACCGGTGCTTCCCCCCTCACCGCGTGCGCCGGCGGCGACGCTGCGGGCGGTCCCGGTGGGTGCGGGTCAGGGGAGGAGGCGGTCGATCGCGAGCCGGCAGTCGCGGTCCACGGCCAGCAGGCGCGACCGGCCGCCGTCGTCGACGACCCACACGTCGACCGGCGTGCCGTCGACGACGGCGTGGCCGTGCAGGCGGGCCGGCACCGACGGGTCGTCGAGCGGGGCCGGCGGCGTGCTGCACACCCGGGCGGCGGGCTCCGGTGGGACGCCGTCGTCGGCCCCGGGCAGGACCTGGTGGTCGCCCGGCACCCGCCCCGCCACGTGGTCGACCAGGTCGTCGGCGGACGCGAACGTGCCGAGGTCGCCGACCTCGAGCCGACCGTCCGGCACGTCCGGGGACGAGCCGCCGGCCTCGGCGTCGAGCCCGTCGTCGGCCGCCGGCGGTGCCTCCTCGGCGGCGCCCGCCGTCGTGCTCTCGCGGTCGCCGGGCTCGACCGAGCTGGCCGCCGTGTCGTCGCCGCCGCCGTCGTCGTCGGACGTGCCGATCGCCACGCCGAGGACGCCCGCGAGGACGAGCACCGCCGCGGCGGCGGCCAGCTGCCACGTGCGCCGGCGGCGCGCGGCGTGGGCTCGCCGCGGGGGGTCGCGGGGGGTGACCGGGGGGACCCGGGGCGGGGGGGGGGGGGGGGGGGGGGGGGGGGGGGGGGCCCCCCCCGGTTCCTTTAAAAATCTTGCGGTGCCGGGGAAGAAGAAAGAGGTTGAGTGCGGGGGGGCCGGGTGTGTTTGAAAAAAAAAAAAGAAGTTGAGTTGCAGTGGATGACGTATATTTGGTTGG
>PKRH01000114.1 GCA_017577565.1 Thermoanaerobacterales bacterium | reverse complement strand
CCCCGCGGGGCCGGGTCGGCGGCGACCGCGCCGGCGGTGGGCGCGGCCGGGCGGGGGCGCCCCGCGGCCCGGAGGTGGGTGGGGGCCGGCCGCCGCGGGTTGGCGACCGCCCCGGGGCCAGACCCTCCCCCCGCCCCCCGGGGGGCGGGCCGCGGCGACGGGGGGCGGCGCCCCGCCCCGCCGGTGCGACTCGACGACGACCACCACGTCGGCGAGCGCGGCGATCACCCGGTTGCGGGCCGGGAACCGCCACCGCTCGGGCGCCCCGCCGAGCGGCGCCTCGGACAGCAGCACGCCGGCCGCGGCGACGTCCCGCCACAGCCGCTCCTGCCCGCGGGGGTAGACGGTGTCGAGCCCGCTGCCGACGACGCCGATCGGCGGCGCCCCGCCGGCCGCCAGCGCGCCCCGGTGGGCGGCGGCGTCGATGCCCGAGGCGAGCCCGGACACGACGGCCACGCCGGCGGCGGCCAGGTCGCGGCCCAGCTCGGTGGCGACGGCCGCGCCGGTGGACGAGCAGCGCCGCGTGCCGACGATCGCCACGCGAAGGCCGGTGAGGACCGCGGGGTCGCCCCGGTGGAACAGGACCGCCGGCGGCTCGACGTCGCCGGCGAGCGCCGGCGGGTAGTCGGGACCGCCGTGGACCGCGGCGCCGACCCCGGCACCCGCGAGGCGCCGCCACTCGGCGGCCGGGTCGAGGCCGGCCGCCGCGGCCCGCCACCGCGCCACCAGCTCGCCGGCCCGCGTGCCGAGCGCCCGGCGCAGGCCCGGGCCGTCGAGGCCCCGCCCGGCGCGCACCCGGCGCCAGGCCTCGTCGGGTGCCGCCTCGGCCAGCAGCGCCGCCAGCCGGCGCGGGCCCATGCCGGGCAGGCGGGCCAGCGCCGCGCCGAACGCGGCCGGGGGCAGCGCACCGGCGCCCGGCGACGACGTGGCCACCGGGGACGCAGGGGCGGCGGTCACGACGCCCGCCCCTCGAGGAACAGCGGCTCGCACCGCAGCGCCAGCGCGGCGCTGACGTGCTCGACGCCGAGCGGGCCGGTGTGGCCGGCCAGGTCGGCGACGGTGCGGGCCACCCGGCGGACGCCGCCCAGGCCCCGGCCGGTCAGGCGGCCCTCGCGCAGGCGCCGCTCGACCAGGCGGGTCGCGCCCCGGTCGAGCGGCGCCACCTCGTCGAGCCGCCAGGCCGGCAGCTGCGCGTTGGCGGGGACGCCCCGGCTCGCGGCCAGCTCGCGGGCCGCCGCCACCCGGGCCGCCACCGCGGCGGTGGGCTCGCCCGACCCGTCGGCGAGCAGGTCGGCGACCTCCGGGCGACCGACCTCGACCCGCAGGTCGAAGCGGTCGACCAGCGGGCCCGAGAGCCGCCGGGCGTAGCGGCTGCGGGCCGCGGGCGTGCACCGGCAGCCGCCGGGCACGGCGCCCTCGCCGCACGGGCAGGGGTTCATGGCGGCCACGAGCAGCACCCGGGCGGGGAACGTGACCTTGGCCGAGGCCCGGGAGACCCGGATGGTGCCCTCCTCCAGCGGCTGGCGCAGGCTGTCGAGCACGACCGGGTCGAACTCGCCCAGCTCGTCCAGGAACAGCACGCCCCGGTGCGCCAGGCTGATCTCGCCGGGCTGCATGGTGTGCGAACCGCCGCCGACCAGCGACACGGCGGAGGCGCCGTGGTGCGGGGCGCGGAACGGCGGCCGGCGGACGAGCCCGCCCGGCGGCAGCGGCAGCCCGGCCGCCGAGTGGATGCAGGTGGCCTCGAGGGCGTGCTCGGGCGACAGGTCGGGCAGCAGGCCCGGCAGGCGGCGGGCGAGCATGGTCTTGCCCGCGCCCGGCGGGCCGACGAGCAGCAGGTGGTGCCCGCCCGCCGCCGCCACCTCGAGGGCGAACCGGGCCGCCGGCTGACCCCGCACGTCGGCCAGGTCGGGGCCCCGGTCGGGCGGGGGCGGCGCAGCCGGCGGCGACGGCCGCGGCCACTCGACCGTGCCCCGCAGCGCGGCGACCACCGTCGTCAGGGTCGAGACCGGGCGCACCGTGTGCCGGCCGACCAGCTGGGCCTCGACCGTCGAGCCCTCGGCCACCACGACCTCGGGGTCGCCCAGCGCCTCGATGAGCGGCAGCGCCCCCGGCACCGGCCGGACGGAGCCGTCGAGGCCCAGCTCGCCGAGGAACGAGCGGCCCACCAGGCTGCTCGCCGGCACCTGCTCGCTGGCGGCGAGCAGCCCGACGGCGATGGCCAGGTCGAGGCCCGCGCCGACCTTGCGCAGGCCCGGCGGCGCCAGGTTGACGGTCACCCGGGCGTTGGGCCACTTCAGCCCGCACGACACCAGCGCGGCCCGGACCCGGTCGCGGGCCTCGCGGCAGGTGGTGTCGGGCAGCCCGACGACCGTGAACGACGGCAGCCCGGGCGCGACGTGGATCTCGACCCGGACGGGCCTGCCCTCGACGCCGAGCAGCGTCGCGGACCGGACGGTGGCGAGCACGGAGGCACCTCCTCACACCGGTGAGCGCAGGGCGGTCGGTTCCGGGCTCGACCGCGAGGCCCTCGCGCGCACCGCGCCCCGGGCGCCTGCCGGGCCAGCACGACGGTGCGCACACCGTACCAGCGCGGTGCGACACCGCCGGACGCCGGCTGCCGGGACGGGAGCCGCCGGCGGCCCGCGCCCCGTGCCCGGCCTGGGTCCGCGCCCGCCCCCACCGCGATACTGGGCCCGTGGGCTTCAACCCCTTCCGCCAGCACCGCCGCTCGGCCGCCGACATCGCCATGGTGGCCGGCGCCCTGATCGTCTGCGCCCTGCTCGTGGCCTGGGCCGCGTTCGGCTGACCGGGCGGGCGCCCGGCACCGCCTCAGAACGCCGCCTCGAGCACCTCGACCCGGCCCCCCGTCACCGCCGCGACGTCGAAGCGCACGGCGCGCCGGCACCCGGGGCCCGCGGGCGTGGCCGCCCCGTCGTGGCCGGCGAGGAAGCGCGCCGCCAGCGCCCGGAGGCGCCGCTGCTTCGCCGGCGTCACCGCCTCGGCCGGGGTGCCGAAGCGGTCGGACGAGCGGGCCTTGACCTCGCAGAACACCAGCTCGCCGGGGCGGGCCACGACGAGGTCGATCTCGCCCTCCCGGCAGCGCCAGTTGCGGGCGACGACGGTGTAGCCCCGGGACTCGTACCAGGCGGCGGCGAGCCGCTCGCCCCGCTCCCCCAGCCGCCGGCGGTGGGCGGCGAGCCCGGAGGGGCGCCGGCCCCCACCGGCACGGCCGGCGGCCGCCACCGGTCAGAGCTCCTTGGGGGGCAGCTCCTCGATGTTCACGTCCTTGAACGTGACGATGCGCACGCTCTGGACGAAGCGGGAGGTGCGGTACATGTCCCACACCCAGGCGTCCCGCAGCTCGAGCTCGACGTAGGTGCGACCGCCGTTGTCGTGGATGGTCTGGTGCACCTCGTTCGCGAGGTAGAAGCGCCGCTCGGTCTCGACCACGTACGAGAACATCGGGCTGACATCCTTGTACTCCTTGTAGAGCTGGAGCTCGATGTCAGCCTCGTAGCGCTCGAGGTCCTCGCTGCTCATGACGGGGACCCTACCGGGCGGCCGGGACAGCTCAGTTCTCGCGCTTCTCGCGGATCTTCGCGGCCTTCCCGATGCGGTCGCGCAGGTAGTACAGCTTCGCCCGGCGCACCTCGCCCCGGCTGACCCGCTCGATCTTGGCGATCGTGGGGGCGTGCAGCGGGAAGGTGCGCTCGACGCCCACGCCGTAGCTCACCTTGCGGACCTTGAAGGTCTCGCGGATGCCCGAGCCGGAGCGGCTGATCACCACGCCCTGGAAGACCTGGATGCGCTCCTTCTGGCCCTCGACCACCCGCACGTGGACCTTGACGGTGTCCCCGGGGCCGAAGTCGGGGATGTCGGTGCGGAGGTTCGTCTGATCGACCAGGTCGGTGGGGTTCATCGGGTGTCGCTCCGGCGGAGGCTCGTGCGGGCGGACAGGAGATCGTAACCAGGGCCGTGCGCAGGGCACAAAGCCGGGTCAGGGCTCGTCGCCGGTCGGGGGGAGGTCGCCGTCGAGCCCGAACTCGGCCAACAGCTTACGCTCCTCGGCCGAGATGCCGCCCCGGGCCTCGATCAGGTCCGGCCGGCGGTCGAGCGTGCGGCGCAGCGCCTGGGCCCGCCGCCAGCGGGCGATGCGCCCGTGGTCGCCGCTGCGCAGCACCTCGGGCACCGTCCACCCCCGGAAGTTCGCCGGACGGGTGTAGTGGGGGTACTCGAGCAGCCCGTCGCTGAACGACTCGTCCTCGGCCGACGCGACGTTGCCCATCACCCCCGGGACGAGGCGGGCCACCGCCTCGACGACCACCATGGCCGCCACCTCGCCCCCCGACAGCACGAAGTCGCCGATCGACAGCTCGCCGTCGCACAGGTGCTCGCGGATGCGCTCGTCGACGCCCTCGTAGCGCCCGCAGAGGAGGCTGAAGCCCTCGAGGGCCGCCAGCTCGCGGGCCACGGCCTGGTCGAAGCGCCGCCCGGCGGGGCTGAGGTAGAGGAGCGGCCGGGGCGGGTCGACGGCCTCGACCGCGGCGAAGACCGGCTCGGGCATGAGGACCATGCCGGCCCCGCCGCCGAACGGGGCGTCGTCCACCGACCGGTGGGGGTCGGTGGCGCAGGAGCGCAGGTCGTGGACCCGCACGTCCAGCCGCCCCTCGCGCCGGGCCCGGCCGAGCAGGCTCTGGTCGACGAAGTGCTCGACCATCTGGGGGAAGATCGTGAAGACGTCGATGCGCACGTCGCCCCTCAGAGGTCGAGCAGGCCCTCGGGCGGGTCGATGACGACGCGCCCCGGGGCGTGGTCCACGACGAAGACGACCGGCACGAGGGCCCCCGAGTCGAGCTCGAGGAGGTCGGCCGCCGGGTTGTCGACGACCGCCTCGCAGCGGCCCACCTCACGGCCGTCGGTGGTCACGACCGTGGCGCCGACCAGCTCGTGCACCCAGAGGACCTCCGGGTCGTCGAGGGGCTCGGCCCGCAGGGTCACCCCCCGCAGGTCCTCGACCTGGTCGCGCCCGTCCCGGCCCTCGAACGCCACCAGCCAGGTGTCGCGGTGGGGGCGGGCGCTGCGCACCACCAGGTCGCCACGGTCGGTGTGCAGCACCGAGCCCGGCTGCAGGCGCTCGAGGCGGTCCGTGACCAGGCGGACGACGACCTCGCCCCGCAGGCCGTGCGGCCGGGTGATCCGGCCGATCTCGAGGAGGGGGCCCCGGCCACCAGCACGCTCGGCGGAGGCCACGGCCCGCGCTCAGTCCTCGAACTCGACCTCGACGTCGCTGCCGTCGCGCGCCGCCGCCGCCCGCACCACGGTGCGGATCGCGTGGGCGACCCGCCCCCGCTTGCCGATGACCCGGCCCATGTCGGCCGGCCCGACGCGGACGGTGAGCCGGGGCAGCGAGCGGCCCTCCTCCA
The DNA here is from genome assembly GCA_017577565.1 of Thermoanaerobacterales bacterium. Classification (GTDB taxonomy): domain Bacteria; phylum Actinomycetota; class Acidimicrobiia; order Acidimicrobiales; family VFJN01; genus ZC4RG19. Next base: position 5,620 of record PKRH01000114.1, on the reverse strand, counting down.
CGTCGATGCGCACCGCCTCGCGGTCGTCGACCAGCGAGTCGACGACGTGCTCGAGCACGGCGCGCGCGGTCGGCACCTCGACCGGTGAGGCGGTGTCGGTCACGCCGAGCCCTCGTCCGCCGGCTCGGCCGCGCCCTCCCCGGACGACCCGGCCGACGCCGACGACCCGCTCTCACCGCCGCGGAACTGCTGCCACGCCCCCGAGATCTCGAGGAGCTTGCGGACGGCGTCGGTCGGCTGGGCGCCCTTGCGCAGCCAGTCGACGGCCTTCTCGTTGTCGATGCGGACGACCGACGGTTCGCGGCGGGGGTCGTAGCTGCCGACGATCTCGATGAACCGGCCGTCGCGCGGCGACCGCGAGTCGGCCGCGACGACCCGGTACGTCGGCTGCTTCTTCTTGCCCATCCGCATGAGGCGGAGCTTGACGGCCACTGCTGTCTTCTTTCGTGTGTCGGGGGTCACCCGGCCGCGCGGTCGAGGTGTGACGCGCCGGCCTACAGCGGAGCGACCGACGATGATGCGCTGCGCGCGCCGGTCGGAGCAAACCGCACGCCGGTGACCAGATTAGCTGTCAGTTGAGCCCCGGCAGCGTGAACGGCTGCTTGGGGGTGGTGCGCCCGGTGCCGGGGGGCGTCACCCGCCCGCCCTTGCGGCCCTTGCGCCCCTTCGCCTTGCCCTTGGCCTTGCGGCCCCGCGCCGCCTTGGTGCCCGACAGCCCCGGCATCCGCTTCATCAGCTTCTGCATCTCGCGGAACTGCTTGACCAGCTGGCTGACGTCGGAGGGCTGGGTGCCGCTGCCCCGGGCGATGCGCTGGCGGCGGGAGCCGTCGATGATCGTCGGGTCGGCCCGCTCCTCGGGCGTCATCGAGCGGATGATCGCCTCGACCCGGTTGATCTGCTTCTCGTCGATCTGCGCGTTGCGCATCTCCTTGGGCAGGCCGGGCAGCATGCCCATGAGGTTCTGCAGCGGGCCCATCTTGCGGACCTGCTGCAGCTGCTCGAGGAAGTCCTCGAGCGTGAAGCGGCCCTCGAGCAGGCGGGCGGCGGCCTTCTCGGCCTCCTCCTTCTCGTAGACCTGCTCGGCCTTCTCGATGAGCGTGAGGACGTCGCCCATCCCGAGGATCCGGCTGGCGAGCCGGTCCGGGTGGAACAGGTCGAAGTCCTCGACCTTCTCGCCGGTCGACGCGAAGGCGATCGGCTTGCCGACGACCTCCTTGACCGACAGGGCGGCACCGCCCCGGGCGTCGCCGTCCAGCTTGGTGAGGATGACGGCGTCGAGGGCCAGCGCCTGGTCGAAGGACTCGGCCACCGTGACCGCGTCCTGACCGGTCATGGCGTCGACGACGAGGAACGTGTAGTCGGGCGCCGTCGCCTCGGAGATGCGCCGGACCTGGTCCATCATCTCGGCGTCGATGGCCAGGCGGCCGGCGGTGTCGACGATGCAGACGTCCCGGCCGAGCCGGCGGGCCTCCTCGACCCCGGCCCGGGCGGTCTCGACCGGGTCGCCCGGCTGGCTGAACACCGGGACGCCGACGCGCTCGCCCAGCGTCCGCAGCTGCTCGACCGCGGCCGGCCGCTGGAGGTCGGCGCCGACGAGCAGCGGGTTGCGGCCCTGCTGGCGGAACCAGCGGGCGAGCTTGGCCGAGGTCGTCGTCTTGCCGGAGCCCTGCAGGCCGGCCATGAGCACGACCGTCGGCGGCCGGGAGGCGTACTGGACGCGGAAGGTCTCGCCGCCCAGCGCCTCGACCAGCGCCTCGTTGACGAGCTTGACGACCTGCTGGGAGGGGTTGAGCGCCTCGTGGACCCGCGTGCCGACGGCCCGCTCGCGGATCCGGGCCAGCATCGACCGGACGACGACGTAGTTGACGTCGGCCTCGAGGAGCGCGAGGCGGATCTCGCGGAGCACCTCGTCCACGTCCGACTCGCGCAGCGTGCCCTTGCTGCGGAGCCGGGCGAAGATGCCCTCGAAGCGTTCGGACAGCGACTCGAACATGAGGTCCCAGAGCCTACCGGCCCGACCCGGTGCCGCCCGCTGCCGGCCGGGACGGGGTAGCCTCGTCGTGGTGCGCGGCCGAGAGATCTCCAGCGCGGTCGCCGGTGCGGCGAAGCCGCTGCTGCGGGGCTGGGTCCACGTCGTCGCGTTCTTCCTCGCCATCCCCACCGGCATCGCGGTCGTCCTGATGGCCGGCACCCCGCGGGCGCGCGTCGGCGCCGCCGTCTACGCCACCGGGCTCGTGGCGCTGTTCGGGGTCAGCGGCGCCTACCACCGGATCCGCTGGTCGGACCGCTGGTGCAAGCGCATGCAGCGGCTCGACCACGCGACGATCTTCGTGATGATCGCCGGCAGCTACACCCCGGTGTGCCTGCTGGTCCTCGACGGCTGGGTGGCGGTCGCCACCCTGGTCGCCGCCTGGGTCGGCGCCGCGGTGGGCGGGGTGCTCGCCTGGGCCCGCACCGACCGGGTCCGGGTCATCCGCAACGGCCTCTACATCGCCGTCGGCTGGGTCGCGGTCGCCGCCCTCCCCCAGCTCGTCGACCGCCTGACCGTCACGCAGATGGCCCTCATCGCGGCCGGCGGCCTGCTGTTCACGATCGGCGCCGTCTTCCTCTTCACCCGCTGGCCCGACCCGGTGCCCCACGTCTTCGGCTACCACGAGGTGTGGCACGTCCTCGTGGTGGCCGCGGTGATCTGCCACCTCATCGCCATCGGGTCGGTCATCCACGCCGGCGGGGCCAGCTGACCCCGCTGCCGGACGACCCTGTCCCTCAGGACGACCTGCCGGCGCCGTCGCGGGGCGCGACGACGAGGCGGTTGTCGACCCGGGCGACGCCGGGGACCGCGGCGACGGTCCGCTCGATGTCGGTCCGGCCCTCCTCGTGCGGCACGGTGCCGGTCAGCACGGCCACGCCCGCCGCCACCTGGACCTCGGGCTGGGGCAGGTGCCAGGTGCGGGGCGAGTGCGACAGCTCGTAGCGGACGCGCTCGGCGACGGCGTCGTCGCTCACCGGGCGCCGCCGCTCGGCGGCCAGCCGACCCAGCCGCTCCCGCAGCTCGGCCCCGGAGGTGGGCGCCACGAGCAGCCCGATCACGACCCCGACGCCCAGCGCCGCCAGCCGGGACCACCCGACCCGGCGGCCGACGCGGTACGACGTGCCCACGGAGAGGCGGCCCGCGGCGTAGCCGGTGCGCACCCCGAGCCGGGTCAGGCCCACGGCCAGGCGGACGGGCAGGAGCACGGCTCGGATCACCATCGGTCCCCTCCGATCACGACAGCAGGGCCTCGACGAACTCGTCGGGGTCGAACGGCACCAGGTCCTCGACCGACTCGCCCAGGCCGACGAGCTTGATCGGGATGCCGAGCGTGGCCTGGATCGCCAGGGCGATGCCGCCCTTGGCCGAGCCGTCGAGCTTGGTCAGCACGACGCCGGTCACGTCGACCGCCTCGGTGAACTGCTGGGCCTGGGTCAGGCCGTTCTGGCCGGTCGTGGCGTCGAGCACGAGCAGGACCTCGGTGACCCGACCGGGCTCGCGGTCGGCGACCCGCCGCACCTTGCGCAGCTCCTCCATGAGGTTGGTCTTCGTGTGCAGGCGCCCGGCGGTGTCGGCCAGCACCAGGTCGCGGCCCCGGGCCGCCGCCCGCTGGACGGCGTCGAACACGACGGCCGACGGGTCGCCGCCCTCGCTGCCGCGCACGAGGTCGGCCCCGGTGCGCTCGGCCCACTGGGCCAGCTGCTCGGCCGCGGCGGCGCGGAAGGTGTCGCCGGCGGCCATGACCACCGACCGCCCCTGGGCCTGCTGCTGGTGGGCGACCTTGCCGATGGTCGTCGTCTTGCCGACGCCGTTGACCCCGACGAACAGCCAGACGTTGGGCACCCCCTCGTCGAAGCGCAGCTCGCGGTCGCCGTCGGCCAGCACGTCCTTCAGCTGCTGCTTCAGCCGGCCGAGCAGCGCCTCGGGGTCGCTGATCGACTCGGCCGCCGCCACCTCGCGCAGCTCGTCGAGGACGCGGGTGGTCGTCGCCACGCCGACGTCGGCCCGGATCAGGGCCTCCTCCAGCTCCTCCCAGGTCTCGGCGTCGACCTTGCGGGACCGGATGGACCCCAGGTAGCCGCTCAGCGTGCTGCGGGCCTTGGCCAGCCGGTCCCGGAAGCTGGGCCGGACCGGCGGGGCCGGCGCCTCGGGCGGCACCACGACCGCGCCCGCCCCCGCCGGCTCGCCGGCGGGCCGCTCCTCGACGGCGACGCCCCCGTCCCCACCGGGCGGCGGTTCGAGGTCGGTGCCCCCGCGGGACCGGAGGCCGACGACGGCGAGGCCCGCCACGACGACGACGGCGAGCACGACGAGCGCGATCACGATCTCCATGGCGCACCGGAGCCTACCGGTCCCCCATGACCCCACCCGCAGCAGGGGGTCGTCCCCGATCCGGCCACCGCCCCGGTGCGCGTAGCGTCACGCCCATGTCCGCCGCACCCGTCTACGACGACGCGACGCTCATCGAGTACGCGCTCTTCGAGATCCGCAAGGTCATCGTCGGCCAGGACCGGCTGGTCGAGCGCCTGATGGTGGCGCTCCTGGCCGGCGGGCACCTCCTGCTCGAGGGGCCGCCGGGTGTGGCCAAGACGCTCGCCGCCGAGACGACCGCCAAGGTCGTCGGCGGCACCTTCGCCCGGGTGCAGTTCACCCCCGACCTGCTCCCCTCGGACATCACCGGCACCCGCGTCTACCGGGCCTCGACGGAGGAGTTCGACGTCGAGCTGGGCCCGGTGTTCGTCAACCTGCTGCTCGCCGACGAGATCAACCGGGCGCCGGCCAAGGTCCAGTCGGCCCTGCTCGAGCTCATGGCCGAGCGCCAGGTGACGATCGGCGGCACGACGTTCCCCCTCCCCGACCCCTTCCTCGTCGTCGCCACGCAGAACCCGGCCGAGTCGGAGGGCGTCTACCCGCTCCCGGAGGCGCAGCGGGACCGCTTCCTCATGAAGGTCCGGGTCGACCACCCCACGCCCGACCAGGAGCTCGAGATCGCCCGGCGGATGGGCACCGCACCGCCGACGCCGACCGAGCGCCTCTCGGTCCAGGAGCTGGTGCGGCTCCAGACCGCCGCCCGCACCGCCATCTACGTCGACCACGGCGTCATGCAGTACGCGGTCGACCTGGTCACGGCCACCCGCGACCCGGCCCGCTTCGGGCTCGGCGACCTCGCCCGCTACATCACCTGCGGGGTGTCGTCGCGGGCCACGCTCGGCCTGCTCGCCGCCGGGCGGGCGCTCGCCCTCATGCGCCGGCGCAGCTTCGTGCTGCCCCAGGACGTGTGGGACGTCGCCTTCGACGTGCTCCCCCACCGGCTGGTGCTGTCCTACGACGCGGTGGCCGACGGCGTGACCGCCGAGCAGATCGTCGGGCGCATCCTCTCGACGGTCGCGGCGCCCCGGCTGACGCCCACCCAGGACGCAACGGCCCGCCCCGTGCCCCCGTCGCCCGACGCGGCGGCCGCCGGCTCGTCCGGTGGGACGTCGGAGGGGGCGGCCGGGCCCGACGAGCCCCGGCGGTCGAACGGCCAGCTGGCCTCGGCCGGCACCCCGGAGGCCTGAGCGTCGTGCCGCCCCTCGCCCCGCCCCCGGC
>PKRH01000113.1 GCA_017577565.1 Thermoanaerobacterales bacterium | reverse complement strand
CACTCGCTCGTCGCCCTCCGGTGGGCCGGGTGGTGCGCCGCGGCCACGGGAGCGGACCTGCACGTGGCCCACGCCTGGCAGCAGGGTCCGCCGCTCGACGGCGCCCTGGGGGCCGGCATCGCCGACGCCGCCGACCTGGAGGCCGCGGTCGAGCGGCGCCTGCGGCAGCTGGCCGCGGCCGAGCTGCGCGACCCCGGCGCGGTGGCCGGGGCCCGGGCGCTGCGGGGCGAGGTGCCGACGGCGCTGACCCGGGAGGCCGCCCGCCTCGACGCCGGGCTCGTCGTCGTGGGCGCCCGTGGCGCCGGCAACGCCCTGCGGGCGCTGCTGGGCTCGACCGCCAGCCGGCTGACCGAGTGCCCGGTGCGGGCGGTGGCGGTGGTGCCCGACGACGCCGAGGTGCCGCCCCGGTCGGGCGCCGGCCTGCTGGTCGGGGTCGACGGCTCGACCGGCGCGTCCCGGGCGGTGCGGTGGGCGGCCGCGGTCGCCCGGGCGGCCCGGCGGCCGGTGGTGGCCGTCCACGCCTTCGAGCCCGGGGTCCCCGACCTGACCCCCGAGGAGGGGGAGAGCCTGCTCGGCGAGGCCCGGCTCCGGCTCGACGAGGAGTGGGTCGCCCCGCTGCGGGCGCGGGGGGTCGAGCACCGCACGGTCGTCGAGCCGGGCGACCCCCGCGACGTCCTGCCCCGGGTGGCGGACGCCGAGCGGCCGGCCGGCGTGGTCGTGGGGTCGCGGGGCCTCGGCCCGATCTCCCAGCGCCTGCTCGGCAGCGTCACCCACCACCTGCTGCGCACGCTGGCCTGGCCGACCGTCGTCATCCCGGCGCCGCGGGACTGCGTCGTCTGGTCGCCCTGACCCGCCCGGTCAGGGCTGGGCGGTCCAGACGGCGTAGAGGCAGCCGGCGTAGACGACGAGCAGCAGGACGGCGTCGGGCTCGAGGCGGTGGACGCGGGTCTCGCCGTGGACGATGGCGGCGAGGGCGAGGGCCATGAGCAGGACGGCGCCGATGGCGGCGACGCTCTGGCTCGGGTGCACGGCCGGCAGGAGGGGCCCGTCGGTGTAGGCGAGGTCGACGACGAGCAGGGCCGCCATGTTGAAGGCGTTGCTGCCGAACAGGTTGCCGACGGCCAGGTCGTAGGACCCGATGCGGAGGGCGGCGATCGACGACACCAGCTCGGGCAGCGACGTCGTGACCGCGACGAAGAGCGTGCCCATGAACGTGAGCCCCAGCCCGCTCTCGTCCGAGATGCCCTCGGCGGACCGGGCCAGCAGGGGGCCGGCCGCCAGGATGACGAGGGCGGCGAGGGCGAACCGGACGGCCACGGGCCGCAGCGGGCGGGCCGGCGCGGGCCCGCCGTCCGGCGGGGCCCCGTCGGCCTCCGACCAGCCGGTCGGCTGGGGGAGGAGCTCGCCCCGCCCGAACCGGCTGACCGGCGAGCGCCGCATCCACGCCACCGCGGCGACGTAGGCGGCGACGAGGAACAGCGTGTCGATGCCCACCCAGCCGACGCTGATGCCCGGCGGGGTGAGCACGCCGAGCGCCGCCAGGGCGGTGAGCGCGATGGCGACGGAGGCCACCCGGGCGTGCCCGATCTCCACGTTGGGCCACACCCGCTGGCGGTGGAGCAGGTCGATCACCGCCAGGATCGCCATGTTGGCCATGCTGCTGCCGAAGAGGTCGCCGACGGCCAGGTCGGGGGCGTCGCCGACGGCGGCGCTGACGTCGGTGACGACCTCGGGCAGCGAGGTCACCAGCGCCACGAGCAGCATGCCGACGAACAGCCGGGACAGCCCGGCCCGCTCGGCCAGCTCGTCGCCGGACCGGGCGACCTCGACCCCGGCGCCGGCCACGACGACGGCCGAGGCCGCGAAGAGCAGGATCCAGTGGGTCAGCGACACGGCGGCGGGCGGCGGGCGTGGGACATCGGCACCTCCCCGGGACGGCCCGGTGGGGTGAGGATGCCACGGTCCCGCGGTCCTCGGGCGCCCCGGCGCCCGCAGCCCGCTGGCCCGGGTTTGGCGGGCGCGGCCCCGGGAAGCCGCGCACCGTCCGCCGACCGAGGAGCCAGCGCATGGCATCGAGCCCGGACGACCCCCAGGACCGCGACGACGAGTCGCCGGACGAGGCGCGCGAGCGCGACCCGGAGGCGCCGGGCGTCGGCGCCGTCGACCCCGAGGGCGAGGGGGACGAGCCGCCGCCCGCGCCCGAGCCCAACGAGCCGGGCTGACCCGCCGGAGCCGCCCGCCGTCCGGGGTCGCTCGGGCCGGACCGGCCGGTAACGTGCGCGCCGTGACCGGCGACCCCCTGCTCGCGCTGGCCGGCATCGCCGGCGGTGGCGTCGCCGCCCAGTGGCTGGCGGACCGGCTCCGCATCCCGGTGATCATCGTGCTGCTCGTGGCCGGGCTGCTGGTCGGGCCGGTCCTCGGCCTGCTCGACCCCGACGAGCTGCTCGGCGACCTGCTGTTCCCGGTCGTGTCGCTGTCGGTCGGCGTCATCCTGTTCGAGGGCAGCCTGAGCCTGGGGGTGCGCCAGCTGCGGGCCGCCGGCCCCGTGGCCCTGTCGCTCGTCACGGTCGGGGCCGCCGTGGCCTTCGTGCTGACGACGCTGCTGGCGGTCACCGTGCTCGGCCGGCCGGCGCACAGCGCGGCGCTGCTCGGGGCCATCCTCGTCGTCACCGGCCCGACGGTCATCGGGCCGCTGCTCCGCCAGGTGCGGCCCCGGGGGCGCCTCGGCCCGATCCTGCGGACCGAGGGCATCCTCATCGACCCGCTCGGCGCGGTGCTCGCGCTGCTCGTCTTCGAGGTCGTCGAGGCCGAGCAGACGGGCCAGGCGGTGGTCTCGATCCTCGGCACGCTCGCCGGGGTCGGCCTGTCGGGCGCCCTGCTGGGCCTGGCCGGCGCCGCGCTGGTGTGGGCGGCGATGCGCTGGTTCCTCGTGCCCGACCACCTCCAGCAGGCGGTCGTGCTCGGCACCGTCCTCGTCGTCTTCGCGCTCGCCGACCACCTGCAGGAGGAGTCGGGGCTGCTGGCGGTCACCGTCATGGGGCTGGCCCTGGCCAACCAGCGCCGGGTGTCGGTCGAGCGGGTGGCCGAGTTCAACGAGACGCTGCAGGTGCTGCTGGTGTCCGGGCTGTTCCTCGTCATCGCCGCCCGGCTCGACCTCGACGACCTGCGGGCCGACCTCGGCCTCAACCTGCTGTTCCTCGCCGGGCTGGTGCTGCTCGTGCGGCCGGCGTCGGTCCTCGTGGCGACGCTGGGCTCGCGGCTGTCCCGGCGGGAGCGGGCGTTCCTGGCCGTCGTCGCGCCCCGGGGCATCGTCGCCGCCGCCATCTCGTCGGTGTTCGCGCTGCGCCTCGACGCCTCGGGGCTCGAGGGGGGCAGCGCGCTCGCCTCGACCGTGGTCGTCGTCATCATCGGCACGATCGCCGTGGCCGGCCTGGCGGCCCGCCCGGTCGCCCGGGCCCTGGACCTGGCCCAGCCGGAGCCGAACGGCGTGCTCGTCCTCGGGGCCCACGAGTGGGGCCGCCAGCTGGCGGACGTGCTCGCCGCCCACGGCGTGCGCACCAAGCTGGTCGAGCGCGACCGGGCCCGGGCCACGACCGCCCGCCTGGCCGGCCGGGACGTCCACTTCGGGTCGATCCTCGCCGACCACACCGTCGACACCATCGACGTCGACGGCATCGGCCACCTGCTCGCCATCACCGGCAGCGACGAGGTCAACGCCATGGCCGCCGAGCGCCTCCGCCCGGTCTTCGGGTCGGGGCGGGTGTGGCGCCTCGCGCCCCGGCAGGACGGCTCCGCCCACACCCGGTTCCCCAGCCACCTGCCCGGCCGGGTGCTGTTCGCCGACTGGGCCACCGAGGAGGCGATCGAGACGCGCCTCCAGGCCGGCGCCGCGGTCAAGGCCACGCGGCTGACCGAGGCCTTCGACTGGGACGCCTACCGGCACCGCAACCCCGACGCCCTGCTGATGGCGGTCGTGCGCAACGGCCGGCCGATCATCGCCGGGGCCGCCGACAAGCTGCAGCCCCGGCCCGGCGACGTCGTCGTGGGCCTGGTGTTCCCCGTCGCCGCCTAGCCTGGCCGGCTCGTGACCCGCCGCCTGCGCCCGCTGATGGTGCTGGGCTGCACGTCGTCGGCCGGCAAGAGCCTGCTGGTCACGGCGCTCGCCCGCTGGTTCGCCCGCCAGGGCGTCGACGTCGCCCCGTTCAAGGCGCAGAACATGTCGAACAACGCCCGGGTGGTCGACGGCGGCGAGATCGGCGTCGCCCAGTGGCTGCAGGCCCGCGCCGCCGGCGTGGTGCCGGCGACCGACCACAACCCGGTCCTGCTCAAGCCCGAGGGCGACACCCGCAGCCAGGTCGTCGTGGCCGGCCGGGCCCGGCCCGACCTGGCCGAGGTGCCGTGGCGCGAGCGCGGCCCCCACCTGTGGCCGGCGGTGCGGGCGGCGCTCGACCGGCTGCGCGCCGCCCACGAGCTCGTCCTCCTCGAGGGGGCGGGCAGCCCGGCCGAGATCAACCTGCCCGACCTGGTGAACAACCGGGTCGTCGCCGAGGCGGACGCGGCGGCGCTGCTGGTGGCGGACATCGACCGGGGCGGCGCCTTCGCCCACCTCTACGGGACCTGGGCGCTGGTGCCGGCGGCGACCCGGGCCCGGCTGCGGGGCTTCGTCCTCAACCGGTTCCGGGGCGACGCCGCGCTGCTGCCCCCCGGCCCCGACCGGCTCACCGAGCTGACCGGCATGGCCCACGCCGGCACGCTGCCCGTCCTGCCCCACCAGCTGCCCGACGAGGAGGGGGCGACGCTGCGGGGCACGCCGCCGGCCGGGGCGCCGACCGTCGCCGTCGTCCGCTACCCGTACGCGTCCAACCTCGACGAGCTGCACCTGCTCGGCCACGCCGCCCGGGCCCGGTGGGCGGTGGCGCCGGCCGACCTCGACGGCGCCGACCTCGTCGTGCTGCCCGGCTCCAAGCACGTCGCCGCCGACCGGGCGTGGCTGCGGGCGCAGGGGCTGGACGGGGCGCTGGCGGCCCGGGTCGCCGGCGGCGGCCGGGTCCTCGGCGTGTGCGGCGGCTGCATGCTGCTGGGCGAGGCCGTCGAGGACGGCGCCGGCGTCGAGGGGGCGGCCGGCCCGGGCGGGACGGTCGACGGCCTCGGGCTGCTGCCGCTGCGCACGGTGATGGATCCCGGCAAGCTCACCCGGCCGGCCACCGTCCGGGTGCCCGACCTGCCGCCGCCGTGGTCGGCGCTGTCGGGGGTGGCGGCCGCTGGCTACGAGATCCGCCACGGCCGGGTGGCGGCGACCGACCCGGCGGCCGAGGTCGCGCCGCTGCTCTGGTGCCGGGGCCCGGTGCTGGGCACGACCGTCCACGGGCTGCTCGAGAGCCCCGACGTGCTGGCCGCCCTGTGCGGCCACCGCCCGCCGCCCGTGCTGGAGGGCACCTTCGACCTGCTGGCCGACGCGGTCGACCGCCACCTGGACACGGCCCTGCTCCGGCGCCTGGTCGGTCTGGGCTGAGCCCCGGGCGCGGCCCGCCGCTACGATCCGGTCGGGCCGTGACTGGCGCGTGAGGTGGAGGCAACCACCGGGGAGCGGCCCCCGGCGGCGCCCGGCGACCGCCGGCGGAGCAGCCGTGCGCCTGGGCTCCCACACCCACGACCACAGGGGGAGACCCGATGTCCGACACATCCCGTGCCACCGATGCCTACCGTGCGCTCCTGGACGTCGTCGCCGCGGTCGAGCCGACGATCGCGGACGCCATCCGGGGCGAGCTCGACAACCAGCGCCACCAGCTCAAGCTGATCGCCAGCGAGAACTACGCCTCGCCGGCGACCCTGCTGGCGATGGGGACGTGGCTGTCCGACAAGTACGCCGAGGGCACGGTCGGGCACCGCTTCTACGCCGGCTGCGAGTACGTCGACGTCGTCGAGGCCCGGGCGGCCGAGCTGGCCCGCCAGGTGTTCGGCGCCCCGCACGCCTACGTGCAGCCCCATTCCGGCATCGACGCCAACCTCGTCGCCTACTGGGCGATCCTCGCCCAGCGGGTCGAGCAGCCGGCCCTCGACGAGGCGGGCGTCCGTCACGTCAACGACCTCGACGACGCCGCCTGGGCGAAGCTGCGCCGGGCCTTCGGCGAGCAGCGCATGCTCGGCATGTCGCTCGACGCCGGCGGCCACCTGACCCACGGCTTCCGGCCCAACATCTCCGGCAAGCTGTTCGACCAGCGGTCCTACGGCACCGACCCCGAGACCGGCCTGCTCGACTACGCCGAGGTCCGCCGGCTGGCCCACGAGGTGCGGCCGCTCGTCATCGTGGCCGGCTACTCGGCCTACCCCCGCCGCATCGACTTCGCCGCCATGCGGGAGATCGCCGACGAGGTGGGCGCGACGCTCATGGTCGACATGGCCCACTTCGCCGGCCTGGTGGCCGGAAAGGTCATGACCGGCGACGAGGACCCGGTCCCGTTCGCCCACATCACGACCACGACGACCCACAAGTCGCTGCGCGGCCCCCGGGGCGGCCTCGTGCTGTGCCAGCCGGAGCTGGCCGAGTTCGTCGACAAGGGCTGCCCGATGGTGCTGGGCGGACCACTGCCCCACGTCATGGCGGCCAAGGCGGTGGCGCTGGCCGAGGCCGCCCGCCCCGAGTTCCGGGACTACGCCCACGCCATCGTCGACAACGCCCGGGCCCTGGCCGAGGGGCTGCTGCGGCGGGGCGCCACGCTGGTCACCGGCGGCACCGACAACCACCTCGTGCTGCTGGACGTCGCCAGCTCCTACGGGCTGACCGGCCGGCAGGCCGAGTCCGCGCTGCTGGACGCCGGGGTGGTGACCAACCGCAACGCCATCCCCCGGGACCCGAACGGCGCCTGGTACACCTCGGGCGTGCGCCTCGGGACGCCGGCGCTCACCACCCTCGGCATGGGGCCGTCGGAGATGGACGAGGTCGCCGACCTCATCGACACGACGCTGCGGGCGACCACCCGGGCGTCGGGCCCCTCGGGCCCGTCCAAGGCCAAGTACACGGTGGCCGACGGCGTGGTCGAGCGGACCCGCGCCCGGGCGGCCGAGCTGCTGGAGAAGTTCCCGCTCTACCCCGAGATCGTCCTCTAGGGGCTCAGCGGGCCCCGGCCGGCTGGAACAGCTCGACCAGGTTGCCGGACGGGTCCTGCAGCAGGACCTGCGACCCGCCCGGCCCGGTCACGACGTCGTTGCGGAACCGCAGGCCGGCGCCACGCAGGCGCTCGATCTCGGCGTCGACGTCGTCGACGACGAAGTGGATGCGGTTCCAGCCGCCGGGCTCGGGCACGGCGCCGTCGGCCATCGGCCGGCCCGCCGAGCTCTTGGGGCCGCTGAGCAGCAGGCGCAGGTTGCCGCGGACCACCTCGGCGAAGGCGGGCGCCGCGTCGGTGCGGAGCTCGAAGCCGAGGTGCGTCGTGTAGAAGTCGATCGACTCCTGCACGTCGTCGACCAGGTAGCGGACGCTCACCATCTCGCGGGGGTCGGTCATGGGTCTCCTCCTCCGGTCAGGCGGGGACGGGCTCGGTCCCCGAGGGTCGGGACAGGTCGGCGAGCAGGAAGTCGACCCGGGTGGCCAGCTCGGCGGCGGTCCGCCGGAAGGCGGGGTAGGCGTCGCCGCCGGCCGCGGCGGTCGCGGGGTCGGGGATGCTCCAGTGGACGGCCGGGGGGTCGCCCGGCAGCTCCGGGCAGACCTCCCGCACCCGGTCGCACAGCGTGACGACCCGGTCGTAGCGGTCGGCCGCGACCTCCCGCAGGTGGCGGGGCCGGTGGCCGCTGATGTCGATGCCGTGCTCGTCGCGCAGCACCCGCACGGCGAGCGGGTGGAGCGGCTTGGGGTGGCTGCCCGCGCTGCGGGCGGCGACGGCGCCGCCGGACCGGGCCACGGTCAGGGCCGCGGCCATGGGGGAGCGGGCGCTGTTGCCGGTGCAGAGGAACAGGACGCGGGCCCCGGCGGCCGGCCCGGCGCCCGGGGCGCCCGGCGCCAGCCCCGGGTGGAGCGCGGTGCCGGTGGCGGCCAGCAGGTCGCGGACCCGCGGGAGGTCGAGGGCGTACCAGGTGTCGCGGCGGTCGGCCGAGCTGCGCCGGGCCGAGACGAGGCCGGCCGACCGCAGCCGGCCGAGGTGGTACGAGACGACGCTCTGCGGCTCGCCCACCAGCGCGGTCAGGTCGTGGACCCGCCGGTCGCTGCGGCCCAGCTCGCACAGCAGGCGCCAGCGGAGGGGGTGGCCGGCGAGCTGGAGGAAGGCGAGCGGTTCGAGCGGGGGCGGGGCGGGTGCGTCGATGTCCGCACGGTACATCGAACCGGTTCGATGTATCAAGCCCGTTCGATGGAAGCTCGCGCCGTCGCCCTGGCTGAAACGTGTTCCAGTTTCCGTCTACCCTGCGGTCGTGGCATCGGGAGGGGGACCGTTCGAGCCGGTGCGGCTCGGCCCGGTCACGCTGCGCAACCGCATCGTCAAGGCGGCCACCTTCGAGGGCGTCATGCCCCGGGGCGCGGTCACGGACGCGCTGGTGGACTTCCACGTCGCCGTGGCCAAGGGCGGGGTGGGGCTGACCACCCTCGCCTACTGCGCGGTGTCCAAGGGCGGGCGGGTGAGCCCCCACACGCTGGTCTTCACCAACGACCTCGTCCCCGACCTGCGGCGCCTGACCGAGGCCGTCCACGCCCAGGGCGCGGCGGTGGCCGCCCAGCTCGGCCACGCCGGCCTGGTGGGCAGCGCCCGCTCCCGGCACCGCACCGTCGCCCCCTCGCCCCGGTTCAGCCTGCCGGCCATGGGGTGGGTGCGGGGCGCCACCCGGGCCCAGCTCGACGAGATCGTCGAGGACTTCGCCCGGGCCGCCCGGGTGGCCGAGGCCGCCGGCTTCGACGGCATCGAGCTGCACCTCGGCCACGGCTACCTGCTCAGCTCGTTCATGAGCCCGAACCTCAACCGCCGGCGCGACGAGTACGGCGGCAGCCTCGAGAACCGGGCCCGCTTCCCCCGCCGGGTCGTCGAGGCGGTGCGGCGGGCGGTCGGCGACCGCCTGGCCGTGTGGGCGAAGTTCAACATGGCCGACGGCGTCGACGGCGGGCTGTGGCTCGACGAGAGCCTCGAGCTCGCCCGGCTGCTGGAGGCCGACGGGCACCTCGACGCTCTCGAGCTCACCGGCGGCAGCTCCTACGCCAACAGCATGTACCTGTTCCGGGGCGAGGTCCCCCTGCGGGAGCTCGCCGCCTCCCAGGGCCGGCTCGCCGGCTGGGGCCTGCGCCTCCTCGGGCGGCGGATGTTCCCCCGCTACCCGTTCGAGGAGGCCTACTTCCTGCCCTACGCCCGCCAGTTCCGCGCCGAGCTGGACATGCCGCTCATCCTGCTCGGCGGCATCAACCGGCTGGACACCGTCGAGCGGGCGCTGGCCGAGGGCTTCGAGCTGGTGGCCATGGCCCGGGCGCTGCTCCGGGAGCCCGACCTGGTCGAGAAGATGCGGTCCGGCACCTCGACCGCCGGGCTGTGCGTGCACTGCAACAAGTGCATGCCGACGATCTACTCGGGCACCCGCTGCGTGCTCGTGCCCCCCGCCGAGCGCCCCGGCGCCCGGGCCTGATCCCCCGGTCGCCCGGCGCGCTCGCCCCGCGCCGGGGGTGGGCGCCCCCGTAGGGTTGGGAGGCACCCCGTCCCCGACCGGGAGGACCCGTGGCGACCGAGACCACCCCGACAGCCCAGGGCATCCCCGACGACGTGGCCGGGCTCGTCGACCCGGCGGTCGAGCTGGCGCAGCGGTGGATGGCGGCGACCGCCCGCGACGAGAGCGACCGCGAGCGGGCCGCCAGCCGGCGCCTCGCCGCCCTCGTCGCCGACCGCGAGGGCCTCGACCTCGCCGTGCGGTTCGTCGACCGGGTGGCCCGGCCCGAGGACCCCGAGGTGGCCGCCCGCGCGCTGGCGCGCCTGCCCACCGGGGCGGCCCGCTTCCTCGGGCTCGGCGACCGCCTGCTGCTGCGGGCCGGCTCGCGCCTCGCGCCGCTGGCGCCCCGGGTCGTCGTGCCGCTGGCCCGCCGGCGCCTGCGCCAGCTCGTCGGGCACCTCGTCGTCGACGCCCGCGACCCCGCCCTCGCCCGCCACCTGGCCCGGGCCCGCGCCGTCGGCGTCCGCCTCAACCTCAACCTGCTGGGCGAGGCCGTGCTGGGGGAGCGGGAGGCCGCCCGCCGGGCCGAGCGCACGCTCGACCTGCTCCGGCGGGAGGACGTCGACCACGTCTCCATCAAGGTCTCCTCGCTCGTGTCCCAGATCTCGCCGTGGGACACCCCGGGCACGGTCGCCCGGGTCGTCGAGCGGCTGCGCCCGCTCTACGAGGCGGCCCGCGAGCGCTCGCCCCGGGCGTTCGTGAACCTCGACATGGAGGAGTACCGCGACCTCCACCTCACGCTCGAGGTGTTCACGACCCTGCTCGACGAGCCCGAGCTGCGGGACCTCGAGGCGGGCATCGCGCTGCAGGCCTACCTGCCCGACTCGGTCGACGCCTTCGAGCGGCTGGCGGCGTTCGCCACCGACCGGGTGGCCCGCGGTGGCGCCGGCATCAAGGTGCGGCTGGTCAAGGGCGCCAACCTGTCGATGGAGCGGGTCGAGGCCGAGCTGCGGGGTTGGGAGCAGGCCCCCTACGGCAGCAAGGCGGAGGTCGACGCCAACTACCTGCGGCTCGTCGAGCGGGCGCTGAGGCCCGAGCTGGCCGGCCGGGTCCGGGTCGGCGTCGCCTCCCACAACCTCTACGACGTGGCCCTCGCCCACCTGCTGGCGCAGGCCCGGGGCGTCACCGCGTCGATGGACGTCGAGATGCTCCAGGGCATGGCCCCGGCCCAGGCCCGGGCCGTCGGCGCGGACGTCGGCGGCGTGCTGCTGTACACGCCGGTGGTGGCGCCCGAGGACTTCGACGTCGCCATCTCCTACCTCGTGCGCCGGCTGGAGGAGAACGCCCAGCCCCACAACTTCCTCCACGCGCTGTTCACCGAGGGCCCGTCCGCCGTCGGCGACCAGGAGGCGCGCTTCCGGGCCTCGGTGGCCGCCATGGCGACCGTCCCGACCGACCGCCGTCGCCGCAGCGACCGCCCGCCGGCCCCGCCGCGGTTCGCCAACACGACCGACTCCGACCCGGCGCTGCCCGAGGTGCGGGCCTGGGCCGCCGAGCGGGTGGCGGCCCCCGCCCCGGCGCCGACCTCGCCGGTGCTGGGGTCGCCGGCCGAGGTCGACGAGGTCGTCGCCGCCGCCGGCGAGGCCCAGGCGGCGTGGGC
>PKRH01000112.1 GCA_017577565.1 Thermoanaerobacterales bacterium | reverse complement strand
CCCCCGAGCGGGTCGGCCCGGCGATCGCCGCCGCGGCCGCTGACGAGGTGGCCGCCGCCCTGGCCGAGGCCGGCGAGCGCGACCTCGGCGAGGCGGGCACCGGCCTCTCCGGCGGCCAGCGCCAGCGGGTGGCCCTCGCCCGGGCCCTGGCCACCGACGCGCCCGTGCTCGTGCTCCACGAGCCCACGACGGCCGTCGACGCCGCCACCGAGCACCGGGTCGCGGCCGGCGTGCGGGCGCTGCGCCGGGGGCGCACGACGGTGGTGGTGACGACCAGCCCGACCCTGCTGGCGGCGACCGACCGGGTCGTGCTCGTCGACGGGGGCCGGGCGGTGGCCGAGGCCACCCACGGCGAGCTGGCCCGGGACCACGAGACGTACCGGGCGGCAGTGCTGTCGTGAGCGCCGCGCTCCCCGTCGCCGACGCCGCCGCCACCCGCGCCGCGGTCGCCGCGGTCGTCCGCCGCCACGCCGGGCCCGCGGTCGCCGCCGCGCTCGCCCTGCTCGGCGCCACGATCGCCGCCCTCGCCGTCCCCCGGCTGCTCGGCGACCTGGTCGACGTCGTCGTCGACCGGGGTGCCCGCGGCGAGCTCGACCGCACGCTCGTGGTGCTGGCGGTGGCCGCCGTCGCCGAGGGCGCGCTGACCGCCGCCGGCCTGGCCGCCGTCGGCGCGCTGAGCGAGCGGGGCCTGGCCGGCCTGCGGGAGGCCGCGGTCGACCGGGCGCTCGCCCTGCCCCTGTCCGAGGTCGAGCGGGGCGGCACCGGCGACCTCGTGGCCCGGGTGGTCGGTGACATCGACCAGGTGGCTGAGGCGGTCCGCACCGCGCTGCCCCAGCTCGTCGTCTCCGCGCTCTACACCGGGCTCACCGTCGTCGGCCTGGCCGCCCTCGACCTGCGCCTCGCCCTCGCCGGCCTGCTGGCGGCCCCGATCCAGGTGGTCGCCACCCGCCGCTACCTCCGCCGCTCGGGCCCGCTCTTCGCCGCCGAGCGGGCCGCCGAGGGCGAGCGGGGCCGCCACGTCCACGCCTCGGTCGCCGGTGCCCGGACGGTCCGGGTGCTGGGCCTGGGCCCCGCCCACCTCCGGCGCCTGACCCGCAGCTCGCGCCGGTCGGCCGACCTGGCGACGGCCACGGCCCGGGAGCGGGCGGTCTTCTTCAGCCGGCTCAACGCCGCCGAGCTCACCGGCCTCGGCGCCGTGCTGGTGACCGGGTTCGTGCTCGTGCGGGACGGGGCGGTCACGGTCGGCGCCGCGACGGCCGCCGCCCTCTACTTCCACCGTCTGTTCGACCCGGTGGGGACGCTGCTCAGCCTGCTCGACGAGGCGCAGTCGGCGTGGGCGGCGCTGGCCCGGGTGGTGGGCGTGTCGACGATGCCGCTGCCCGCGGCGCCGGGGTCGCCGGCCCGCCCGCTCGACGCGTCGGTCGAGCTGAAGGGCGTCCGCTTCGCCTACGACGGCGGGCCGCCGGTGCTGGTCGACGTCGACCTGCGCATCGAGCCCGGCGAGGTCGTGGCCCTCGTCGGCCCCTCGGGCGCGGGCAAGTCGACGCTGGCCCGGCTGGTCGCCGGCGTGCACGAGCCCGAGGCCGGCAGCGTCCGCATCGGCGGCGTCCCGGTGGCCGAGCTGGGGCCCGACGAGCTCGCCCGCACCGTCGCCCTCGTCAGCCAGGAGGTGCACGTCTTCGCGGGCACCCTCGCCGACGACCTGCGCCTCGCCCGGCCGGGCGCCACCGACGCCGAGGTCCGGGCCGCGCTCGACCGGGTCGGCGCCGGCCCGTGGGTCGACGCGCTGCCCGAGGGCGTCGACACCCGGGTCGGCGAGGGCGGGCACCCGCTGGGCCCGACGGAGGCCCAGCAGCTGGCGCTCGCCCGCCTGGTGCTGGCCGACCCGGCGGTGGCGGTGCTGGACGAGGCGACGGCCGAGGCCGGCAGCGCCGGCGCCCGGCGGCTCGAGGCGGCGGCCGCGGCCGCCGTGGCGGGCCGCACGACCCTCGTCGTCGCCCACCGGCTCACCCAGGCCCGGGCCGCCGACCGCGTCGTCGTGCTGGACGGGGGCCGGGTGGTCGAGCAGGGCACCCACGACGAGCTGGTGGCGGCCGGGGGAGCCTACGCCGCGCTGTGGGCGGCCTGGTCGGCCGCCCGCTGACCCCGGGGGCTCAGGCCGGCGGGGGCCCGGCCGTGCGGATGGCCGCCAGCTGGGTGGCCTGGGCGACGAGGCGACCGCGGCCGTCCCAGACCTCGCACACCTCGTCGACGGTGCCCGCCTCGATGAGGCCCGCCCGCTGGCGGACGACGAGGGGGCCGTCGGCGGGCAGCGCCCGCACGTAGGCGGTGAGCGTGATGGTGGGCACCCAGCCGGTCGTGCCGGCGACCTCGAAGGGTGCGGGCGGCAGGGCGTCGACGGCGTAGAGGAGCGCGAGGGGGTCCGGCGCCCGGCCGTCGGCGAACCGCAGCACGGCCCGCAGCTCGCCGGTCCCCGACGGCCGCCCGACGGTGAAGCCGGCCGTCGCCGGGTCGAGCCGGATGTCGACCCGCTCCATGATCGGCAGGTGGACGCCGCCGGGCCCGTCGCTCGGGGTGCGGCGCTCGCGGGGCAGGTCCGGGACCTCGGGCGCCGGCGCGCCGCCCCACCAGGGGGTGGCGTCGGGGCGCAGCCGGCCGAGCGTGAAGGTCGCGTCGACCCGGACCGCGCCGTCCTGCACCAGGCGGGCCCGCACCTGGCTGGTCCCCCGCCCCCGGCGGAGCACCTCGCTGTGGACCTCGGCCGGGCCGGCGGCCGGCGGCGCGAGGTAGGCGGCGGTGGCCGCGACGGCGTGCGGGTGCTCGGGGCCCTCGACCGCGGCCGCGGCGTCGGCGGCGGCCCGGGCCGCGGTGGCGAGGAGGTAGCCGCCGTTGGGCTTGTCGCCGATCGCCCAACCCCCGTCGACGTCGACCTCGTGGACCGCCCGGCCGTCGTCGTCCACGTGGCGGCGACGGACGGCGGTCGCGCGGTCGAACTCGTGCATCTCCTCGCCCTCCAGCATGGACGGAACGCTAACGGGGCGCCGCCCCGGTTCACGACCCGGCGCCGCCGGGTGCGAACCTGACGGCATGTCAGACGAACTGGTCCTGACCGACGACCCCCGCCCCGGCGTCCGCTTGCTCACGCTGCACCGGCCCGCGGCCCGCAACGCCTTCGACTCCGCCCTCTACCGGGCGACCGCCGCCGCGCTCGACGAGGCCCGGGCCGACGACGCCGTGAAGGTCGCCGTCCTCACCGGCGCGGGCCCGGCCTTCTCCGCCGGCCAGGACCTCGACGAGATGGCCCGCATCGCCGCCGGGGAGCCGATCGAGTCCGGGTTCCCGGTCCTGCTGGAGGCGCTGCAGGCCTTCGACAAGCCGCTGGTGGCGGCCGTCAACGGGCCCGCGGTCGGCATCGGCTTCACGATGCTCCCCCACTGCGACCTGGTGCTGGCGGCCGAGAGCGCGCGGTTCCGCACGCCGTTCGCCGAGATGGGCGTGCCGCCGGAGGCGGCGAGCAGCTACCTGTTCCCCGCCACCATGGGGTGGCAGCGGGCGGCCGAGGTGCTGTTCACCAGCCCGTGGCTGTCGGCCGAGGAGGCGGTCGCCTGCGGCGTCGCCCGCCGGGTCGTGCCCGACGGGGAGCTGGTGGCCGAGGCGCTGGCGCTGGCCGAGCGCGTCGCCGCCGCGCCGCTCCCCGCCCTGCGGGCCATCAAGTCGACGATGCTGGCCGCCCGGGCCGACGCGGTCGCCGCCGCCCGCCGGCGGGAGGAGCGGGCCTTCGCCGAGGTGCTCGGCCTCGGCTGACGCTCAGTCGTCGATCCGGCGCAGCAGCACGAGCGAGCGCTCGTGGACGAGGATCTGGCCGGCGACGACCTCGCCCGTCCCGTCGGTGACGATGGCCGGCTCGGCGGCGGTGTCGATGACGACCGACCAGCGCTCGCCCCACGACCCGCTGACGGTCCACTTCCGGGCCTCGGGCGAGGCGTTGATGAGGAGGAGGAACGAGTCGTCCTCGATCCGCTCGCCCCGGGGCCCGGGCGCCATGATCGCCTGCCCGTTGAGGAAGACGCCGACGCAGGTCTCGCGGTGCTGGACCCAGTCGTCCTCGGTCATCTCGGTGCCGTCGGGCTTCAGCCACTCGATGTCGGCCGTCCCCCGCAGCGGCCGCCCCTGGAACCAGCGCCGGCGCCGGAACACCGGGTGCTCGCGGCGCAGCGCGATGAGCGCCTTGGTGAAGGCGAGCAGGCCCTCGTCGACGTTCTGCCAGTCGAACCAGGAGACCTCGTTGTCCTGGCAGTAGGCGTTGTTGTTGCCGTGCTGCGTGCGGCCGACCTCGTCGCCGTAGAGCAGCATGGGCACGCCCTGGGACAGGAACAGCGTGGCCAGGAGGTTGCGCTGCTGGCGGGCCCGGAGCGCCAGGACCGCCGGGTCGTCGGTCGGGCCCTCGACGCCGCAGTTCCACGACCGGTTGTGGCTCTCGCCGTCGCGGTTGTCCTCGCCGTTGGCCTCGTTGTGCTTCTCGTTGTAGGAGACGAGGTCGGCGAGGGTGAACCCGTCGTGGGCGGTGACGAAGTTGACGCTGGCGACGGGGAGGCGGGAGTTGCCCTGGTAGAGGTCGGAGCTGCCGGTCAGCCGGTAGGCGAGCTCGCCGACGACGGCCGGCTCGCCCCGCCACACGTCGCGCACGGTGTCGCGGTACTTGCCGTTCCACTCCGACCACAGCGGCGGGAAGTTGCCGACCTGGTAGCCGCCCTCCCCCAGGTCCCAGGGCTCGGCGATGAGCTTGACCTGGCTGATGACCGGGTCCTGCTGGACGATGTCGAAGAACGACGACAGGCGGTCGACGTCGTGGAACTGGCGGGCGAGCGTGGCGGCGAGGTCGAAGCGGAAGCCGTCCACGTGCATCTCGGTGACCCAGTACCGCAGGCTGTCCATGATCAGCTGCAGCGTGTGCGGGTGGGCCATGTTGAGGCTGTTGCCGGTGCCCGTCGTGTCGTAGTAGTGGGCCCGGTCGTCGGGCACGAGCCGGTAGTAGGCGGCGTTGTCGATGCCCTTGAAGGAGAGCATCGGCCCCAGGTGGTTGCCCTCGGCCGTGTGGTTGTAGACGACGTCGAGGATCACCTCGATGCCCGCTTCGTGCAGGGCCTTGACCATGGCCTTGAACTCCTGCACCTGCGAGCCGCCGGACCCCGAGGACGAGTACTCGTCGTGGGGGGCGAAGAAGCCGATCGAGTTGTAGCCCCAGTAGTTCCGCAGGCCCCGCTGGACCAGCGCGTAGTCGTGCACGAACTGGTGCACCGGCTGGAGCTCGACGGCGGTGACGCCGAGCGAGGTGAGGTACTCGATGGCGACGGGGTGGGCCAGGCCGGCGTAGGTGCCCCGCAGCGCCTCCGGGATGCCCGGGTGGGTGGCGGTGAACCCCTTGACGTGCATCTCGTAGATGACCGTCTCGTGGAGGGGCACGTCGGGCGAGCGGTCGCCGCCCCAGTCGAAGTAGGGGTTGACGACCACGCACTTGGGCACGTGGGGGGCGCTGTCCTCGTCGTTGCGGCGGTCGGGGTCGCCGAAGTCGTAGGGGAAGCAGGCCGGGTGCCAGTCCACCCCGCCGTCGACGGCCTTGGCGTAGGGGTCGAGCAGCAGCTTGTTGGGGTTGCAGCGGTGCCCGTTGGCCGGGTCCCAGGGACCGTGGACCCGGAAGCCGTAGCGCTGGCCGATGCCCACCCGGGGCAGGTAGGCGTGCCAGCAGAAGCCGTCGACCTCGGTGAGGGGGATGCGCGTCTCGTTGCCCTCGTCGTCGAACAGGCACAGCTCGACGGCCTCGGCGACCTCGGAGAACAGGGAGAAGTTGGTGCCGGCCCCGTCGTAGGTCGCCCCGAGCGGGTACGGGCGACCGGGCCAGACCTCGATGTCGTCGCTGGTCACGCAGGTTCTCCGCTCGCTCGGGCAGGGTCGGGTGGGGGCGGGGGCCGTGCCGCCCGCCGGGTCCCCGAGGTTAGAGGCCCCGGGCGCGGACCCAGAAGACCGGGTCGTCAGCCCCGCGGCGGGTGCTGGGCGAAGAACTCGGTGATCGTGCGGTTGAACGCCTCGGGCTGCTCGAGGTTGCAGACGTGCCCGGCGTCCTCCAGCACGACGACCGGCGCCCCGCCCAGCTCCTCGGCGAGGGGCCGGGCGAGGTCGACGGGGACGCTGCCGTCCTCGGCGCCCCAGACGACGAGGGCGGGGATCCCGAGGTCGGCGAGCTTCCCCCGGGTGTCGTGCTCGACGAGGGCGCCGACGGCCCAGGCCCAGCAGTCGGGGTCGTTGGAGGAGGACTCCCGCCGGTTGTTGCGGGCGACCTCCGGGCGCTCGGCGAGGGTGCGCCTCGCCCAGCCCCGGTCCTCGTCGCCGAGCAGGCCGGCGAGCGCCTCGAACCCCTGGGCCCGGACGAGCTCGGCGGCGGCCAGCAGCGCCTCCCGGGCCCGGCGGCCCATGTGGGTCGACGTGTCGCACAGGACCAGCGCGTCGACGAAGTCGGGCGCGGCCAGCGCCAGCTCCTGGGCCACCATCCCGCCCATCGACAGCCCGACGACGTAGGCGTGGTCGACGCCGAGGTGGCGGCAGACGGCGAGCGCGTCCTCCGCGAACAGCCGGGTGCTGTAGGGGCCCGGCACCCGCTGCGAGCGCCCGTGGCCCCGGTGCTCGACGACGATGCACCGGTAGCGGTCGCCGAGCATGTCGAGCTGGGGCTCCCAGTCGCGCCAGCACCCGCCGAGCCCGTGCAGGAACAGCACCGCCGGGCCGCTCCCCTCGTCGAGCACGTTGATCCGCACGTCGCCGATCTGCCGCAGCATCACCCCTCCTCCGGCGCGGGCGTCCCCTCAGACGCAGTCGTCGCAGGTGCCTATCAGGTCGAGGCGGTGGTGGTCGACGGCGAAGCCGTGGGCACCGGCGATGCGGTCGAGCGCCCGCTGGAGCTCGGCCTCGAGCGCGGGCGACACGGTGAAGTCCCGCACGTCGCCGCAGTGCGAGCAGATGAGGTGGTGGTGGTGCCCGGCCAGGTCCTCGGCCAGCTCGTAGCGGGAGAACTCGTCGGTGCCGAGGACCCGGTGCACGACCCCGGCCTCCTCGAGCTCGGTGAGGTTGCGGTAGGTGGACGACTGGGCCAGCGTCCGGTCCCGCTCGAGCACCTGGGGGATCGACAGCGGGGCGCCCGCCCGGGCCAGGACCTCGACGATGGCCCGCCGGCTGCGCGTGTAGCGCTGGCCGTGGGCGCGCAGCCGCACCGCCACGAGCTCGTGGAGATCGGTCGGCGGGGTCGGCACGGCGCCACCCTAGCGAGAGCGGGAACCACCGAGAACGAGGCCGTCAGGCGCCGCGGCGGGGCCCCTCGGCGGGCACCGACGGCCCGTGGTGGTGGGCGTGGTGGGGGTCGTCCATGACGATGACGCCCTCGGGCACCCGCAGCACCCGCCCGCCGTAGGCCGCGCGCAGCGGCTCGTCGGTGAGCACCTCCTCCGGCGGCCCGAAGGCCACGACCCGGTTGGCCAGCAGCATGACGAGGTCGGCGCGCCGGGCGTCGTCGAGGTCGTGGGTCGTGACCAGCACCGTGCGGCCCGCCGCCCGCTCCCGCTCGATGACCCCGAGGATGAGCTCGCGGGACACGACGTCGAGCCCGGTGACCGGCTCGTCCAGCAGCAGCAGGTCGCTCTGCTGGGCCAGGCCCTGGGCGACCAGCACCCGCTGGCGCTGCCCGCCGGACAGCTCGTGGAGCTGGCGGCCGGCGAGGTCGGCGACCTCGAGCGCCTCGAGCGCCTCCTGCACCGCGGCCCGGTCGTCGGCCCGCAGGCGGCCGAACGGCCCCCGCACCGCGTAGCGGGCCATGGTCACCGTCTCCCGCACGGTGATGGGCAGCGACCGGTCGACCTCGGTCGTCTGCAGCACGATCGCCACCGCGCCCCGGGACCGGCGGGCCGGCACGTCGAGGACGCCGGACCGGGGCTCGAGCAGGCCGGCGACGGCGCGCAGCAGCGACGACTTGCCCGAGCCGTTGGGCCCGATGAGCGCGACCACCACCCCGGTCGGGATCTCGAAGGTGGCGCCCGTCAGCGCGAGGCGGGTGCCGTAGGCGAGCAGCAGGTCGGTGGCGGCGACGGCGTGGGGCATGGGGCTCCGGCGACGGGGTTGAAGTGAGAACGAGTCTCGCTTATCGTCCCGGCCCGTTCAAGAGCGGTCCCTGCTCCCACCGAGGCGACGAGCTCCCCCGTGCCACGACACCCGACCCCGACGGCCCTGGCGGCCGCCGCCCTCGCCGGGCTGGCGGCCCTCGCCGCCGCGTGCGGCGGCACCCGCGGGGCGGCGGGCGGCGGGGCCGACATCGTGGTGACGACGCCCGTGCTCGGCGACGTCGTCGCCGAGGTGGTCGGCGACCTGGCCACCGTCGAGGTGCTCATGCCGCCCGGCGCCGACCCCCACGCGTTCCAGCCCTCGGCCCGCCAGGCCGTCGCCCTCACCGAGGCCGACCTCGTCGTCACCGCCGGGGGCGGGCTCGAGGCCGGCCTCGCCGACGCCGTCGAGGCCGCCCACGACGCGGGCGTGCCGGTCTTCGAGGCCGTCGACCACGTCGACCCGCTCCCCGCCGGCGCCCACGAGGGCGACGACGGGCACGCGCTCGACGACGGCCACGACCACGACGTCGACCCCCACGTCACCACCGACGCCCTCCGGATGGTCGAGGTCGTCGAAGCCCTGGCCGGCGCCGTCGCCGACGAGGTGCCGGGGATCGACCGGGGCGCGCTCGCCGCCCGGGCCGCCGCCTACGTCGAGGAGCTGCGCCGGGTCGACCGGGCCATGGGCGCCGAGATCGCCCGCATCCCCGCCGACCGGCGGGTGCTGGTCACCGACCACCACGTGTTCGGCTACCTGGCCGACCGCTGGGGCTTCCGGATCGTCGGCGCCGTCGTCCCCTCCCCCACCACCGAGGCCGCGCCCAGCGCCCGCCACCTCGACGAGCTGGCCCGGGCCGTCGCCGAGCACGACGTGCCCGCGATCTTCGTCGAGGCCGGCCGCGACGACCGCCTCGCCCGCACGCTGGCCGAGGAGATCGGCGACGTCGAGGTCGTCGAGCTCTACGGCGAGACCCTGGGCGAGCCCGGCTCCGGCGCCGCCACCTACCTCGACATGATGCGCACCAACGCGTCCCGGCTCGCGGACGCCCTCGCCCCGGAGGCCGACGGCCGATGATCGACTGGTTCGCGCAGGCCTACGAGCCCGAGCTCATGCGGCGGGCGCTGGCGGCCGGGCTGCTGGCGGGGACGGCGACGGCCGTCGTCGGCACCTGGGTCGTGCTCCGGGGACTGACCTTCCTCGGCGACGCGCTGGCCCACGGCGTCGTCCCCGGCCTCGCCCTGGCCGTGCTGTGGGGCTTCAGCCCCGTCGCCGGCGCGTTCGCCGCCGCCCTGGTCATGAGCGCGGCGGTCACCGTCGTCGGCCGGCGCACCCGGGTGCGGGAGGACACCGGCATCGGCCTGCTGTTCGTCGGCATGCTGGCGCTCGGCGTGGTGATCATCTCCCGGGCCGAGAGCTTCAGCACCGAGCTGACCGCCGTGCTGTTCGGCGACGTGCTCGGCGTCACGCCCGCCGACCTGCGGGGCCAGGCCGTGGCCACCGCGGTCGTCGTGGCCACCTCGGTCGTGCTCCACCGGCCGTTCCTCGCCCTGACCTTCAACCGCGACAAGGCGGCGACGCTCGGCCTGCGGCCGGGGCTGGCCCACGTGGCGCTCATGGTGCTGCTCGCCGTGGCCATCGTCGCCTCGTTCCGGGCCATCGGCACCCTGCTCGTCTTCGGCCTGCTCATCGGCCCGCCCGCCACCGCCAGCCTGCTCGTGCGCCGGGTGCCGCTCATGATGGTGACGGCGGTCGCGCTGTCGGCGCTGGCCGTCGTCGTCGGCCTGGCCGTCAGCTTCCACCACGACACCGCCGGGGGTGCGACCGTCGCCGGCCTGGCGGTGGCCGAGTTCTTCGTCGTGCTCGCCGTCCAGGAGATCAGCGGCGCCGTGCGCCGCGCCCGCCACCGCCACGCCACGTGACCGCCGGCGCGGCCTCGTCGCCGCCGGGCTCGTCGCCCGGGCCGCCCGGGTCGTCCTCGTCGACGATGTGGCGCTCGATCGTGGCCCCGGCGTCCTCCAGCCACGCCACGGTGATGCGGTCGTAGGCGACCAGCCGCCCCTCCTCGCGGTCGAAGTAGAGGACGGTCGCGGTGAGCGGCTCCGGCTCCTCGCCCTGGAGGCCGCGCAGGCCGGCGCCGCCGGTCGACCCCTCGACCAGCAGCAGCGTGCGCTCCTCGCCCTCCCCGCCGGGCTCGTCCGCCGCCGTCGTGCCCTCCTCGGAGCCGTCCTCGGGCTCGTCCTCGTCCTCGTCGGGGGGCTCGATCACGCCCACGTCCGGCTCGTGGGTGTGGCCCGCCAGGACGAGGGGCACCTCGCCGCCCAGGTCGGCCGCCATGCGCTGGTCGTGGACCATGACGACGTCGACCGGCGGCGGCCGGTCCTCGGCCAGGCGCTCGGCCACCACGGGGGCGAAGGCCTCGGCCCGCTCGGCCTCGGTGCCCTCGACCGGCTGCGACTTGTCGGGCGTGTAGCGGGGGTCGCCGATCCCCCAGAACCGCAGGCCCGCGACCTCAGCCGCGTCGCCGTCGAGCACGACGGCGTTGGGCTGCTCGGCCACCGCCTCCTGGATGCGCCGGGAGTCGTGGTTGCCGCGCACGTAGACGTAGGGGACGTCGAGGTCGCCGACCCGGGAGACGAGCCGGGTCTCGGGCGTCGTCCCCCAGTCGGTGAGGTCGCCGGTGTCGGCCACGACCTCGATGCCGAACTGGTCGACGAGGCGCTCGATCATGTCGAACGCCTGGGGGTTGAGGTGGATGTCGCTGACGTGCAGCACCCGCACGAGGTCGTCGCCGCCGGGCTCGAAGGTCGGCAGCTCGGCGCCGGCCAGGTAGAGGGCGGCCATGTTGTCGACCAGGTCGCTGAGCTGCTCGCGGTACTCGCCGAAGCGGTCCAGCACGGCCTCGATGTCGCCCACCGCCTGGGGGGCCCGGGTGAGCAGGCCGGTGTAGCGGGGCTCGGCCACGGCGCCGGCGTCGAAGGTCGCCACCGTCCCGCCGCCCACGGCGACGACGAGCAGGAGGGCGACGCCCACCCCGCCGGCCGCCGACCGCCAGTCGGTGCGGGCGGCCAGCCCGCCGACGACGCCGCCGGCGAGCGCCAGCAGGACGCAGCGCACGACGAGCCCGGTGAGCGCGGCCCGCACGTCGTCGGGGGCGTCGTCGCCCAGCCGGTCGAGGGCCGAGGGGTCCTCGGCGATGCGCTCGGCGTCGGCCAGCCCGATCTCCTCGACGCGCAGGTCGAGGCGCACGGGCCAGTCGTGGGTGTCGACCTGCGCGTCGAGGAGATCGGGC
>PKRH01000111.1 GCA_017577565.1 Thermoanaerobacterales bacterium | reverse complement strand
GGTCACCACCCGCCCGCGGCACCCCCGATGGCCCCCCACCCCGGGCCGGTGCCGCCCGGCTACGGACCGCCGCCCGCGCCCGGCTACGGGCAGCCGTACGGCGGCCCGGGGGGGCCGGTGGTCGTCGACCCCCACGGGCTCGGCCTGGCGGTCAGCCGCCTCGGCGGCGGGGCCCGCCGGGCCGGCAAGGTGGCGCTGGCCGTCCTGGCCGCGACGCTGCGCGACGGCGACGTCGTGGCGGTCGCGGTGCAGGGTCGGTTCCGTGGCGAGCAGGCGGTCGCCGCGCTCGTCGAGGGGCGGGTCGTCATCGTGAACGACCGGCAGTGGAAGCCGGACATCGTCGAGCTGCCGGTCGACGGCAGCCTCGTGGTCCAGGGCTGGCAGGACGAGCGGTCGGCGGTGCTGACGTTCATCTCGGGCGACCGGCACGAGGTCGTCGAGCGCATCGGCGACCGGGCCCTCGCCATGGAGCTCGCCCAGCGGATCCGTTGGGCGCAGGGCCAGGTGGAGGGCGCCCCGCCGGCGCCGCCCGCGCCCCCGCCGCCCGGCATGCCGTCCTGACCTGCGGGTTGGTCGGCACCCCCGCCGACCTTGCTATGGTGAATGGCCCACGCGGACGTGGCTCAGTTGGTAGAGCATCACCTTGCCAAGGTGAGGGTCGCGGGTTCGAGTCCCGTCGTCCGCTCCACAGGACCCCTGGCCGATCGGCCAGGGGTTTCTCGTTGTCCGGTCGACGAGACGACCTGTCCCGAGCATCCCTGGTGGCGGCGGGCCGGCGCGCCGAGCGGTCTGGTCGCAGGAGCCCCCGGGCGCACGGTCCGGCCGAGGGCGGAGGAGGGCGACATGGCCCCAGCCGGTACGCAACCCCTCGGCGGCGACGAGCTGGTCAGGCTGCTCGGGCATCGCACGTCGGGTGCTGTGACGGGGCGCGCGGCACCCGCGTGGCGCCGCCTCAGCTGCCGGTCGGCGTCGGTGCCGGCGGGGGCGCGGGCGGCGGGCCCGGAGGCGGGCCGGCGGGTGGGGCGACGTCGGCGGGCGCCGGCTCGGCCGCCCGACCCCGGCGAGCCGTGAACAGGGCGACGACGATCGCGCCCAGCCCGACGACGGTGGCGGCCAGCGAGACCAGCCCGCCGAGGATGGGCACGAGGGCGATCAGCCGGAGGATGCCCCAGCCGACGAGGAACGCGAGCACCGGCGCCGAGGTCCGGAGGATCCGGCGGCCGAGCACCCAGGCGCCGGCCACGTAGCCCACGCCGTAGATGAGCCCGAGCGCGAGCAGGATCCCGAGGCCGAGCGGCAGCCCCACCAGGGTGACCATGGCGATGACGGCCGCGATCGGCAGCCCGATGAGCACGACGACGCCCCACAGCACGACCCACCCGGCCGACCGGGAGAAGGCCTCGTCGACCGCCCGGGCGGCCCGCGGGGCGAGCAGGCCGAGGACGACGCCGAGAACCAGGGTCGAGATCGTGAACGCCAGCCAGATCGCGAGCCAGCCGACGATCGAGGCCGCGCTGCGCCAGGCGTCGGGGTCCCAGCGCTCGTAGTCGCCCTCGAGCCGGCCGCCGCTCTCGATGGTGGGACGGTGGCGGGCGACGACGTCGCCCTCGACCACGCCGCCGGACGCGATCGTCACCCGCCCGTCGACGACCACGACGTCCTCCTCGACGACCCCCCGCACCTGGACGTCACCGTTGACGGCGACGACCGGGCCCTCGACGGTGCCCTCGACGAGGACGGGCCCGTCGATGATGACGACGACGTCGACCTCGTCGGTCGGGCGGACGTCGGCCCGCCCCGTGATGACGACGATGCGGTCGGGACCGTCGCCGTCGTCGTCGGGCTGGGCGCCGGCGGCGGGGGCCGCGACCATGAAGGTCGCCGCGAGGAGCGCCAGGCCGGCGAGTGGGCGTCTGGGGGACGGCATGGGTCCCACCTCCTCCCCGCATCATCCCGCGAACGAGCGCCCACGGGAAGTGCCGGGCCCCGCGCGGTGGCCGCGGGTGCGACGGGGTGGGCCCACGGGGGACCGATGAGCTCGGCATCCCCGGGCGGTCGAACAGGGCGTGACCACGACATCACCGCATCCCGTCGCGAGCCGCGAGGAGTGGCTCGCCGCCCGCCTCGAGCTGCTGGAGGCCGAGAAGGAGCACACCCGGCGCGCCGACGAGCTCGCCCGACGGCGGCAGGCGCTGCCCTGGGTCCCCGTCGAGAAGGACTACGTCTTCGCCACCGAGGACGGCCGGGCGTCGCTCGCCGACCTGTTCCGGGGCCGCTCGCAGCTGCTCGTCTACCACTTCATGTTCCCGCCGAGCTGGTCGGAGGGCTGCGCGAGCTGCTCGTCGTCGGCCGACGGCTTCGACGGCCTGTGGCTCCACCTCGAGCACCACGACGTCGCCTTCACCGTCGTGTCCCGGGCGCCGCTCGAGAAGCTCCTGGCCTACAAGCGCCGCATGGGCTGGTCGTTCCCCTGGGTGTCGTCGGCGGGGTCGGACTTCAACGCCGACTTCGGCGTCTCGTTCCGGGAGCGCGACCTGGCCACCGGCGCCGCCAGCTACAACTACCGCCCGCTGGCGGTGCCCGCCGAGGTGGCCGAGGGCCTCGACCCGACGTCCGACGCCTACGTCGACGACGCGGAGTCGCCGGGCATGAGCGCGTTCGCCCGCCGGGGCGACCAGGTGTTCCACACCTATTCGGCGTACGCCCGCGGGTTGGACGTGCTGTGGGGGATGTACCAGTGGCTCGACCGGGCACCGGCGGGCCGCAACGACGGCGAGGGCATGTGGTTCCGCCGTCGGGACGAGTACCCGACAGGGTGAGCGTCCCGGGCGTCGTCCAGGTGGCAGCGCGGTGGGGGCGCCGGAACACCCGCCGGGGTATCGGTGTTGCACCCCTGCGAGGCCCCCTGGACGACCCCCGAGGAGCGACATGGCCACCACCGCCCTGACCGAGGCGACCTTCGAGGAGACCGTCACCGGCAACGACATCGTGCTGGTCGACTGGTGGGCCGCGTGGTGCGGTCCCTGCCGGACGTTCGCGCCCGTCTTCGAGGACGCCGCCCGCCGCCACGACGACATCGTGTTCGCCAAGGTCGACACCGAGGCCGAGCCGCGGCTCGCCGCGCTGGCCGGGATCCAGTCGATCCCGACGCTCATGGCCTTCCGGGAGGGCGTGCTGGTCTACGCGCAGGCGGGGGCGCTGCCGCCGGCCGCACTGGACGAGCTCATCCGGCAGGTCCGCGCCCTGGACATGGACGAGGTCCACCGGGCCGTCGCCGCCGAGCGCGCCGGAGCCCGGGAGACCGCCGAGACGGCGGACACCGCCGAGAGCCCGGAGGGCTGAGCCGGCGGCCGTCCCGGGCCGTCAACCTCCGCCGGACCGGGGAGGCCGGACCGCGACCGCCAGGAAGAGCGGGTAGGTCACGCCGTCGCGCTCGACCTCGTGGCAGTCACGGAAGGTGACGTCGACGAAGCCGGCGTCGGCCAGCTGCCCGGCCAGCTCGTCGCGGTCGAAGCCGTGGTGGACGTCCATCCCCTCGTCGTGGAACGTGCCGTCCTCGGCGTCGAGGTCGACGACGCACAGGTGCCCGCCGTCGTCGAGGAGCTCGGCGAAGGCGGCGAGCACCGGCTCGAGCCGGGGGACGTGGTGCAGCACCATCACGGTGACGACGAGGTCGAAGCGCTCGTCGGGCACCGGGTCGGTGCCGAGGTCGAGGTCCCAGATGCGGGCGCCGGCCAGCGCCCCCGTCTCGACCTTGC
Organism: Thermoanaerobacterales bacterium; assembly: GCA_017577565.1. Taxonomy (GTDB): domain Bacteria; phylum Actinomycetota; class Acidimicrobiia; order Acidimicrobiales; family VFJN01; genus ZC4RG19. The sequence goes on along the minus strand of PKRH01000111.1, from coordinate 7,894 downwards.
GCTGCATGACCGCCCGCATGCCCGCCGACGTGTCGGCCAGGGTGACCGGCCCGACGGCGTCGCGCAGCGCCTGGGTGACGAGCCCGGTGCCGGCGCCGTACTCCAGCAGCCGGGTCGTCGGGCCGAGCGGCACGGCGTCGCGGAGGGCGTCGGCCACCACCCGGGCCCGCTCGACCTTCGCAGGGTCGTCGTCCCAGGTCGCCGCCTTCTCGTCGAACGGGTCGTGGCTCTCGGTCATCGGTCGCTCGTCCCTCCGGGCCGGGTCACCCCATCGTGCCCGCTCCCGCCGGCCCGCGCCGCGCGGTGGAGGCGGGCGGGCGGCGACGGTTAGCGTCCCCCGCGCTGGAGACGCCGACGGGGGAGGTGCCGCATGGTTCTCGTGCCGACCGGCGAGGTGCCCGCGCGGGGGCGGTGAGCGGCGTGCGCCACCTCGTCACATACCCGCTCACCGCCCACCCGGCCAGCCCCGAGCTGCTGTCCCGGGAGGCCATCGTCCGCTTCGCCCGGCGGGCCGAGGAGCTGGGCTTCGACGCGGTCGGCTTCACCGACCACCCGGCGCCGTCCCACCGCTGGCTGACCCACGGCGGCCACGACGCCCTCGACCCGTTCGTGGCCCTCGGCGTCGTCGCCGCGGTCACCGAGCGGCTGCGCCTCCTGCCCCACATCCTCGTGCTCCCGTACCGCAACCCCTTCCTGGTGGCGAAGGCGGCGGCGACGCTCGACCTCGTCTCCGAGGGGCGGTTCACCCTCGCCGTCGGCACCGGCTACCAGCGGGGCGAGTACCGGGCGCTGGGCGTCGACTTCGACGAGCGCAACGAGCTGTTCGACGAGGCGCTGGAGGTGATCCGGGCCGCCTGGACGACCGACGAGCTGGTCTACGAGGGCCGCCACTTCACCGCCACCGGCCAGACGGTGAACCCGAAGCCGGCGCACGTGCCGATCTGGGTCGGCGGCAACAGCGCCCGCGCGCGCCGGCGGGTGGCGGCCGCCGCCGACGGCTGGATCCCCTTCGCCGCCCCGGCGGCGCTCGCCCGCACGACCCGGACCCGCCCCCTGGAGACCGTCGACGACCTCGTGCCGCTGCTCGACCACCTGTGGCGGTGCGTCGACGAGGCCGGGCGCGACCGCGCCGCCGTCGACGTCGCCGTCGAGGCGCTGGGCTGCCCGCCGCCCGGCACGTCGGGCTTCGAGCCGGCGCGGCACCTCGACACCCTCGGCCGGCTGGCCGAGCTGGGCGTCACCTGGACGGCGACGACGGTCCCCGGGCAGGGCCTCGACGCCGCGCTGGAGGCGCTCGAGCACTACGCGACGGAGGTCATCGCCCCGCTGCGGGGGTGAGCGGGCACCGGCGGCCGCCCACCCCCGGCCCCGGCCACCGGCGCCGTCCGAGCAGCGCGCACCGCCGAGGTACGGTCGTGGCACCGCTGTGGGAAGCGGGCGTCACGGGGGAACGACCTGCGAGGCGAGGGGGTCCGCGATGGATCTGTGGCACGAGGAGCGGCTGCTCGTCGACGGGCGGCTCACCGCGGCCGAGGACGGTCGCACGTACCCGACGATCGACCCCTCCACCGGCGAGGAGCTCGGCCGGGCGGCGGACGCCACCGTCGCCGACGCCGACCGGGCCGTCGCCGCCGCCCGGCGGGCCTTCGACACCACCGACTGGGCCACCGACGTGGCCTTCCGCGCCCGGTGCCTGCGCCAGCTGCACCAGGCCCTGCTCGACCGGGCCGACGAGCTCCGGCAGCTCGTCGTCGCCGACACCGGCCTGCCGGTCATGCTCACCCACCACGCGGGGCTCGACGCGCCGACCGAGATGGTCGACTGGCACGTCGAGCTGCTCGACAAGTACGAGTTCACCGAGGACCTGGGCGTCACCGAGTTCCGCGGCGAGGCCCACCACCGGTGGGTCGAGAAGGAGCCCGCCGGCGTCGTCGCCGCCATCGTCCCCTACAACTTCCCGGTCCAGATCACCCTGGCCAAGCTGGTGCCCGCCCTCGCCGCCGGCTGCACGGTCGTCGTCAAGGCACCGCCGCAGACGCCGTGGACCGTCGCCGCGCTGGGGCGGCTGGTCGCCGAGCACACCGACATCCCGCCGGGCGTCGTCAACGTGCTCACCTCGTCGTCGCAGGCCGTCGGCGAGGCGCTGGTCACCGACCCCCGGGTCGACATGGTCAGCTTCACCGGCTCGACCGCGGTCGGGCGGCGGATCATGGCCGACGCCAGCGCCACCGTGAAGAAGGTCTTCCTCGAGCTCGGCGGCAAGTCGGCCTTCGTCGTGCTCGACGACGCCGACGTCGACCTGGCGGCGATGATGGCCGGGTTCACCGTCTGCTCCCACGCCGGGCAGGGCTGCGCGATCACCACCCGGCTGCTGGTGCCGGAGCGGATGTTCGACGACGTCGTGGCCAAGGTGGCCGGCACCCTGGCCGGCGTCCCCTACGGCGACCCCCGCGACCCCGGCGTGCTCATGGGCCCCCTCATCACCGAGCAGCACCGCCGGCGGGTGGAGGGCTACGTCGACGGCGCCCGGGCCGAGGGAGCCGAGGTCGTCACCGGCGGCAAGCGGCCCGACCACCTGGCGCAGGGCTTCTACTACGAGCCCACCCTCCTCACCGGCGTCGACCCCGACGCCCGCATCGCCCAAGAGGAGGTCTTCGGGCCGGTGCTCGTCGCCATCCCGTACCGCGACGACGACCACGCCGTCGAGATCGCCAACAACTCGATCTTCGGCCTGTCGGGGTCCGTCTACGGGGCCGACGTCGAGCGGGCGACGGCGGTGGCCCGCCGCATCCGCACCGGGACCGTCAGCATCAACGGCGGGATGTGGTACGCGCCCGACGCGCCCTTCGGCGGCTACAAGCAGTCGGGCATCGGCCGCGAGATGGGCGTCGCGGGCCTCGAGGAGTACCTCGAGCTGAAGACCCTGGCCCGGCCGGCGGGCTGAGCGGCCCGCCCCTCGGGGGCCGCGGACCGCGACGGGCGGCCACGCCGGGTCGACGGCCCGGCTCCCTAGCATGGCCGGGATGTCTGGACCGACTCGTGTGGCGCTCGCGCTGGGGAGCGGCGGCGCCCGGGGTTACGCCCACATCGGCGTCATCCAGGTGCTCGAGGAGCGTGGCCACGAGATCGTCAGCGTGGCCGGCTCGTCGATGGGCGCGGTCGTCGGCGGGCTCTACGCCGCCGGCGCCCTCGACGAGTACACCGCCTGGGTCCGCACGCTGCGCCAGCGCGACGTCGTCCGCCTGCTCGACCTCAAGCTGTCGGCGCCCGGCGCCATCCGGGCCGAGAAGATCCTGGCCCGGGTGCGCGACCTGCTCGGCGACGTCCGCATCGAGGACCTGCCGATCCCCTACACGGCGGTCGCCACCGACCTCTACGCCCGCAAGGAGGTGTGGTTCCAGCGGGGGCCGGTCGACGCCGCCATCCGGGCCTCGATCGCCATCCCGGGCGTCATCACGCCGGTGATGCTCAACGGGCGGCTGCTGGCCGACGGCGGCATCACCAACCCGGTCCCCATCGCCCCGACGGCCTCGGCCCAGGCCGACGTCACCGTGGGGGTGTCGCTCGGGGGCGAGACCCGGGGGCTCGAGGGCGGCGCGGCCGTCACCGAGACGGCCGAGGCCCGCCCGGTCGAGGAGTGGACCGACCGGTTCAAGGCGGGCGCCGCCCAGCTGCTCGACCGTGAGTCGGTGCGCTCGCTGCTCGCCCGCCTGCGCGCCGCGCCGGGACCGGTCGAGGTCGAGGACGACGCGGACGCCGACACCGTCGAGGAGGTCGAGCGCGCGGCCGGGCACGAGAACGGGGCGAACGGCGCGGGCCGGCGCCGCCGGGACGACGGGCTCGACGACTTCGACGACCTGCCCTCGGGCATGGGGAAGATGGCGGTGATGTACCACTCGCTCGACGCCATGCAGAGCGTGCTGGTCCGCTACCGGCTGGCCGGCTACCCGCCGGACGTGCTCATCACCGTGCCCCGCGACGCCTGCCGCAGCCTGGAGTTCCACCGGGCCGAGGAGATGATCGCCCTCGGCCGCGAGCTGGCCGAGCGGGAGCTCGACAAGGCCGGCCTCTGAGGTCCGGAGGCGTCCGCCGGCGCGCGGCACGGTGTGAGGTGCGACACTGGTCCCGTGCGCCCCACCGCCCGCCGCCCGATCGTCGCCACGGGGAGGGCACCGGCGTGAGCGGCCCCGTCGGCACCGTCGACGCCCCCGGCGAGCCGGACCACGGCGTCCCCCACGCCCCGGAGGTCGAGGTGCTGGTCAGCCGGGAGGCGACCGTCGGCGGTGTCGGGGTGCGGCGTGCGCTGCCCCGCCGCGGGCGGCGCACGGTCGGCGCCTGGTGCTTCGCCGACCACTTCGGTCCGGCCGGACCGCCGGCGTCGATGCAGGTCGGCCCCCACCCCCACACCGGCCTCCAGACCGTCACCTGGCTGGTGGCGGGCGAGATCCTCCACCGGGACAGCCTGGGCAGCGAGCAGCCGATCCGCCCCGGCCAGCTCAACCTCATGACCGCCGGGGACGGCGTGGCGCACGCCGAGGAGCAGATCACCCGGGACGGCGTCGTCCACGGCGTGCAGCTCTGGGTCGCGCTGCCCGACGCGACCCGGCGGGGGCCGGCCGCCTTCGAGCACCACGCCGAGCTGCCCCGCCTCGTGCTCGGGGACGCCACGGCGACGGTGCTGGTCGGCGAGCTCGGGGGCCACCGCTCGCCGGCCCGGGCCGACACCCCGCTCGTCGGCGCCGAGCTGGACCTGCGCCGGGGCGCCGTCGCCGTCCCGCTCGACCCCGGCTTCGAGCACGCCCTGGTCGTCCTCGAGGGGGCGGTCGGCGTCGGCGACGCCCGGGTCGAGCCCGGCGCCCTCGCCTACCTCGGCACGGGTCGCGACGAGCTGGTGCTGGCGGCGGCCGCGCCGGCCCGGGCGCTGCTGCTCGGCGGGCAGCCGTTCGCCGAGCCGGTCCTCATGGCGTGGAACTTCGTCGGCCGCAGCCGGGACGAGCTCGTCCAGGCGGCCCGGGACTGGAACGCCGGCCACGACCGCTTCGGCACGGTCGACTCGCCCCTGGCGCGCATCCCGGCGCCCGAGCCGCCGCTCTGAGCCGCGGCGCGGCGGACCCGGCGACCGGCGCGGCCGTCAGCCGGCGGCGTCGGCCGCGGGCTCGAAGCGCGTCCGCAGCTCGCGCTTGAGCACCTTGCCGGCGGGGTTGCGGGGGAGCGGCGCGGCGTCGACGAGGATGCGGGTCGGCACCTTGAAGGCCGCCAGGCGGTCCCGCAGGTGGGCCTGCAGGTCCTCCGGCGTCAGGGTCGCCCCGGCCACCGGCACGACGACCGCCGCCACCTCCTCGCCCAGGCGCTCGTGGGGGACGCCGAAGACCGCCGCCTCGTGCACCGAGGGGTGCTCGTAGATGGCCGCCTCGACCTCGGCGCAGTACACGTTCTCGCCGCCCCGGAGGATCATGTCCTTGGCCCGGTCCTCGACGTAGATGAAGCCCTCCTCGTCGACGCGACCGATGTCGCCGCTGCGCAGCCAGCCGTCGACGATCGTCTCGGCCGTGTCCTCCGGGCGGTTCCAGTAGCCGCGGATGAGGTTGGGGCCCTTGAACCAGATCTCGCCCCGCTCGCCGACCGGGACCGGCCGGCCCTCCTCGTCCCGCACCTCGACCTGCAGGATCGGGGTGGCCCGCCCGGCGCTCGTCGGGTGGGTGAGGTAGTCCTCGCCGGAGTTCTGCGGGCCGTAGGCGTTGGTCTCGGTCATGCCGTAGCCGATGTTCGGGCTGGCCTTGGCCACGGTCGACACGCGCCGGACGAGCTCCGGCGGCGCCGGGGCCCCGCCCCCGCCCAAGCTGACCAGGCTGGAGGTGTCGAACTCGCCGAAGCGGGGCGACTGCAGCAGGTCCCACGCCTGGGTGGGCACGCCGACGAAGTTGGTGACCCGCTCGCGCTCGATGAGCTCGAGCGCCCGCTCGGGGTCCCACTTGTACATGATCACGAGCTTCGACCCGCTGGCGAAGCAGCCGAGCATGACCGGGACGGCGCCGGTCACGTGGAACAGCGGGACGATGAGGATGAACACCGGCGGCGCCGACGGCGCCGCCTCGCCCCGGCGCAGGCGGTCGACCGCCGCCCGGCAGCTGAAGCCGAGCAGGGCCTGGGTGACGGCGCGGTGGGTGGACACCGCGCCCTTCGGGCGGCCGGTCGTGCCCGAGGTGTAGAGGATCGTGGCGTCGTCGTCGGCGGTGACCTCCACCTGGGGCATCGGCGCGCCGAGGGGGAGGACGTCCTCCCAGCGGTCGAGGCCCGGGTGCTCGGCCACGCCGTCGCCGAGCCGGACGCCCAGCACCCGCAGGCCCCGGGCCCGGGCGTGCTCGGCGGTGCGCTCGACCCGCTCCGCGTCGGCGATCAGCACCGTCGCCCCGCAGTCGTCCAGGGCCCAGGCCAGCTCGTCGGCGGTCCACCAGGCGTTGAGCGACACCGAGATGGCCCCCACCGAGGTGATCGCGGCGAACGACACGATCCACTCCGGGTAGTTCCGCATGGCGATGGCCACCCGGTCGCCCCGGCGGACGCCGTAGGTGTCGACGAGCAGCGCCGCCAGCGCGTCGACGTGGCGCATGACCTCGGCGAAGGACCAGGTCTCGTCCTCGTAGACGAGGAACGGCGCGTCGCCGCGGGTGCGGGCGTGCTCGTAGATGTCCCGGAGGGTGCGCGGGCCGTGGACGAACACCGTCATGGGCACCCCGTTCACCACCTCGGTGCCCGTCTCGAAGCGCTGACCGGGGGCGGTGACGGCGGCGATCGCCTCGGCGTAGCTCATCGGCATCCCACGGAACCTCCCACGACGGTGACGGCGGGCCCGGCGGCGCCCGGCGGGCGGCGGGCCGGCCTCGCTTGACCGGCGGTCAGGGGTCGGCACCCTACCAACGGCGGGCGCCGGCCGGCGACACCGGTCACAGCAGGAGGCCGGCGAGCACCAGCGCGTCGACGAGGACGACCGAGCCGGCGAGCATGCCGACCGCGGCCGTGCGGGGCGGGGCCGGGACCGGGGACCGCCGGAGGTCGAAGGTGCGCCAGGTCGCCGCCACGAGCCCGGGCAGGGACACGCCCACCGCCAGGGCGAGCATCGCCCAGGGCCGGGCCACGGCGCCCTCGAACCGGGTGAAGGCGGCCCCCAGGCCGGCGCAGGCCAGCGACGTGCGGATCCAGGCGAGCTCGGTGCGCTCGGGCTGGGTCTCGGGCACCGGCGGCTCGGCGGCCCGCGCCCCGGCGTCCCCGTGGCCGGCCATCAGAAGGCGAGGACCAGCGCCACCACGCCGGCCACCGCGACGATGCCGGTGGCCAGCAGCGGCACGGCCCACGGGTGGGGGAGCGGCTCGTCGCGGCGCATGGCCCGCTGCACCTGGCGCCACCGGACGAAGGCCGACACGGCCAGGACCAGGCTGAACGCGACGGCGGTGACCGCCAGCGCCGTGCGGGTGGCCGCCGTCGAGAACTCCCCGGCCACCTCCTCGAGCGCGATGCCGCCGGCCAGGAGCGCCAGCGAGGTCCGCATCCAGGCGAGGAACGTGCGCTCGTTGGCGAGCGTGAACCGGTAGTCGGGCTCGGTGCCCTCGTCGTCAGTCCGCACGGGACAACCCTGGCACCGCGTCGGCGCCGTCCTCGATCCCGGCGGCCGTGACCGGCTCGCCGCGCTCGCCGGCCGGTCGCCCACCGCCGGCAGCGCCCGCCCCCCGGTCGTCGTCCCCGCCGTCGCCCGGGGCGCCGGCCGCCTCCTCGCCCGGCGCTCCGTCGCCCGGCACCGCGGCGCCCGGGCGCCGGCTCAGCTCGTCGAGGACCGCCACGACGAAGACGGCGAAGGCGAGGCCGTACGCGGTGCCGCCGACGCCGTAGACCGCGTAGC
>PKRH01000110.1 GCA_017577565.1 Thermoanaerobacterales bacterium | reverse complement strand
GGATGTTGCCCATCGGGTGGTCGAAGTCGGGGCCGCCGAGGTAGAAGTCGTTGAGGCCCAGCGTCTTCTGGAACACGGTCGGGTTCGGCTCCCGCGACAGGGCGAGCACCGCCTGGCTGTCGTGGAACACGAAGTTCCGCCCGACCTGGTCGGAGCCGTTGGCCAGCCCGTTCGGGTGCCGGTCGTTCGCCGAGGCCAGCAGCAGCTTGGCCGAGTTCGCCGCCCCGCAGGAGACGACGACCACGTCGGCGGTGAACGTCCGCCGCTCACCGCCGTGGTCGACCACGACCTCGGTGACCGTCCGGCCCGAGGCGTCCGTCTCCAGGCGCAGGGCTCGCGCGTCGGTCAGGAGCGTGACGTTCGGCTGCAGCAGCGCCGGGCGCACGCCGTGGACCTCGGCGTCCGACTTGGCGTGCAGCGGGCACGGGAAGCCGTCGCAGAACTGGCAGCGCACGCACGTGCTGGACGGCATGTCCGCCGCGTCGAGCATGACGCCGCACGGGGCGTGGAAGGGGTGGTGGCCCGCGGCGGCGAGGTCGTCGGACAGCTGCTGGATCCGGGGCTCGTGCGCCAGGGCGGGGAACGGGTAGGGGGCGCTCGCCGGGGGCTCGGTCGGGTCCTCGCCCCGGGCGCCGTGCACCTGGTACAGCTGCTCGGCCTGCGTGTAGTACGGCTCCAGGTCGTCGTAGGAGATCGGCCAGGCCGGCGAGATGCCGTCGTGGTGCTCGAGCCGGCCGAAGTCCTCGCGCCGCAGCCGGTAGAGCGCGGCCCCGTAGAGCTTCGTGGCCCCGCCCACGAAGTAGTGGACCTGCGGCTGGAACGCCCTGCCCCGGGCGTCGTACCAGGTGTCGGGCGAGACGTAGCGGGCGTCGACGAACACGTCCTGGGCCGACCAGTTCTCCGGCTCGCGCCGCAGCCGGTCCCCCCGCTCGAGCAGCAGGATGCGCCGGCCCGAGGGCGCCAGGTGGCGGGCCAACGTGCCGCCGCCCGCGCCGGTGCCGATGATCACGACGTCGTAGTGGTCGCTTGCCGACGTGTGGTGGTCCGTGCGCGCGCCAACGGGAGGTGGGGACATCCGTTCTCCGCTCTCGACCACCTCGACGCTACGGACGGCGGGGCCGCCGAGCGTCCCCCGATCGGGATGAAACGCCTCCCCTCCCGCCGCTCGTTCATCCCCGCGGCGTGATGCGCCGGGGCGCCGGGCGCGGGACGGTCGGGACGTCCGCACGGCCGGGGTGAGGCCGGCGTCCGCAGCAGGAAGGGGCAGACCGATGACCACGCCGTTCCGTGGGAGGATCGAGGTCGACGACCGCGACTCGGTGCCCGACTGGACGCCGTACCTGCAGCCGGTGGCGCCGCCGGGGTCGCCGAACGTGCTCTACATCGTGCTCGACGACGTCGGGTTCTCGGCCATGGAGCCGTGGGGCGGGCTCATCGAGACGCCGAACGTCAACCGGCTCGCCGCCTCGGGGCTCACGTACACCAACTGGCACACGACGGCGCTGTGCTCGCCGACCCGCTCGTCGCTGCTGACCGGTCGCAACCACACGACCAACGGCATGGCGTGCATCGCGGAGGCCACGACCGGCTACCCCAACTCGAACGGCCACATCCCGTTCGAGTGCGCCACGATCGCCGAGGTGCTGGGCGAGCGGGGCTGGAACACCTACATGCTCGGCAAGTGGCACCTGTGCCCGTCCGACGAGATGAACATGGCCTCGACCAAGCGCAACTGGCCGGTCGGCCGGGGCTTCGAGCGCTACTACGGCTTCCTCGGGGGCGAGACCAACCAGTGGTATCCGGACCTGGTCCACGACAACCACCCGGTCGACCAGCCGGCGATGCCCGAGGACGGCTACCACCTCACGACCGACCTCACCGACAAGGCGATCGAGTTCGTCAAGGACGCCAAGGCCGTCGCCCCGGACAAGCCGTTCTTCATGTACTTCTGCCCCGGCGCCACGCACGCGCCCCACCACGCGCCGCGGGAGTGGATCGAGCGCCACGCGGGGCGGTTCGACATGGGGTACGAGCGCTACCGCGAGCTCGTCTTCGAGCGCCAGAAGCAGCTGGGCATCTTCCCCGAGCACGCCGAGCTGTCGCCGCTGAACCCCTACGCCGGCGAGACCAGCGTGGACGGCACGCCGTGGAACCCCATCGACGTCGTGCGCCCGTGGGACTCGCTGTCCGACGACGAGAAGCGCCTGTTCGCCCGCATGGCCGAGGTCTACGCGGGGTTCCTCGCCCACACCGACCACGAGATCGGCCGCCTGCTCGACTTCCTGGAGGAGACGGACGAGCTCGAGGACACGATCGTCGTGCTGGTGTCGGACAACGGCGCGAGCGGCGAGGGCGGGCCGAACGGGTCGGTCAACGAGAACAAGTTCTTCAACGGCATCCCCGACGAGGTCGAGGAGAACCTGCGGCAGCTCGACGACCTCGGCTCCCCGGCGACCTACAACCACTACCCGGTGGGCTGGGCCTGGGCGTTCAACACGCCGTTCAAGATGTGGAAGCGCTACAACTTCGAGGGCGGCGTCGCCGACGCCATGGTGGTCTCCTGGCCCCGGGGCATCGACGCCCGGGGCGAGCTGCGGCACCAGTTCCTCCACGCCACCGACGTCGTGCCGACGATGTACGACCTCCTCGGGGTGGAGATGCCCGAGGTCGTCAAGGGCTTCCCGCAGGTCCCGCTGGAGGGCGTCAGCTTCCGGTCGACGTTCGAGGGCGACGACGTCCCGACCCCGAAGGAGACGGGGTTCTTCTCGATGCTCGGGTCGCGGGCGATCTGGCACCGGGGGTGGAAGGCGGTGAGCGTGCACCCCACGCTCGCCGGTTGGGGCCACTTCGACCGTGACCGGTGGGAGCTGTACGACACCGAGGCCGACCCCACCGAGTGCCACGACCTGGCCGCCGAGCACCCTGACAAGCTGCGGGAGCTCGTCAACCTCTGGTTCCACGAGGCGGGCAGGTTCAACGGGCTGCCCCTCGTCGACCGCACGGCGGTGGAGATCCTCGCCGACCCCAGCCGGCCCCAGGTCGTGCCGCCCCGGGACCACTACGTCTACCACCCGGGCGCGGCCGAGGTGCCGGAGTCGGCCGCGGTCGACATCCGCAACCGGAGCTACAGCATCGCGGTCGGCGTGGACGTCGAGTCGCCGGACGCGTCCGGCGTGCTGTTCTCGCAGGGCGCCCGGTTCGGCGGCCACGCCCTCTACGTGAAGGACCGCAGGCTCCGGTACGTCTACAACTTCGTCGGCAGCAAGGTGCAGACCGTCGAGTCGTCCCGGGAGGTCCCGACCGGCGAGGTCGTGCTCGCCGCGGTGTTCGAGAAGGAGGGCGACGGCCTGCCGACCACGGGCACCCTGTCGCTGTACATCGACGACGAGAAGGTCGGCGAGGGCCGGATCGTGACCCAGCCGGGCAACTTCTCGCTGGTCGGCGAGGGCCTGAACGTGGGCCGCGACCCCGCCGAGCCCGTCACCGACGACTACCCGGGCACCTCGCCGTACGCCTTCACCGGTGGCACGATCCGGGAGGCGATCGTCGACGTGTCGGGCGAGCCGTTCGTCGACCTGGAGAAGGAAGCGATCGCCATGTTGGCGCGGGAGTAGGGGGTCACCCCGACGTCACCGGCTGGGTGACCACGAGGATCGCCCCCACGACGAGGCCGACCCCGGAGAGGCCGAGCAGCGCCGCCCGGGCGCGCTGGTAGCTGAACCGCTCGGAGACGGCGGCGAAGAACAGCGACGCCGCGAAGAACAGCGTCGTCGCCGTGTAGGTGTCCGAGTGGCCGTTCGCGTCCTCGCCCGCCCGGAACCGCGCGTCGGCCCGGGCCTCGAGGTCCTCGGCGGCGCGGTCGTCCGCGAGCCGGTACTCGGGCATGGCGAACGGGGTCGCCGGCGCGTCCGGGTCGGTCAGCGGGTCCAGGGCGCTCCACGCCTCGAACGCCGGCTCGAACTCGTCGCGGAACCGCGCCCGGTAGAAGTCGGCCAGCTCGGTGTCCCCGTCGATGGCCGCGTCGATGTAGTTCTCGAACACGCCCAAGTCGGCCAGCCGCAGCTGGTTCGCCTCCGTGCGCTGCTGCGCGGCCCGGGTGCGGAGCGCGGACGCCTGGGTGTAGTCGCTGGACTGGATGCCGTCCCACAGCGAGGCCTGGTAGCTGCTCCAGGCCGTGGCCAGGGCGGCCAGGGCCAGCAGCAGCGTGGCCAGGACCTCGACGTGGCGCTCGTGCCGGCCCACGCCGCCACCGGTCCGGTCGTCCGCGCCCCCGCCGCCATCGCTCGCCACGGCCCCGTCGGTGGGCGCCGCCTCGGTTGCCGGATCGCTCACGATCGACCCTTTCGTCGCGGTCGCGCCCGGCACCCATGAGACGGGCGACGAGGGCGCGCCGCATCGTCCGGTGGGGATGAACCGGCCGGCCGGGGCGCCGGACGGCGGCGTCACCCCCGACGGGTGATGACACCCGCCGGCGGACGCCGTCACATGGGGCCATGCCACGAGCACCGGCCCGCGCCTCCGACCTGCTCGCACCGGGGCCCCCGCCCGACCCGGACATGGCCTGGGTGCCCGGCGGGTCGTTCCTCATGGGGTCCGACCGGCACGACCCCGAGGAGGCGCCGGCCCGGCGGGTGTCGGTCGCCGGCTTCTGGATGGACCGGTGCGCGGTGACGAACACCGAGTTCCGCCGCTTCGTCGAGGCGACGGGCCACGTGACGCTGGCCGAGCGCGCCCCCGACCCCGCCGACCACCCCGGCGCCGACCCGGCGCGGCTGGTCCCGGCGTCGGCGGTGTTCGCGCCGCCCGCCCGGCGGGTGCCGCTCACCGACCCCTACCGGTGGTGGGCCCTGGTGCCCGGCGCCTCGTGGCGCCACCCCCGGGGGCCGGGCAGCTCGCTCGCCGGGCTCGACGACCACCCGGTGGTCCACGTGGCGTGGGAGGACGCCCTGGCCTACGCGACCTGGGCCGGCAAGGAGCTGCCGGGCGAGGCCGAGTGGGAGCGGGCCGCCCGCGGCGGCCTGGAGGGGGCCGAGTACGCCTGGGGCGACGAGCTGACGCCCGGCGGCCGCCACATGGCCAACGTCTGGCAGGGCGAGTTCCCCGTGCGGGACCTGGGCCTCGACGGCTACCGCGGCACCGCCCCGGTCGGGTCGTTCCCGCCCAACGGCTACGGGTTGTTCGAGATGACGGGGAACGTGTGGGAGTGGACCGCGGACTGGTGGTCAGCGGCCGGCCGGCACGGTGGCGAGGCCCACGCCTGCTGCGCCCCGGCCGATCCCCCCGGCGCCGCGCGCGACCGGTCGGTCGACCCCGGCGACCCGGCGAGGGTGCCCCGCAAGGTGATGAAGGGCGGGTCGCACCTGTGCGCCCCCAACTACTGCCGCCGCTACCGCCCGGCCGCCCGCCTGCCGCAGCCCGTCGACACCGCCACGTCCCACCTCGGGTTCCGCTGCATCGTGCGACCGCCGGTCACGCGGTGAGCGCTCGGCGCAACGCCCCGACCGAGACCCAGTAGCAGGCCACCAGCCACGGCACCGCCACCGGGACGGACCACCACCGCCCGTCGGCCACGGCGCCCCACAGGGTCCCGAGGACGCCGAGCACCCCCCACGCGGCGGCCAGCAGCGCCACGACCCCCCAGGCCGTCCGGCGCGACGTCTCCCGTGTCCCGTCCCCCCTCGGCACCCGACCAGCGTAGGTCAGTCCGACGGCGCCGGCAGGGCGTCGAACAGCTGGCGGACGTAGGCGTCCACCATCCGGCGCTCGTAGCCGCGGAAGGCGATGCGGAACCGCGGCAGCTCCGCCGGCCGGGTCGTCGCCGACTCCAGCTCGTCCAGGTACTCGTCGACCTGCTTGCGGTCGTAGCCCCGCAGCACGATCACCCACTCCGGTCGCACGCCCAGCTCGCCTCCTGGCCGGCCGGGACGAGCGGCCTCCGCCCGAGGTCTCGGAACTTCATGGCGGAGATCCTGCCAGACTGGCTCGGGGGGCAGGGCTCGAACCTGCAACAACCAGCTCCAAAGGCTGGCGTTCTACCAGTTGAACTACCCCCGACCGGTCGCCCCACCGTACCCGGCGCGCCGGCCCCCGGTCGCCGCCTCCCAGCTTGGAGGCCGCGCGGGGCGCCCGGTAGTGTGGCGGCCCTCATGGGCTCACTCATCAAGAAGCGCCGCAAGCGCATGCGCAAGAAGAAGCACAAGAAGATGCTCAAGCGCACCCGCTGGCAGCGCCGCGCCGCCGGCAAGTAGTCGCCGCGCTCGACATCTCCCGAACCGCAGGTCGAGCGCCCCCTGGTCGGGCCGCTCGTTGCGCGTCGGGGTGCGTCCGGCGGCGGTCCGGGCGTCGCGCCGCCCGGGTCAGGCGGGGCGGACGGGCGCGACGCGCGCCTGCGGCGGGACGGCCGGGCGGGGCCGGCGGGCCACCACCGCCAGGGCACCGGCGAGCGCCAGCGCCACCGCCGGCACCGGGCCGACGGCCGCGCCCGCGGCCACGGCCAGCACCGCGGCCTGCGTGGCCACGATGCCCCGCTGCGCCGCGGGCAGGGCGTGCTCGAGCCGCCGGTGCAGCGCCACCATCCGCTCGGGCGTCGTGAGCCGGACGCCGAGCAGGATGGCCAGCCCCCGCACCAGGCCGAACCCGGTCACCACCGCGAGCGCCGCCCACGGCGAGGCGGTGAGCGCCGCCAGGGCGATCATCAGGTAGACGGCCGATGTGGTCACGTAGGTGGCGAGCCCGACGCCGATCTGCCAGCCGAAGCCGCCCGCGTAGACCCAGCTGCGGAACTGGTCGAGCCAGGTCTCGTTCACCTGGCGGGTGTGGGCCGGGAGCCGGAACCCGCCGAGGGCGAGGTCCGACGCCAGGGTGACGGCGGCCAGGACCGCGGCGACGCCCAGCCGGGTCTCGGCGGGCAGGTCGAGCGCGCCGACCCCCGCCGCCAGCGGCACGACCAGCAGCCCCAGCGTGGCCCCGCCGAGCACGGCACCGGTCACGAACCAGGCGACGCTCGTGGCGTAGCGGTTGCCGCGGGCCTGCTCGCCGAGGGGTGTGATGGTCGACAGCATCGACAGGCCGCAGGGCGACCAGGTGGAGCGGGCGGCGGCGGCCACGGCGACGGTGGCCGCCAGGACGAGCAGCAGCGTCGACATGGCGCGGATGTTACGCACCGAGCGTGGCGCGATCGTGCCAATCCGCGCTGACCAGGGCTGCGGTCAGCCGTAGGCGGGGACGGTGCGGGTGACGATGCGCCCCTCGCCGGGGAACGCGCCCTCGACGAACCAGGTCGAGCCCGACCCCGCCAGCCGCGGCGTCCGCCCCGTCGCCTCGCCGAGGGCGTCCCGGTAGGCGGCCAGCCGGGGCTCGACCGCCAGGGCCGCGGGCTCCAGGTCGTTGCCGCCCTCGCCCCGGGGGCCACCCAGCTCGTCCCACTTGGCGTACACCGCCGGCGTCGGGCAGCCGAACGGCGGCACGAGCAGCGTGTAGGTGCGGGGCTCGAACGGCAGCGGCTCGACCACCTCGCCGATGCCGGTCACCCGGGCCCGCCCGCCCCGCACGCAGAACGGCACGTCGGCGCCCAGGCGCACCGCCACCTCGAGGTCGTCGCAGCCGGCCCACCGCAGAACGGCGGCGGCGTCGGCCGACCCGCCCCCCAGGCCGCCGCCCGGGGGGATGCGCTTGCGCAGGATCACGTGCGCCCGCCGGCCGACCGCCCGCAGCGCCCGGCTGACGAGGTCGTCGCCCGGGGCGGCACCGCCGAGGTCGCCCTCGACCACCTCGACGCCGTCGCCCTCGCGGAACTCCAGCTCGTCGGCCAGGTCGAGGCTCACCATCTCGGCGTCGATCAGGTGGTAGCCGTCGGCCCGGACGCCGGTGACCCGCAGCGAGGTCGTCAGCTTGGCCGGGGCGGTGACGACGGTCAGCCCGGCTCCTGGTTCCGGTGCAGCCACACGCCGACGGCCAGCAGCACGCCGGTGAAGAACACCCCGGTCCCCAGCTCGGGCATCGAGCCGAAGAAGCGGTCGGCGAAGTCGCCGTAGTCGTCGTCCGCCAGCACGTAGAGGAACTTGAGGGCGTACAGGCCCAGCACCACCCAGGCGCCGATGGCCACCAGCTTGGCCAGGTCGAGCGGCTTCCTCGGTGCCGTGTACCCGGCGTAGGGCTGCTGCTGGTAGGGCTGGTAGGGCTGCTGCGGGTACTGCGGCGCGGGCTGGCCCTGGTCGCCCGACTGCTGACCGTACGGGCCCTGCGGGTTGCTCATGACCCTCCACCCTGCCACACGGCGCGGGCCAGCCTGTCCCACGCCGCCAGGTCGAGCTGCTCGGGCCGGGCCTGCGGCGACACGCCGGCCCGCTCGAAGGCCGCGGCGTCGACCAGCCCGGCCAGCGACCGCCGCAGCATCTTGCGCCGCTGGCCGAACGCGGCCTCGACCAGGCGGAAGAGCCGGTCGGGGTCGGTCGCCACCCGCGGCGCCGGCAGCCGCCGCAGGCGCACGAGGGCGGACTCGACCCGGGGCCGGGGCACGAACACGGTGGGCGGCACCCGCCCGACGACCTCGGCGTCGGCCCGGTAGGCGACCTTGACCGAGGGGATGCCGTAGGCGGGGTCGCCGGGCGCGGCCGCCAGCCGCTCGGCCACCTCGCGCTGGACCATCACCAGCATCGACGTGATGGCCGGCACCTGCTCGAGCAGCCGGAGCACGAGCGGCGTGGCGACGTTGTAGGGCAGGTTGGCGACGAGCGTCCACGGACGGTCGGCGGACCCGTCGCCCAGCAGCTCGTCCCAGTCGAGCGTCAGGGCGTCGCCGTGGACGATGCGCACGCCGTGGGGGGCGACGACCCGCTGGAGCACGGGCAGGAGGTGGCGGTCGAGCTCGACGGCGGTGACCTCCGCCCCCGTCTCGACGAGCGCGAGCGTCAGCGACCCCAGCCCCGGGCCGACCTCCACCACCCGGTCGCCCGGCCCGACGCCGGCCAGCCGGGCGATGCGCCGCACGGTGTTGGGGTCGGCGACGAAGTTCTGGCCCAGGGCGCGGCTGGGCGCGAGGCCGAGCTCGTCGAGCAGCTCGCGGACCTGCCGCCGGCTGAGGGTCACACCGGGAGGCTAGGGGCGCCGGCCGGGCTCACCCCGCCAGGCGGTAGACCCGCTCGGCGTTCTCCCAGCTGGCCCGGGCCACCACGTCGACCTCGACGCCCATCGCCCCGGCGACCGCCGCGCCGACGAGCGGCACCAGCGCCGGCCGGTTCGGCCTCCCCCGGTGCGGCACGGGCGCCAGGTAGGGGCTGTCGGTCTCGACCAGCACCCGGTCGAGGGGGCAGATGGCGGCGGCCGCCCGCACGTCGTCGGCCCCCGTGAACGTCACGATGCCGGAGAAGGACAGGTGCCCGCCCCGGTCCAGGCAGGCCCGGGCCTCCGCCGGCCCGCCGGTGAAGCAGTGGAACACCGTGCGCTCGGGCACGCCCTCGGCGTCGAGCACGGCGAAGGTGTCCTCCCACGCCTCGCGGGTGTGGACGACCAGCGCCAGGTCGTGCTCGTGGGCCAGGGCCACCTGGGCGGCGAACACCTCGCGCTGCACGGGGCGGGGCGAGTGGTCGTAGTGGTAGTCGAGGCCGCACTCCCCCACCGCCACGACGCCGGGCTCGCCCAGCAGCTCGGCGATGCCGTCGAGGCCGTGCTCGGCCTCGTGGGGGTGCACCCCCACCGTCGCCCACACGACGCCGGGGTGGCGGGCGGCGACCGCCACCGCCTCGGCCGAGCGGCGGCGGTCGGTCCCGACCGTGATCATGCGCTCGACCCCCGCCGCCCGGGCCTCGGCGACCGTGGCGTCGACGGCCGCCGGGTCGGGCGGGCCGTCGCCCTCCCAGCCCAGGTGGCAGTGGTCGTCGGTCCAGCGCGGCGCCACGGCGGCTCAGGCCGACGGGGTCAGCCGCGGGAACAGCGGCGCCCCCTTGGTGACCGGCAGGCCGCCCGGGTAGCCGCCCCAGGCGGCGGCCGCGGGCAGCCGCTGGTCGGACGGCGAGCCGGGCAGGCCGATCCGCCGCCACGCCTCCTCGGACGCGGCGGGGATGGCCGGGCTGGCCAGCACCGACACGATCCGCAGCGCCTCGAGCGCGTCGCCGAGCACCGCCTCGACCTCGGGGCCCGGGTCCATCTTCCAGGGCTCCGTGGCCTCGAGCAGGGCGTTCGTCTCGCGCACCAGCCGCCAGGTGGCCTCCAGCGCCTGCGAGGGCGCGAACTCGTCCCAGGCCCGCGCCGCGGCCTCGTAGGCCTCGGCCGCCACCGGGGCGAGCGGGCTGTCGGCGCGCGGCGCCGGGCCGGTGCCACCGCACTTCTTGCCGACGACCGTCGCCACCCGGGACAGCAGGTTGCCGAAGTTGTTGGCGAGGTCGCCGTTGTAGCGGTCGACCATGCGCTCGTAGCTGAAGTCGCCGTCCGGGCCGACGGGCACGTCCCGCAGGAAGTGGTAGCGGAAGCCGTCGACGCCGAACTCCTCGACCAGGTCGGCCGGCGCGATCTGGTTGAGGCGGGTCTTGCTCATCTTCTCGCCGCCGACGAGCAGGAACCCGTGGACGGTGACGTCCTGCGGCGGCTCGAGGCCGGCGGCCAGCAGCATCGCCGGCCAGTAGACGCAGTGGAAGCGCAGGATGTCCTTGCCGATGATGTGGTGGCTGGCCGGCCACCAGCTGGCGAAGCGCTCGTCGTCCTCGCCGAAGCCGATGGCGGTCAGGTAGTTGACCAGCGCGTCGAACCAGACGTAGGTGACCTGCGACGGGTCCCACGGGATGGGGACGCCCCAGGTGATCGAGCTGCGGCTGATCGAGAAGTCCTCGAGGCCGCCGCGGATGAACCCGAGCGCCTCGTTGCGCTTGGTCTCGGGCCGGACGAAGCCGGGGTGCTCGGCGTACCAGTCGAGCAGCGGCTCCTGGAACCGGGACAGCTTGAAGAACCAGTTGTCTTCCTTGACCCGCTCGACGGGCCGCTCGTGGATGGGGCAGAGCTCGCCGTCGATCAGCTCGTCGGGCGTGTAGTACGCCTCGCAGGCCACGCAGTAGAGGCCCTCGTAGGTGCCGAGCTCGATGTGGCCGTTGTCGTAGACGCGCTGCAGGAGCTCCTGCACCGCCCGGTGGTGGCGCGGCTCGCTGGTGCGGATGAAGTCGTCGTTGGAGATGGCGAGCTGCGCCCACGCGTCGCGGAACCGCTCGGCGGTGACGTCGGCCCACTCCTTGGGCGTCATGCCCCGCGCCTCGGCCGCGCGCTGCACCTTCAGGCCGTGCTCGTCGGTGCCGGTCAGGAAGAACGTCTCGTCACCGAGCAGGCGGTGCCAGCGGGCCATCGCGTCGGCGATGACCGTCGTGTAGGCGTGGCCGATGTGGGGGGCGTCGTTGACGTAGTAGATCGGGGTCGTCACGTAGAAGCGGGCCACGGGCTCAGGCTACTGCCGGTCGCCACGGTCCCGATCACGAGTTCCACCGCCGGTGCCGGGCCCGTCCACCAGCCCTCCGGGGCCGTCGGCCACACTGTCGTCGATGGACAGCCCCGGCGTGGGGGTGGGTAACCTGGCCCGACCGATCAGCCGGGGCCACCCAGGGCGCGAAGCAGCTGAGGGCGCGCCCGCCGAGGTCGCCGCGATCCTGGAGGAACGACCCTGAGCCCTTCGCAACGACCGCCGTCCGGGCGGCGGGCGAGCGATCGCGCCGCTGCCGAGCGGGCCGCCCGCGCCCGTGCCGAGCGCGACCGGGGGCGCGGGGGCCGGGGCGCGCCCCCGCCC
>PKRH01000010.1 GCA_017577565.1 Thermoanaerobacterales bacterium | reverse complement strand
GCGAAGTTGGCGCAGAGGGCATGGGGCGCTATCTTGTTGGTCCCGAACGACGCGGGGTGGAGCAGTCTGGTAGCTCGTCGGGCTCATAACCCGAAGGTCGTGGGTTCAAATCCCACCCCCGCCACCACGTGAGTGAAGGCCCAGGTCAGCGACCTGGGCCTTCGTCGTTCTCATTGCGTTGCGGCAGGGGGATGGAACGGACCCTCCGCAGCCCGGCCGGGATCAGGAGCGCCAGGGCGATCACGAGGTACCCGAGGACGGCGACGATCGGCAGCACGAGACCGAGCAGGATCATCGCCACGTAGCCGGCCAACCCCGGCGTCAGGCGCTGCGCCAGGAGGCGGACCTCGGTGTCGTCGGCGTCGGGGCGGACCAGCCCGCGGCGGACGGCGTGGGCCCAGAGCGTCGAGACCATCGCCGACACGAGCAGCAGGTTCAGTCCGAGGATGGTCGCCGCCACCCGCTCGGCCTCGTCGTCGTGGACGTGCTCGGCCACGAGACCGGTGGGGAACGGCAGGAACGACACGAGGAGCAGCAGCCCCAGGTTCAGGCGGACGAAGGTCGTGTCGACGCCGTCGAGGTGGTGGGTGATCGCGGCGTGGCGCACCCAGGTCACACCGATGGTCGCGAAGCTCACGAGGTAGGCCAGGTACGACGGCCACTCGTCGAGGAACGCGCCGAGCAGGTCGTCCCCCGCGCCCTCGGGCAAGGAGATCTCCAGCACCAGCAGCGTGATCGCGATGGCGAACACGCCGTCGCTGAACGCCTCGAGCCGCCCGGGGCGCAGGGTCGTCATCACGTACCTCCGGACGCCCGGGTGCGGCCGCCCGCCCAACGGCGTGCACCCAAGGCCTCGGCGATCCGGCTGTTCTCCTCCCGGAGCGTACGACCCTCCGGCCCGGCCGGGCTCGACTGGCGGCCGCTCGCGCCCGGCTCCCTATCGTGGGGTGCCACGACGAGCGACCCCCGGAGGAGGAGATGGCGACGGTGAAGCGGGTGCACCTCGTGCGCCACGGCCGCACGGCGTCGAACGTCGTGCACCGCACGATGGGCTGGAGCGACGAGGGCATCGTCCCGGCCTGGCACGCCGCGGCCGAGGCGGTCGCCGAGGCGCTCGCGGGCGAGCCGATCGACCACCTCGTGTCCAGCCCGCTGGCGCGGGCCGTGCAGACGGCCGAGCCGCTCGCCCGGCGGCTCGGCCGCGACCCCGTGCTCGACGAGCGCTTCGGCGAGCTGCGGGTCGGCCCCTGGCAGGGCTACACGGAGGACGAGATCGCCGAGCGGTGGCCCGAGGAGTGGAGGGTCTGGCGCACGGCCCCCCACACGCTCGAGATGGAGGGCCGTGAGACGCTCAAGCAGCTCAACGCCCGGGTCGCCGAGGCGCTCGACGAGCTGTTCGACTCGCTAGCCGAGGGACGTGTGGCGGTCGTGTTCACGCACGACGCGGTGGTCCGGGCCGGCGTGGCCTGGGCGCTGGGGACCGGTCCGGAGATCTACCGCCACGTGCGGGTGGCGAACTGCTCGATCACCACCGTTGCGCTCGTGGGCGACCGCCGGGAGCTCGTGCACGCCAACACCACCGGGCACCTGGCCCACCTCGCCCTCGACGAGTGACAGCCGGCGGGGCGCGCGCTTCTCGGCGGCCTCGCCGGTGAGCCGCACGGGCGAGCGCCGGGCCCGCTCCACCGCGGCCGCGAGCTCCAGCAGCGAGGCGACGACCGGGGCGCCGCTCCCGGCCAGCAGGTCGGGCTGATCGGGCCGGGCCACGCCGACGAAGCGGGCGCCGGCGGCGCGGGCGACGTCCGCGTCGCGCCGGGAGTCGCCGACGAAGACCACCTCGTCGCCCTGCAGGCCCTGGGCCCGGATCCACGACGCCAGCTGCGTCCGCTTGTCGCGCTCGGGCGCCCACCCGTCGACCGTGGTCAGGTAGGGCTCGAGGCCGTGCCGCTCGCAGAACGCCCGCACCAGCTCGGCGCGGGTGCTGCTGCACACGAGCACCGGCACGCCCGTCGCGGCCAGGCGCCGCAGCGCACCGGGCACGTCGTCGAAGGGCTGGCAGCGGCCCATCCACTGCGCCTTCGCCTCCTCGAAGCGCCGGGCGACGGCGGCGCAGCGGGGATCGCCGGGCGCGAGCTCCTCGAGCTGGCTGCGGAAGTCGGCGCCGCTCGTGGCCCGGTAGCGGGCGAGGGCGACCTCCCGCTCGAAGCCGAGCTCGTCGACGAGCAGCTGCACGGCGAGGTCGGTGAGGAAGCCCATCGAGTCGGCGACGGTCCCGTCGAAGTCGAGGGCGACGGCCCGCACGCCCTCGAACGGGCGTCCGGGGCCGAGCACCCACCACGACGCCCGCAGCCGCACGACGACGATCCAGCAGCCCAGCACGCCGACCGCCGCCAGCGCGACCGCCAGCCACACCGGGTGGAACCAGGCGAGCAGGGCCCCGAGGGTGACGATCGCCAGGCGCAGGTCGCGCCCGTGGCCGCTGCCCACCAGCGCGCCCTCGTAGGAGTGGTGCAGGTCGACCGCGGCCTTCGCCGACGTGTAGCTGACGAGCACGTGACCGGCGATCGCCAGGTTGGCCAGCGCGATGGCCACGACGGCGTGCGACGGGCCGACCAGGTCCTCGAAGGCCGCGCTGCGGGCCAGGTAGATGGCGGCGCCGGTGAACAGCAGGGCGTCGGCCGCCCGGTCGAGCACCGCGTCGAGGAAGCCGCCGTAGCGCGACGACCGGTAGGTGAGGCGGGCGACCTCGCCGTCACTGCCGTCGAGCACGCTGGCGAGCCAGACGAGCAGCGCCGCGACGACCGGCGCGCCGGCGGCGAAGGTCACGGTGGCCGCCACCGCCGCCGCGAAGGCGATGAGCGTGACCTGGTTGGGCGTCAGGTTCGGGAGGCGCAGCAGCGCCGGGGTCGCGACCCGCTGCGAGAGCACGCGGTTGACCCGGGCGGCGACGGCGCCGTCGAGCGCCTTGCCGGTGCCGCGCAGGAGGTAGCGGGCGCCGTTGCGCAGGTCACGGGGCGTGTCGACGTCGAACCACCACTCGCCCTCGTGGACGTCGACGGCCCGGACCGCGCCCCGGGAGGCGAGGAGCTGGACGCCGGCGGCCAGGCTGGTGTCGCCGCGCTCGCTGGCCGCCTCGATCGCGTCGAAGATCGCCGGCGAGCAGACGAAGGCGCCGACGTCGAAGGCGTCGTAGGCGGGGAGCTCCTTGCTGATGGCGCACACGTGCGGCCCGTCGAGCGCGACCTTCATGGCGTCGAGGGCGTCGACGCCGACGGCCGTGCCGAGGGAGCGGTCGACGAAGACCGCGACCTCCCCGGGCCGCACCTGGGCCCGCCGGAGGCGCCGCAGGAGCGACGGGGCGAAGACGTGGTCGCCCATCACCAGCGCGAAGGGCGACTCGCCCACCGCCTCGCGGGCGGCGAGCACCGACAGCCCGTTGCCCTCCTCGTAGCGGGGGTTGTGGACGATGGTGACCGTGATCCCGCGTCGCCGGGCGACCTCGTACACGTGCCGGTCGACCGTCGCGGCGCGGTAGCCGGTGACGACGACGATCTGCTGGAAGCCTGCGTCCTGGGCAGCCGCCAGCGTCCGCTCGATGAGGCTCGTCCCTGCCAGGCGGGCGAGGGGCTTGGCCGACGCCCTCGCCCGCAGCCGTGATCCCACGCCGCTGGCCAGCACGACGAGTCGCTTCGGCTCTGTACGGGGCACGGACCTCCCTTCGTTGTGGTGTTGTCAACCTGCTGGCCACTTTCTAGCAACGGCGAGCCGTAGGCACAAACCGCCATCAGTACAAACGACAGCTTGTGCTAAGGTGCTCGTCGTGGCTGCGGTGCCCCTGGACGACGACCGGCTGGACCGTGCCCTGCGGGCTCTCGCGGATCCCAACCGGCGGGCGATCCTGGAGCTGATCCGGTCGGGGCCCCGGGCGGTGGGCGAGGTGGCCGACGAGCTCGGCCTCTCGCAGCAGACCGCGTCGCACCACCTCGGCGTCCTGCGCGACGCGGGCCTGGTGACCCGCACCCGCGACCGGACCCGGCACATGTTCGCGGTCCGCACCGACGGCCTGGCCGTCGTGCGCTCGTACCTCGACGAGTTCTGGCCGGAGAAGCTCGCCGCCCTCAAGGCCGCAGCCGAAGACCGCGCGGAGCGCGGTCGTGACTGAGCACGCGACGTCGATCGACATCGACGCCCCGCCCGACGTCGTGTTCGACCTCCTCACCACGCCCGAGGGCATGACCGCCTGGATGGGCCAGTACGCCGAGCTCGATCCCCGGGCCGACGGGCGGTTCGCCGTCGACGTCGCCGGCTACGCCATCCGCGGTCGCTTCCTCGTCGTGGAGCGCCCGACCCGGGTGGTCGTGACCTGGGGCGTGAGCGGCAGCGACGACCTGCCGCCCGGGTCGTCCACCGTGTCGTTCACGCTCACCCCGACCGAGCGGGGCACGCACGTCGAGGTCGTCCACAGCGACCTGCCGGACGCCCGGCTGCCCGGCCACCTCGACGGCTGGGGCCACCTCCTGCCCCGCCTGCGGACCGTCGCCACCGGTGGCGACGCCGGCACCGACACCTGGCGCCCGCGCGACCGATGACCCCCGAGCAGTCGCAGCTCGTCGACCGGATCCACCGGGCGCTCGCCGGCGAGGCGCCGGTCAGGCGGCGGCCGCGTCCCGCTCGGCCAGCGCCTTCAGGGTGAGGAGCTGCTTGCGCATCATCACGAGGTCGCCGGCGGCGAGCAGCCGGTGCGGCCCCGGTTGTCGATCCGGTCGTAGCTGTAGGGCGCCACCTGGATCTGGCAGAGCCAGCGGAACACGAGCGGCGCCGGCGCCGCCACGTCGACGGCCCGGAACAGGACCCGGTCGGGGTCGCGCACCAGCCCGTCGCAGCCGTACGGGGCGGCGCGCTCGGCGGCGGTGGCGCCCCAGCTGTCGACGACGCTCGACACACCCCCACGGTAGGAGCGTTCGCGCTCGGGCGCGCGCCAGTTCCGTACTGACCGTGGCGGTACGTCACTGTGGCGTTCGGATGTGCAAACGTCGCGCGCCGACGTGCACACGACGAGAGGGGAGGTTCGTCATGACCGTCGACGACGAGGCCGCCTGCCGTGCCCTGTACGACGAGCTCGTCGCCGGACGGAACGAGGGGAGCGGCGCCCGCTTCGCCGCGGCCTTCGCGGAGGACGGCGAGCTGGTCGCCTTCGACGGGAGCCGCCTCCAGGGCCGGGCGACGATCGAGGCCTTCCACCAGGAGCTGTTCGACAAGTGGATGAAGGGCACCCGCCTGACCGGCGGCGTCGACGAGGTGAAGGTGCTCGGGCCGGACGTCGCCGTCATGCACGCGATCGGCGGCACGATCAAGCGGGGCAAGACGAAGCCGTCGCGGGCCCGGGACTCGATCCAGACGCTCACGCTCAAGCGGACCGACGAGGGCTGGCGCATCGCCGCGTTCCAGAACACCCGCATCCACCCGATCGGCAGCGGGTTCCTCGCCTTCCTGCACTGGTCGATCGGCGACGCCCTGTGGTCCCTGTTCCGTCTGAGCACGGACCCGACGGCCCACGTCCGCACCTCCACGCCCCAGCCGGTGGCCAGCAGGTGACGGGGCACCGGCCCGCGGCCGCCGTGTGACCCGACGGCCGCCGGCCGGCCCGCCGCCGGTGTCTCTAAAACAAACAGCTATTGACGAAAGAGGACGCCTCCTCTAGCGTCGACCTGGTCGTCGAGCGAGGAGGTGTCACCGGCGTGCCCACCACGTCGTTCGTGTCGTCCGGCGGCGGCAGGCCCGGCGCGGCCCTCGGGGGGTGCGCCGCGTGACCGTCGCCCAGCCCACCCCCGATCTCACCGGGGCCCTGCCGGATCGGCCCCTCCGGCTCGTCGGCGCCGGCGCGCCGGTCGACCGCGCCCGGGTCGAGGAGGCGGTGCGCGAGCTGCTCGCCGCCCTCGGGCGGGACACCACCGACGAGCACCTGCGCGACACGCCCCGGCGGGTCGCCGACGCCTACGCGGAGCTGCTCACGCCCCGCACGTTCAGCCTCACGACCTTCCCGAACGACGAGGGCTACGACGAGCTCGTGCTGGCCAAGGGCATCCCGTTCCACTCGCTGTGCCGGCACCACCTGCTGCCCTTCACGGGCGTGGCCCACGTCGGCTACCTGCCCGGCGAGCGGATCATCGGGCTGTCCAAGCTCGCCCGCGTCGTCGAGATGTTCGCCCGCGACCTGCAGGTCCAGGAGCGCCTGACCCAGCAGGTCGCCAACTGGCTCCAGGAGCACCTCGCGCCGACGGGCGTCGGGGTCGTGATGGAGGCCGAGCACCTCTGCATGTCGCTGCGCGGCGTGCAGGTCGACGGGTCGCGCACGGTCACGTCCGCGCTGCACGGCCTGCTCCGGACCGACCCCCGGTCCCGGGCCGAGTTCTTCGCCCTCGCAACGGGTACCCGACCGTGAGCCCAGAGGAGGCACCATGCGCACGTTCTCGTTCCGACCCGCCCT
This sequence comes from Thermoanaerobacterales bacterium, assembly GCA_017577565.1. GTDB lineage: Bacteria > Actinomycetota > Acidimicrobiia > Acidimicrobiales > VFJN01 > ZC4RG19. The sequence goes on along the minus strand of PKRH01000010.1, from coordinate 37,866 downwards.
CACGCTGCGCGGCAGGAGGTTCAAGGGCCTGCGCGGCTGGGCCGGCAAGCCCTCCCACCCGCCGCTGACCGACGTGCCCGTCGGTGCGTTCGTGCTCGCCGCCGCGTTCGACGTCATCTCGATCGTCGGGGGCGACGACGAGGCCTGGGCGCGCGACTTCTACCGGGCCGGGTCGTTCGCGCTGATCGGCGGTGCGGCCGTCGCCGTGCTCGCCGCGCTGACCGGCTTCTGGGACTGGCTCCGCTCGACCGAGAAGGGCACCCAGGCCCGCCGCACCGTCAACGCCCACGCGTGGACGATGGTCGTCGTCACCGGCCTCGTGATCGCGGGGATCGTCGTGCGGGCGGTCGGGTTCTGGGACGAGCCGTCGACGCCCGTCCCCGCGCTCGTGCTGAGCGTCGCCGCCGCCCTGCTCACCGTCCTCGGCGGGACCATCGGGGGCTCGCTCGTGTTCGACTACGGCTTCAACGTCGAGACCGCCGGCGACCACCCGGTCTGGCACCGGTCCGAGACCGACGTCCTGCCCGGCGAGCACTGATCCCGGGTCCGCGGCCGGCCGCCGTCGCCGACCGGGCCGCCCCGGCCGTCGGGCGCCACCGTCGGAGGACCCCGGCGCCCGGTTCGGCGACACTGGTCCCGAGGAGGGATGCCGTGGCCACAGCACAGACCCACCGATGGCCGGCGATCCCCGTCGCCGACTGGCAGGGCACCCGGGACACGTTCCACCTGTACACGCAGGTGGTCGGCAAGGTCCGCCTGGCCAACGAGCCGCACGCCAACCACTGGTGGAACACGACCCTGTACCTGACGTCCCGGGGCCTGACGACCTCGCCGATGCCCCATCCCACCGGGCCGTCGTTCCAGATCGACCTGGACCTCGTCGACCACCGGCTCGCCGTCACGACGGTGACCGGCGACCGCCGGTCGCTCGCGCTCGTCCCCCGCCCGGTGGCGGACGTCCACGCCGCCGTGATGTCGATGCTGGACGACCTGGGCGTCGGGACGGACATCTGGCCGGTGCCGGTGGAGATCCCGGGCGCGATCCCGTTCCCCGACGACACGGTGCACGCCAGCTACGACGCCGACGCCGTCCACCGGTTCTGGCTGGCCCTGGTGGAGATCGAGCGGGTGGTCAAGCGGTTCCGTGCCCGCTTCGTCGGCAAGGCCAGCCCGATCCACGTCTTCTGGGGCGCGCTCGACCTCGCCCACACCCGCTTCTCGGGCCGGACCGCGCCGCCGTACGAGGGCGAGGTGCCCAACTGCGGCCCCCACGTCATGCGGGAGGCCTACTCCCACGAGGTGTCGAGCTGCGGGTTCTGGCCGGGGGCGCCGGGCGAGGAGGGCACCTTCTACGCCTACGCCTACCCCGAGCCGTCCGGCTACCGGGACGCACCGGTCGCCCCCGAGGGCGCCCGGTGGGACGACGACCTCGGCGAGTTCGTGCTGCCCTACGAGGTGGTCCGCACGGCCCCCGACCCCGACGGGGCGCTGCTCGCCTTCCTGCAGTGCACCTACGAGGCGGCGGCCGACGCCGCCGGCTGGGACCGCGCCGCCCTCGAGCGGCCGAGCGGCGACCGGTTCGCCTGACCGCCGCAGGGGGTCGGCTGGTCGACCCGTTCGCCTGCGGTGTGACCTGCGTCACCTTTACCGTCTACCGACCGGTCGGTAGGTTCCGGCCGTGACCGCTCCCGCTGCGCCGCCCGCCCCCTCGTCCGCCACCCGGCCGCGCCTCACCCTCGGGAAGGTGCGGGCCGCGTTCTCGCCCGAGTGCTACCGGCGATCCACCGCCCGGGCGCTGGCCGCCCTGGCCTTCGACCTCGCCCTCTTCGTCGCCGCGGTCTGCGGTGCGATCGCCGCCCCCCACCCGGTCCTCACCCTGGCCTGCGGGATGCTGGCCGGCACGGCGGCGGCCTTCCTCTTCGTCTGGGGCCACGACGCCGCCCACGGCGCGCTGTTCTCCTCGGAGCGCGTGGCCGAGGTGCTCGGCACCGTCGCCATGCTCCCGTCGCTGAACATGTACCGGCTGTGGCTGTTCGGCCACAACAAGGTGCACCACGGCTTCACCAGCCTGAGCTCGATCGACTGGATCTGGCGGCCGCTGACCGTCGAGGAGTACCGGGCGAGGTCGCGGTGGGGTCGGCTCGTCTACCGGCTGGAGCGGCACCCGGTCACCTGCGCGCTCCACTACCTCCTGCGGGTCTGGTGGCCCGGCATGGTGCGGTTCCGACCCGACCCCCGGGCCAGCCGGGTCCGGGGCGTCCGCACGAGCAAGGCGATCTCGGCGGCCTACGCCCTGGGCCTCGGGGCGCTGGCCTGGTGGCTCGGCGGCCCGCTCGCCGCGTTCGCCGTGGTGGTGGTGCCGTTCCTGGTGTTCACCTGGTTCATCGCCTTCTTCGTCTACCTGCACCACACCCACCCGGACGTGCCCTTCTACGACGAGCGGCGGGAGTGGAGCGCCCTCGACGGCCAGCTGCGGTGCTCGATCACCATCCGCTGCTCGTGGCCGTGGGAGCGGCTCACCCACAACATCCTCGTGCACACCCCCCACCACGTGGACACCCGCATCCCCTTCTACCGGCTGCCCCGGGCGTTCGAGGACCTGGCCGCCGCCCACGGCGACGAGATCACGACCTACCGGTTCCGGTGGTCGACGGTGCGGCGCATCTTCGCCACCTGCCAGCTCTACGACTTCGACGAGCACCGCTGGTACCGCTTCGCCGACGCCGCCTGAGCGGGCGCACGCGGCCGCCCGCCGCTACCGCAGGGTGGCGCCCTCGGGGACCAGCTCGGGGGCGAGGCCGAACACCACGACGGACCAGTCGGGCACGGCGCACAGCACCTCGCTCACCAGCTGGGCCCGGATGGCGTCCGGGGTGACGACCAGCACCGCGCCGTCGTCCCGGCAGCCGGGGAGCACGAAGGCCGGCAGGCGGACCTCCGGGTGCGCCGCCACGGCCTCGTCGACGGCCTGCTCGACGGCGGTGACGGCGTCGGCGGGCAGCGCGGCGGTGAACGACCCGGCGGCGCGCCCGTCGGCGAGGTCGGCCGGCGGCACGTCCCACTCGCCCGGGCCGAGCGGCACCGCGGCGAGCAGCTCACCGGGCCCCGGGGGCACGGGGACGGGCTCGCCGTCGACCGTCGGCGAGGCGGGGAGGTCCGAGCGGTCGACCTCCAGGATCGCCACGACGGCCCGGTGGCCGGCGCACTCCTCGTGGTGGGTGACGCCGGTGGGCACGACCGCGATGTCGGAGCCCGCGACGAGGAGCTCGACGCCGCCGATGCTGTCGCACTCGAGCGGGACGGTCGCCGCCACGAGCACGGTCCCGGGGTCGGGGTCCGGGGCGGCGAGCACGTCGGCGATGTCCTCCGCCGCGTCCGGGTGGTCGGCCGCGAACCAGCCCGGGTACGCCATCCGGTCGTGCTCGTCGACGAGCACCGCCGTGGGCGCCCCCGGCGGGTGGCCACCAGCGTGGTGGACGTCGACGAGCGCCACCGGCTCGGCCGGCACCGGCGTGCCCGGCGCGCGCGGCTCGGGCTCCTCGACCCACGGGTCGTCGTCGACGATGGTCTCGTCACGATCGCCCGCACAGGCTGCGGCGGTGGCGACCACGAGCAGGGCGAGCAGGGGTCGGAGGCGGTCCATGCCGGGTTGGACGACCGCCACCGCCGCCGGGTTCCCGGCACCCGGCCCGATCGGCACCTCCGGGCGCGGCCGGCCGGTCAGGGGCGATCGCCTCCCGGCAGCTCGCGCTGGCGACCGGCGGACAGCAGACCCGCGGCGGTGAGGTCGGCCACGGTGAGCAGCCACCCGGCCGACCACCCCGGCAGCGCTCCGAGCAGGGCGAGCGGGCCGGTGACGGTGAAGGTCACGATGCCGGCTGGCGGTGCCCACGGGGCGCCGAGCACCAGCGAGACGGCGAGCGCCAGGTGCCAGACGGCGAGGGCCACGACCACCGCCCCGACCCCCGGCACGGAGACGACCGTCCCGGCCGGGCCCGTCGGCGTCCCGCCCAGCTCGGGCCCCACGAGGCCGACGAGGCCCACCCAGGACCCGACGAGGGCCGCGACCGCCGCGGCGACGGCGGCGACGATCGTCGTGACGCCGGGCCCGTTCGGGCCTCGGTCCACCGGCACGGCGGGCGTCCCCACCGAGGGGCGGCGCTCCGGGATCCCGCCGTGTGGGCCCGACGGTGCCCCGGGCCCGGCGTCGACGGGTGCCGCGTTCGGGGCGGGGCCGGTGCTCGACGGCCACGGGCGGCCGAGCAGGTGCGCGACGCCGAGCGCGACGAGGGCGGTGGCGACGGTCATGAACGCCGACGCCACCAGGAGTGCCGGCACGGACAGCACGAAGGACGCGGCGCCACCGCCGTGATCGGCCGAGACCTCCCTGTCGAGGAGGAACATCCCGACGCCGAACCGGCCCGTTCCGAGACCGGCCAGGGCCATGGTCACGGAGCCGACGACCGTGGCCATCGCACCCACGATGTCGAGGCCCTTCTCCCAGGGGACCTCGCCGGAGGACGGATGGCCCGGGGGCGGGACCGTCGGGGCCTGCCGGCGAGCGGCGGCCGGCGAGCGGGGGAGGAGGACGTAGAGGAGGGTGATCTCGCCGACCAGCCCGAGGACCGCACCCAGGGCGAGCGTCGCCGAGCCGGTGGCCGGGGCGGCGTAGGCCGCGGCGACGGCGCCGCCGATGGCGGCGGTGATGGTGCCGGCGCGCTGCACGCGAGGGCGGCCGGCCAGCAGCGCGACGACCACCACCAGGTGGCACAGGGCGACGGCGAGGGACACCACGGCGAGCGCCTCGAAGCCCCACTGCACCCCGCGTGGCGGCGGCGGCACGTCCGGCCCCGGCGGGTGCTCGAGCGCCGCGCCGGCCAAGGCGGCCACCCCGACCCAGGTCCAGCACACGTACGTGGACGCGATCGACGCACCGACCCGCCGCCGGGCCGTGGTGACGTCGCGCGCGCCCGGGTGCGGGGTGGTCACGCCGACGGCTCGGGGGCGTCGTCGACCCGACCCCGGCGGAGCGCGGCGCCGATCGGGTCGACGAGGAGGAGGCCGGAGGCGACGACACAGGCGACACCGAGCACGGCGATCGCGTGCTCGCCGTACAGGAGGTCCCGCACCCAGTGGGCGAGCAGCACGATGAGCGCGCCGGTGGGGGTGAGGACGGCGGTGCCGGCCGCGATCCTCGACGCGGCGCTGAACCCGCTCTCACGTGACTCGGTGTCCACGCCGGGGTGCCTCCTCGGGTGCGACGCTCCGCGGTCGATCCGTTCGGTCGGCGGACCGTAGCGAGGGCTCGGCGCGGATGGGCGTCGCCCCCTCGACGGGGCGGGCCGCTGGGGGTCGTGGAGAGAGCGATCCCCGCCGACCACCTCGCCGCCTACCTGTCGAGCCCGGACGCCACCCGTGCCGGTGGCTGACCTCCGGCAGCGGCGCGACGGTCAGGCCGCGCCCCGCTCGCGCCGGACGAGCTCGCGCACGGCGGGGGCGACCTCGGCGGCGAAGCGCTCGGTCGTCACCTCGTCGTCGCCGCCGATGACGAACGCGCTGACCCCGTGGGTGAGGGCGAGCTCCGCGAGCTGCTCGACCCACTGCTCGGGCGGCCCGTCCAGCAGCCCGCCGCCGCCGGGGGCGAAGCGCACGTTCAGGATGTTGAGCAGGCGGCGCACGTCGGACGGCTTGCGCCCGGCGGCCAGCGCGGCCTCGTCGATGCGGGCGTTCGCCTCCGGCAGCGACGCGAGGCCGTGCTCGAGGAACTCGGCGCTGGGCAGCCAGCCGTCGGCGACCGCGCCGACCAGGGCGAGCATCCGGGGCTTGTAGGCGCCGACCCAGATCGCGATGTCGTGGGCCGGCCGGGGGCCGCGCTTCACGCCGCGGACCGCGTGGTGCTCCCCGGCGACCCGCACGCTGCCGGGGGCGTCGACGTCCCAGATCTCCCGGATGACGGTGATGGCCTCCCGCAGGGCGCCGACCGCCTGGGCCGGGTCGAGCCGGCGACCACCCATGGCGGCGATGCCGTCCCAGAACCCGCCGGCGCCGACGCCCAGCTCCAGCCGGCCGCCGCTCAGGACGTCGAGCGACGCGGCCGCCCGGGCGAGCACTGCGGGCGGGCGGAGCGGCAGGCTCAGCACGTTCCCGCTGAGGTGGACCCGCTCGGTGCGGGCCGCGGCGTAGGCCAGCAACGTCCAGGTGTCGAGGAACGACGACTGGTAGGGGTGGTCCTGGAAGGTGACCAGGTCGAGCCCGGCCCGGTCGGCGGTGGCGGTCAGGTCGAGCACCCGGCCGGGGTTGCGGGCGGAGGGCGTGACGAAGGTGCCGAAGAGCAGGTCGTGTCCGTAGTCCATCAGGCTGCCTCCTCGCCGGCCGTGCGGCCGGCACGCCGGCCGGCCTCGGCGGCGTCACCGAGGTCGGGTGGGATGTCGACGTTGTCGCGGAACAGGTTGCGGGGGTCGTCGCGGGCCTTCAGGCGCCGGAGCCGGGCACCTCCGCGATGGCCCCGCCCATGGCCCGCAGCCGGAAGAAGTGGACCCGGTGCTGCATGAGCGTGCCGATCCCGGCGAACGGGGCCAGCCGACCGGCGGGGGCGTGCCCCGCCGTCGTGCTCGGTGCTCATGGCTCCCTCCTCTCCCTCGTGGTGCGGGCGGGTCGCCGCCCGCGGCCGCGGCCCAGCCGGCGCTCGGCCAACCGGCGCATCGCCACCCGCACCCGGCGCATGCTCGGGGGCGGCGGCCCCTCGGTGGCGCCCTCGGCCCGGAGGCCGTCCAGCAGGAGGTGGACGAGGCGCCGGGAGGCCGCGGCGGCGATGCCCTCGGTTCGCTCGACGAGCCCGGCGTTGGCCATGAGGACCAGGGCCACGTCCTCGGCCGTGACGTCGGGGCGCAGGGCGCCGGCCGCCCGGGCCCGCTCGGCCAGCTCGACCAGCTGGTCGTAGGCCCGCACCCGGAGCCGCTCGATCTCCGGGGCCCGGGACACGTCCATCGTGACCAGGTCGGCGATGCCGCGGTCGCGGGCCTGCAGCTCGGTGAGGTGGCGGACGTAGGTGGCGAACCCGCGCCACGGGTCGGGGTCGGCCAGCGCCGCGGCGACGGCGTCGAGGTCCTCGGCCATCCGGTCGGCGAACACCGCGGCGACGAGGTCGGCCCGGGTCGGGAACCGCCGGTACAGCGTGGCGTTGCCGATACCGGCCCGCCGGGCGATCTCGTCGAGCGGGGCGTCGAGGCCCTGCTCGGCGAACACCTCGCGGGCGGCGGCCACGACGGCCGCTCGGTTGCGGGCGGCGTCGGCACGGAGGTCCATGCCCGGCGCAACGCCCGACAAGCGGGGACCATTCCCCACTTGTGGGTGCCGGGTCAGCCGAGCGGTTCGGCGAGGCCGAGGAGGATGCCCTCGGGGCCGCGCACGTAGCAGAGGCGGTAGGCGTCCTCGTAGCGGACCACCTCGGTGCTGACCAGCTCGGCGCCGTGCCCGGCCAGCCGGTCGAGGGTGGCGTCGAGGTCGTCGACGGCGAACATCACCCGCAGGTAGCCGAGCGCGTTGACCGGCGCGGTCCGGTGGTCGGCGACCACCGCCGGTTCGAGGAAGCGGGACAGCTCCAGCCGGCCGTGGCCGTCGGGGGTGCGCAGCATCGCGATCTCGACCCGTTGGTCGCCCAGGCCGGTGACCCGCCCCGCCCACTCGCCCTCGACGACGTCCCTCCCCTCGAGCTCGAGGCCGAGCTCCTCGAAGAACCCGACCGCCGCGTCGAGGTCCTCGACGACGATGCCGACGTTGTCCAGGGTGAGCGCCATCGGCCGACCCTACGGGACCGCCACCGTCGACGCGGCGTGGATATCGCGACGCCGACCGTTGTGCGCGCCCCGGCCCGTGGCCCGGGCTGGGGGATCGTCCCCGCCGCCGGCGCCGCCGTCACGGTGCCCGAGCCCAACCCCGCCGGCCCCGACAGCGTCAACAGCGTGACGGGCGTCCGCAACGCCGACGGCTCGATCACCGCCCGGTCCGACGACCACGGTCCCGACGCCCCCAACGCCATCCCGATCACCGAGGGCTGGAACGGCGGGTCCGGCACCGGGCGCCGTGGCCGGCGGTGGGGAGCCGCGCCGGCCACGGGACCGCCGGGCCGGGTGGTGCGACCGGCGCTACCGGCCCGCGCCACCCGCGGCGACCGGGGCGCCGGCGACCGGGGCGTCGAAGTCGACCCGGTAGCCGTACTTCTCGACGGTCTCGGCGGCGCCGGCCCTGAGGAAGAACGGCAGCGTCCGGTCCCGGAACCAGGCGCCCAGCCGGGACGGCACCTTCGACCGCCCGAGCCGCCGGCTGAGCTCGACGATCTTCTCGGCCCGGTCCTTGCGCAGGGACTCGAACGCCCGGAGCGCGGCGGCCGGGTCGGGCACGTCCCGCAGGCAGGCGGCCAGCACGACCGCGTCCTCCAGGGCGAGGCTGGCGCCCTGCCCGGCGTTGGGGCTGGTGGCGTGGGCGGCGTCACCCAGCAGGCCGATGCGGCCCCGGCGCCAGGTCGGCAGCCCGGCGACGTCGTAGACCGGCCACACCCCGGCGACGTCGGTGGCGGCGGCGAGGATCGCCGGCACCGGCTCGGGGTCCTCGGCGTGGAGCTCGCGGATGTGCGGCAGCCACGTGGACGGGTCGACGGCCGACCGGTCGCCGGCGGTCGGGTCGTCGCGGCGGGCGACGTTGCTGAACCAGTAGGCGACGCCCCGGTGGACGACGTAGCCGAAGAACGCCCGCCGCCCGAAGACCAGCTGCTGCTCGGGCGTGTCGGGCAGGTCGATCGGGGTCCAGGCGCCGGCGTTGAGGATGCCGGTGTAGGCGGGGCGGGGCGCGTCGGGGAACGCCAGCCGCCGGACGGCCGAGTGGACGCCGTCGGCGCCGAGGAGCACGTCGGCGTCGACCGTCGTGCCGTCGGCGAGGCCGACGCGCACGCCGTCGCCGTGGTCCTCGATCGAGGCGACCTCGGCGCCCCGCCGGACCTCGACGCCCGCGGCCCGGGCCGCGTCCTCGAGCACCTGGTGGAGCCGGTCGCGGCGCACCAGGTGGTTCCGGGCGCCGAAGCGGGCGACCTCGTCGCGCCCGTCGAGGTGCCCGACCTCGCGGCCGGCCGCGTTGCGGAACCGGATGCCGGTGAGCGGCACGCCGCCGGCCCGTTCGACGACGTCGCCCAGGCCGATGGCGGCGAGGGCGTTGATGCCGTTGGGCGCCAGGTTGAGGAAGGCGCCGCCGGCGGCGCCCTCGGGTCGGGCCTCCAGGATCGTCGAGCCGAGACCCGCCTTCGCCAGCGCCACGCCCAGGGCCGGGCCGGCGATGCCGCCGCCCGCGATGACGATGTTCACTTCGGGGGACCTCCGCGGTATCATTTAGTTCGTCCGAACGAAAGGATATCCGGCTCGATGGCGACGTCAACCGGTCACCGGTCACAGCAGGACGAGGAGGGCACCCGCCGGGCCGCCCTGGTGGCGGCGCTCGAGGCCGCCGGGCGCGAGCACTCCAACGCCGTGGTCATGTTCCACACGGCCATCGCCGAGCACCTCGGGCTCAACGCCACCGACCACAAGACGCTCGACCTGCTCGAGCGCCACGGCCCGCTGTCGCCCGGCAAGCTCGCGCAGCTCACCGGGCTCGCGCCCGCCTCGGTCACCGGGATCCTCGACCGGCTGGAGGCGCGCGGCTTCGTCCGCCGCCGGCGCGACCCCGAGGACCGGCGCCGCCAGGTCGTCGAGATGCTGGGGCAGCGCGCCCCCGAGGTCGAGCGGCTGTTCGCCGGGCTGGTGGCGGACCTCGAGCGGGTGTGCGCCGACTACTCGGCCGACGAGCTGGAGGTGATCCTCGACTGGACGCGCCGGATCACACAGGTGCAGCGCGACGCCGCCGCCCGGCTCGCCGAGCTGCCCCGCGACCGGGCCCCGGCCGGCGGGGCGGGCTGACCGGCCCTCAGGTCCACCCCGGCACGGTGGCCGCCTGCTCGATCCAGCGGCGCACGGCCGGGTCCTCGGCGTCCTCGACGCTCGTCAGCTTGACGTAGCGGCTGCGCCCCTCGCCGAGCGGCGGCGGGTCGGCGAAGTCGGCGCCGCCGTGGAAGACGACGTTCATCGACACGTCGTAGGCCGCCAGCTCGATGATCCAGCCGAGCGCCGGCAGCCCGTAGAAGGCCCGCCGCCACTTCACGGCGTACAGGGGCTCGGGGACGACCTCGTGGATCAGGTCGTCGACCCGGCGGATCACGGGCTGCAGGTCGGGCATGACCCGCCGCATCCAGTCGTCGATCGGGGCGCGGCCGTCCGCCGGCTCCGGCGGCTTCCGGCTCGACGGCGACTTCGGGGCCTTCGGCATGGCAACCTCCCGGTCGACGGCAGGTGGCCATCCTCGCGCGCCCCGGGGCGCGGCGGCGCGGACGGGGCCCTCCCCGCTCGCGGGGAGGGCCCCGGGGCCGGCCGGTCCCGGCCCGGGACCGGGTCAGGAGCCGGTCATCTTCCCGATCCGGATGCGGTTGCCGAACGGGTCGCGGATGCCGAAGTCGACGCCGTAGTCCTTCTCGGAGATCTCGTCGGTGAGGTCGACGCCGGCCGCCTTCAACCGCTCGAACTCCGCGTAGGGGTCGTCCACCGCCAGGGCGAACCACCCGGCCATCGCCCCCTTGGAGAGGAGCCCCCGGACCTGCTCGGCGGTCGCCTCGTCCATCGACGGCGCGCCGGGGCGCTCGAGGAGCAGCTCCCGGGACCGGTCCCCGGGGGCGCAGACGGTCAGCCACCGCATGAAGCCGAGGTCCACGTCGGTGTGGACCTCCATGCCGAGGACGTTCACGTACCAGTCGAGCGCGGCGTCCTGGTCGGTGACGAAGACGGACGAGAGACGGATCGACGTTGCCATGGGGCCGACGCTAAGCAGCGTCGGTCGCCCGTGCTGTTCCGAAACTGCTCGATGTGGCCGGCCGGGTCCACGACTTCACGAAGCACGTCGGCACCCGCCCGTCGTCCACGGCCCGACCCGCCGCCCGGTACTCGGAGGGCGAGCAGCCGACGACCTCCCGGAACGTCCGGCTGAAGGTGGCGAAGCTCGACCACCCGACGTCGATGCAGATCTCCGACACCGACCGGTCGGTGCGGCGCAGCTGCGCCATGGCCCGCTCGATCCGGCGGCGCTGCAGGTAGCGGTGCGGCGTCTCGCCGAAGGTCGCCTTGAACGAGCGGATGAAGTGCGCCGGCGACATGCAGGCGATCGCCGCGAGCGCGGGGACGTCGAGCGGTGACCGGTAGTGCAGGTCGATGCTGTCCCGCGCCCGCAGCAACCGACGGTTCTGGTCCTCCACGGCCGCTCCCACGGCTCCGACGGTAGCCCTCGCCGCCCCGGTCAGAACCGGAAGCGCGTCAGCCCGCCCGGCTCGCTGACGCGCGCCACGATCGCCGAGCGCGGCTCGATCCGGTAGACGTGCCACGGCGGCGGGCCCTGCGCCGGCGCGTTGTACGGGGCGGTGATGCCGGTCCCGCTCTCGTGGAGCTCGGCCGGCCAGCCGCCCTCGGCCCAGCCGGCGGCGGCGCGGGCGACCGCGGCCGGGTCGGTGACCCGGATGGCCGTGCCCTCGACGACGACGTCGGCGTCGAGGATCGACACGGCGACCGAGCACCGCGGGTCGCGCGCCAGGTTGCGGGCCTTGCGGGTGCCGGCGCCCGTCTGGACCCAGAACGTGCCCTCCATCCAGAGGGCGCCCACCGGCGTGACGTGCGGGCTGCCGTCCGCGTTGACCGTCGTGAGCCACGTCGTGCGGGCGTTGAAGGACTCCGGGTCCGGCGACGCGCCGGACGCGAGCCGCTCGACGACGGCGGACCAGTCGACCGGCGGCAGGCCGTCGTCGACACCCAGGTTGATGACGTCCATACCCTGTCCTCCTCACCGGCCGGGCACGCCCCGGCCGCGCGGTGTCAGACGTGCCGGGCGTCGCGAACTCATCGCGCGCCGGGCCGGCGGTGGAGCACCTCGGTCCGCAGGCCGTCGTCGCTCGCGCCGCCCGGGGCTTCGACGTAGCGCTCGAGCACCGGCCCGGACGGGGTGCCGCCGGCCGCCGCGAACGAGGTGAGCAGGCTGCGATAGGCGAGCGGCAGCGTCGCCAGCGACCCCTCGTGCACGACCCGGGCGTAGTCGCCGGCGGGGATGGCGTCTCGCCGCAGGGCGGAGCCCGGCCGGCCCGCGGCCGGTCCCGCCCCGGGAGCCACGGGCAGGTGGACGACGACCCGGACCCGCCCGTCGAGCCGCACGGGGTACTCGCCCCAGACCGGCTCGTCGGTGGGCAGCGAGGCCCGGTCCGCCTCGTCGAGCAGCCGGTCGATGAGGCGGGCCGCGCCCGGCCCCAGCTCGGCGGCGGGCACCACGCCGGCCAGGGCCACCGTCTCGACCCGCCCGATCCGGATCGTGTCGACGGGGTGGTGGGGGATGTCGCCGCCGGCCTCCAGCGCGTCGATCACCGCCAGCGCCCGTCGCGCCTGCTCGATCTGCCTGCGGAGCCGGCCCCGCTCGGCGGCCAGGAGGTCGCGCAGCCCGAGGCCGCCGGCGAGGTGGTCGCGGATGGTGGGCAGCGGGACGCCGAGCTCGCGCAGGGTCGTGATCCGCAGCGCGTCCGCGAGCTGGTCCCAGGAGTACCAGCGGTAGCCGGTGCGGGGGTCGACCCACGCCGGCCGGAGGACTCCTTCGTCGTGGTAGTGCCGCAGCGCCCGGACCGTCATCCGGGCGGCGTCGGCGAAGGTGCCGATCCCGACGAGCCCCTCCGGCCGCACGGCTCACACCTGCGTCACGCCGAAGGCCTGCACCTCCGGCGACGCCTCGATGGGGGTGATCACGTCCACCATCGTCCCCGCCGGGTCGCGGGTGATGAAGTGCCGCTGGCCGAAGTCCTCGTCCCGCAGGCTGCGCAGGATCGGGTGCCCGGCCTCGAGCGCCCGGCGGTGGACGGCGTCGACGTCGTCGACCTCGACGCTGACCAGCACGCCCGCCGGCGGCCGGCGGTGGCCCTCGGGGACCGTCTCGTGGGTCCGCTCGACGATGCCCACCTGGCGGGTCGGGTCGTCGGGGGCGGCCAGCTGCACGTACCAGCCCGAGTCGAAGATCACGTCGAACCCGAGCAGGTCGACGTAGAAGTCGCGGGTGGCGGCGACGTCGTCGGCGCAGAGGGCGGGGAAGACGTTGGTCATCGTGGCCTCCGTTCGCGCTCGGTGCTCAAGGCGATGCTCCGGTCTGACGCGACGTGAGGGTCAAGGGGTGCCGGCGGCTAGGTTGCCGCCGTGGCCGGGAAGGCGCTGGAGGTGACGACGCGCGACGGACGTCGCCTGCACGCCGAGCGCCACGGGACCGGCCGGCCCGTCGTCGTGCTGGAGGCCGGGATGGGGACGTCGCGGAGCTCGTGGGGCGCGGTCGTCCCGCTCGTGGCCGAGCGCACGACGGTCGTCGCCTACGACCGCGCCGGCCTCGGCCGGAGCCCCCCGGACCCGGGGCCCCGCGACCTCGACCGGCTGGCCGCCGACCTGCTCGACCTGCTCGCGGCGCTGGGGGAGGGGCCGTTCGTCCTCGTCGGCCACAGCTGGGGCGGCCCGATCGTCCGGTGCGCCGCGGCGGCCCGGCCCGAGCTGGTCGCCGGCCTCGTGCTCGTCGACCCGAGCGACGAGGGCTGCGACCTGTTCTTCTCCGCCGGCAGCCGGCGCCAGCAGGCGATGCTGCCGTGGGTGCTGCCGCCGCTCGCCCGGCTCGGCGTGCTGCGGGCGGCCGCCCGGCGCCAGGCCCGGTCGCTGCCCGAGCCGTGGGCCGGTGCCATGCGGGCCGAGGACGGCACCGTGGCGGCGACGCGGACGCTGCTGGCCGAGTCGCGCCGGTGGCTCGACGACCTCCGGCGCCTGCGCGACGAGCCGCCCCACCTGCCCGACGTCCCCGTCGTCGTGATCTCCGGGGCGACGGCCGGGTTCCTCGAGCGCGGCCGGCGGGGGCCGCTGGTCGCCGCCCACCGGGCCCGGGCCGCGGCCTCGCCCCGGGGGCGGCACGTGCTGGCCCACCGGTCGAGCCACCTCGTCCCGCTCACCGAGCCCGAGGTCGTGGCCCGCGAGGTCCTGGCCGTGGTCGACGGCCGGTGACGTGACCGGCTGGCCGCCTTGGCCAGGTCGTAGAAGAAGGAGACCGGTAGGTCGCCGCGTCGTACTCGGCGGTGCCGTCGGTGACCTCGACGACGAGCCCGCCGGGCCGGCGGACGAGCAGGGGAGCGCGTGGTGGGCGGTGACGGCGTGGGTCTCGGCGCCCAGCCGCAGCATCCCCAGCCCCACGTCGAGGGTGGACTCCCACACCGTGGCGCCCCACTCCATGGTCGTGGCGCCCCGGATGTCGTCGACGAGGACGTGGAGCTCCCCGTGCTCGCGGTCGATGCGGCCGACGAGGTCGGCGACCTGCGCGGGGTCGAGGTGGTCGACGAGCGCGACCCGGCCGGCGAGCGGCCGGGTCGCGTCTCCATCGGCCACGGGCTCAGGCCGCCGAGGCGAGGACGTCGTCGATCTGGCCCATGGCGGCCCGCACGCCCTCCTCCATGCCCATGTCGAGGACCTGCTGCAGCGCCTCCGGCGAGTCGTAGGTCGACACGACGGTCATGGCCGTGCCGCCGCCGGCCCGCTCGCCGAGCGTCAGCTCCATGCGGGTGCGGGGCAGCTCGTCGTTCGGCCGCCCGTCGTCGTGGGCGAACCCGTCGACGACGACGAAGCGCCGCGGGGCCTCGACCTCGAGGACCTCCCAGTAGCCCGCCGACTTGTCGCCGTCCGGGCCGGTCATGACGTAGGTGACCCGCCCGCCCGGGGCGAGGTCGTGCTCCATGACCGTGGCCGGCCAGCCCGGCGGGCCCCAGAAGCGCTCGAGCTGCCGGGGGTCGGCGTAGAGCTGCCACACGCGCTCGACCGGGGCGTCGTACTCGGCGACCACCGTCAGGGTGGCGTTCTCGATGTCCTTGTCAACGCTGATGATGGGCATCTGGTGCTCCCTCGTCGGGATCCTCGGCGAGGATCCGGTCCATCCGTGCGACGCGGTCGCGCCACACCTGCTCGAGCGCGTCGAGGGCGGCGCGGACCGCCCGCACGCGGTCGATCTCACCGTGCACGAGCGACTCCCGTCCTCGACGTCGCTTGGTCACCAGACCGGCGTCCTCGAGCACCGACACGTGCTTGTGCACGGCGGCGAAGCTCATCGGGTAGCGCCGGGCCAGCGCGGACACCGACAGCGGCCGAACGAGCGTCACCCGGAGGATGTCCCGCCGGGTCGGGTCGGCGAGCGCCCGGAGCGCACGGTCGGTGGCGGCATCGGCAGAACCTACAACCATCTGGTTGTAGATTTACAGGCTTGCGGGCGGTCTGGCAAGGGTGCACTCGTGCGGGCGCACCCGGCCGCGACGGGCGCGCCGCGGCGCGGTGTCGGTGGGGCGGCGGTCGCCTCAGGCGCCGGTGCCGGCGTCGAGCATGGGCAGGAGCACGAAGCGGACGGTCGCCTCGAGCTCCTCGTCGGCCGTCGGCACCGCGGTCAGCACGAGCACGGTGCGCACGATCCACTCGGCGGCGAGCGCGGGGTCGCCGGCCCGGATGCGCCCGCTGCCCATGGCCTGGCGCACGACGGGGGTCAGCAGCTCGGTGATCTGGGCCACGAGCCCCGCGACCGTGCCGTCGGCGAACCAGCGGCCCAGGACGTCGGGCTCGTCGCGCAGGAGCCGCTGCATCACCGGGTCGGCGAGCGTCGTGCGGATCGTGTGCGCGATCACACCCACGAACCCCTCGGCGTCGAGGCCCTGGTCGTTCAGCTGGACCAGCCGGTCGAGGAACCGGTGCAGGCGCCGGGACGACACGAGCGCCGTCGCCTCCTCGAGGGAGGACACCTGCCGGTACAGCGTCGTCCGGGCGACCCCCAGCTCGCGCGCGATGTCGGACATCGTCGTGCGGCGCAGGCCGAACCGGGTGAGGCACCGCTCCACCGCGTCGAGGACCCCGTCGAGGGCCGGGTCGGGGCGCGGCGGGAGGCCCCGGTGCTGGAGCGCCGCGCCGATCGCCTCTTCAGCTCCCACTGCTCACCGCCCACATGCCGGTCGGGACTGTACACATCCTTGCCCCCAGCTGCGACACATGTTACAGATGACACATCATCTGTAGCGATCGACGGAGGGGGAGTCGGCCGTGCAGCACGTGACGAGGCGCAACCTGTTGAAGACCGGCGGCGCGCTGGGCATCGCCGGCGCGGTCACCGCGGTGACCGGGCTGCCCGCGTGGGCCTGGAACACCCGGCGGTCGGTGGCCGGCGGCGACCTCGAGACGGTCCCGCCTGACCTCGTGTGGGACGCCGAGGCCGACGCGGTCGTCCACCGGATCTTCGAGGAGGAGGGCCCGGCGAGGATCCAGGAGATCAACGCCATCCTGCGGCCCTGGAAGCGCAACGGCCAGGCCGTCCCCACGGGCCTGCCCGCCGACCTCCGCGACTTCATCGAGCAGGCCCGGCAGGCGCCCTCCTGGTACGACCCGGCCAAGGTCGAGGACGGCTACCAGTTCTACAAGTCCCGCGGCCTCTACACCGGCCTGCTGTACGGCCTGGGCAGCGGCATCATGAGCTGCGCCATCCCCGACGAGGCCCGCGCCGTCTACCACTCCAAGGGCGGCGAGGACATGAAGGACCGGGTGTCGAAGACGGCCAAGCTCGGCTACGACATCGGCACCCGCAACGCCTTCGAGCCGGACGGCGAGATGATCGTCACCTGCATCAAGACCAGGCTGACGCACAGCGCCGTCCGCTACCTGATCGTGCAGTCCGACCGCTGGCAGGCCGGCGGCGACCTCCCGGCGCCGATCAGCCAGCTGGACATGATGATCACCTGGCACAGCCTGGCGACCTTCATCAACCGCACGCTCGCCGACTGGGGCGTGCAGTCGCCGGCCCGCCAGGAGGACGGCTACCTGCACGTCTGGCAGCTCACCGCCTACCACCTGGGCATCCAGGAGGAGTACATCCCCGCCACCTGGGAGGACGCGCACCACCAGTCGTCGTTGACGCTCGACCCGGTCATCGCGCCGACCCCGGAGGGCATCCGGCTCGCCGACATCCTGCTGAGCCTGGCGGCGGAGTACGACTGGGGCCTCACCCGGCCGATACTCGACGCCATGGCCCGGTACATGTGCCGGACCAGCAGCGGCGAGAGCTTGGGCGACATGCTCGAGATCCCGGCCAACCGGTTCTGGGACGAGGCCGTCGAGACCGGCTGGCCGTGGTTCATCGCCTTCCGCGAGCGGGGCCTGTGGATCCCCGGGGTCAGCTCGCTGTTCTGGGCCTTCGACGAGATCCTCCGCAAGGGCCTGCTGTGGGCCATGAACGAGGCGCCGCCCAGCCGGATCTACATCGAGATGCCGGTCGCCAACCGCTCCGAGGGGTCCTACGGCTACTAGCCGGCCGGGGTCGTTCGACGGCTACCGGGCCGTGGCCCGGGGAAGCCTCGGGGGTGCAGACGATCCTGAGGAGGGGACATGGGCCAGCGCACCCCCGCCCCGGGCGACCGGTCGACCACCGCATCGGGCGCCCCGGCACCGAGCGACCAGCTCTCGCTGACCGTCGGGCCCGACGGGCCGCTCGTGCTCCACGACGTGCACTTCGTGGAGCAGATGGCGCACTTCAACCGGGAGAAGGTCCCGGAGCGCCAGCCGCACGCCAAGGGCTCGGGCGCCTTCGGGTTCTTCGAGGTCACCGAGGACGTCTCCCAGTTCACCAGGGCGGCGGTGTTCCAGCCCGGCGCCCGGACCGACGTGCTCGTCCGGTTCTCGACCGTCGCCGGCGAGATGGGCAGCCCCGACACGTGGCGCGACGTGCGGGGCTTCGCCGTGCGGTTCTACACGTCCGAGGGCAACTACGACCTCGTCGGCAACAACACGCCGATCTTCTTCGTCCGTGACCCGATGAAGTTCCCGCACTTCATCCGGTCGCAGAAGCGGCTGCCCGACTCGGGCCTGCGGGACAACCACATGCAGTGGGACTTCTGGACCCTCGCCCCGGAGTCCGCCCACCAGGTCACCTACCTCATGGGCGACCGCGGGCTGCCCCGCACCTGGCGTCACATGAACGGCTACGGGTCGCACACCTTCATGTGGGTCAACGCCGGCGGCGAGCGGTTCTGGGTGAAGTACCACTTCAAGACCGACCTCGGCTGGCAGACCATGACCAACGCCGAGGCGGCCGAGATGGCCGGGCTCGACGCCGACTTCCACCGCCGCGACCTGTTCGAGGCCATCGCCCGGGGCGACCACCCGTCCTGGACGCTCAAGGTCCAGGTCATGCCCTACGACGACGCGCCGGGCTACCGGTTCAACCCCTTCGACCTCACGAAGGTGTGGCCTCACAGCGATCACCCGCTGATCACGGTCGGCCGGCTGGTCCTCACGCGCAACCCGGAGAACCACTTCGCCCAGATCGAGCAGGCGGCCTTCTCGCCCGGCAACACCGTGCCGGGCATCGGGCTGTCGCCCGACAAGATGTTGCTGGCGCGGTCGTTCGCCTACACCGACGCCCAGCGCAACCGCATCGGGACGAACTTCCACCAGCTGCCGGTGAACAAGCCGATCGTGCCGGTCGACACCTACATGTTCGACGGCCACATGGCCTACGAGCACTCGGGCGCGCAGCCCACCTACGCCCCGAACTCCGGCGGACGCCCGTTCAGCGCCGGTGGTGCCCACCCGGAGGAGTCCTGGGCCGCGGACGGCGACATGGTGCGCGCCGCCTACGAGCTGCACCCCGAGGACGACGACTTCGGTCAGGCGGGGACGCTGGTGCGCGAGGTGATGGACGACGCCCAGCGCGACCGGCTCGTCGAGCAGGTGGCCGGCAGCCTCCTGGGCGGCGTGCGGGGCGAGGTGCTGGAGCGGGCGTTCTGGTACTGGCACCAGATCGACCCGGACGTCGGGAAGCGCATCGAGGAGACCGTCCGCCACGGCGCGGCCCGCGAGCCGGCGGCCGGCATGGGCGAGAGCTGACCCTCAGCCCGCCCCGGCCGGGGCGTCGTCGGGTCGCTCCGGCGCCGGCCGGTCCGCCACCGCCCGCATGTGGGGGTGGCGGCAGAGCGCGACCGCGTCGCCGACCTCGGCGAGCAGAACCTCGGCCTGGCGCAGGAGGTCGACGACAGCGGGGCTGGCCAGCCGGTAGCGCACGGCCCGCCCCTCCGGCCGGTCGGCGACCAGGCCGCAGCCCTTGAGGCAGGCCAGGTGGCCGGACACGTTCGACTGCGAGGTGCCCACGGCGGCGACGAGGTCGACGACCCGCCGCTCGCCGTCGAGCAGCTCGGTGAGGATCGCCAGCCGCGTCGGGTCGCCGAACCCCCGGAACATCTGCGCCGCCACCTCGAGGTCGCGGCGTGCCCTCGCCTCTTGCATCGGCATGCGCCGATGTTATCGTCGATGGGCGATGACTTTGCTGGCGCTCCTCCTCTACGTCGGCTTCGCCGGCGTCGCCTTCGGCTGGCGCACCTGGCTGCAGTGGCGCCGCACCGGGGACACCGGCCTGCGCCTCCACGCCGCGCCGGGCACCGTGCAGTGGTGGGCGAAGCTCGGGTTCGTCGTGGCGGTCGCCGCCGGGCTCGCCGCCCCGGTGGCCGGGCTGGTCGGCCTGGCCCCGGTCGCGGTCCTCGACCACGGGCCGGTGCGGGTGGCGGGCCTCGTCGTCGCCCTGGCCGGCGTCGCCGCCACCACCGCGGCGCAGGTGCAGATGGGGGCGTCGTGGCGCATCGGCGTCGACCGCGACGAGCGCACGGCGCTCGTGACCGACGGCATGTTCGCCCTCGTCCGCAACCCGATCTTCTCGGCGATGCTCGTCACCGCGGTCGGCCTCACGCTCATGGTCGGCAACGTCGTGTCGCTCGTCGGGCTGGCCGCACTCGTCGGTGCGCTCGAGGTGCAGGTCCGCCTGGTCGAGGAGCCCTACCTGCTGACCGTGCACGGCGAGGCCTACGCCCGCTACGCCGCCCGGGTCGGTCGCTTCGTCCCCGGCCTCGGCCGCCTCCGGCGCCGGCCCCGGGTCGCGTCGCCCGGGTCGACCGCCCCTTCCGCCTCCTGAGCCGGGGGGTTACGGTGAGCGCGCGCCATCGCGCGGCGGGCGCTCGACCCGAGGAGGGACGGTCATGGCCACTGCAGCGGTGCTGTCCGGCGTGGACGCCACCTTCGAGGTGACGGAGGTCGACGTCGGCGAGCCGGGGCCCGGGGAGGTCCGCGTGCGGATCGCCGGTACCGGGGTCTGCCACACCGACCAGGTCGTGCGCGAGGGGTCGTACCCCTACGAGTTCCCCGCCGTCCTCGGGCACGAGGGCGCCGGCGTCGTCGAGGCCGTCGGCCCCGGGGTCACCGGCATCGAGGAGGGCGACCACGTCGTCCTGTCCTTCAACTCGTGCGGCCGGTGCCGGCCCTGCCTGTCCGGCCACCCGGCCTACTGCGACGACTTCTTCTTCCTGAACTTCGGCGGCCGGCGCCACGACGGGAGCACCGCCTTCTCGCGCTCGGGCGAGCCGGTGGGGTCGCACTTCTTCGGCCAGTCGTCGTTCGCCTCGACGACGATCGCGTCGAGCCGGTCGGTCGTGAAGGTCCGGGACGACGTCGACCTCGCGGTGCTGGGCCCGCTCGGCTGCGGCATCCAGACCGGCGCCGGCACCGTGCTCAACGCGCTCGACCCCGAGCCGGGATCGAGCGTCGCCATCTTCGGCGCCGGTGCCGTCGGTCTGGCCGGGCTGCTCGCGGCCGTGGTCGCGGGGGCGACGACGATCGTCGCGGTCGACCTCCACGACGAGCGCCTGGCCCTGGCGGGCGAGCTCGGCGCCACCCACACGGTGTCGGCGCGGCGCGACGACGTCGTGGCGGCCGTCGACGACGCGACGGGCGGCGGTGTGCAGTACGCCGTGGACACGACGGGCGTCCCCGCCGTCGTCCGGCAGGCGTTCGACTGCCTGGCCGCGCAGGGGCGCCTGGCGCTGGTCGCCGCGGCCGCTCCCGGCACCGAGGTGTCCCTCGAGGTGGGGGCCTCGCTCGTCAAGGGCTGGCAGGTGCAGACGGTCGTCGAGGGCGACGCCGTGCCCCAGGACTTCATCCCCCGCCTGATCGACCTGTGGGACGCGGGGCTGTTCCCCTTCGACGAGCTGGTGCGGACCTACCCGTTCGACCAGATCGACCGCGCCTTCGCGGACTCGGCCTCCGGCGAGACCATCAAGCCCGTCCTGCGCTTCGACTGACGGCGCCGGCGGTCAGGTGGAGCGCGCGCCGGCGCGGGTGACGGGCCGGTCGAGGGCGCCCACGTGCCGCCCGACGGCCCGCCGGCGACGGGACCCTCCTGTTGCCGGGTGCGGGCCCGCCGGTGACATCCTGAGCCCGACCGTCCGCCCGGCGCACCCGGGCGCCACGATCGCCAGGAGGAACCACGTGAGCGACGTCGTGATCATCGGCGGAGGGCCCGCCGGGGCCAGCGCGGCCATCTTCACCGCCCGGGCCGGCCTGTCGACCGTCGTGGTCGACGAGGACAAGGGGATCACCCGGCGGGCCGAGGTGAACAACCACCTCGGGCTGCCCGAGGGCATCAGCGGGCCGGAGCTCGTCGCCCGCGGCCGCGAGCACGCCGAGAAGTCCGGTGCGACCTGGATCGAGGGCGCGGCCGAGGCCGTCGAGGGCAGTGCCGGCGCCTTCACCGTCCGGCTCGCCGACGGCCGGGAGCTCACCGCCGCCCACGTCATCCTCGCCACCGGCACGAGCGTCAAGCTCGCCGAGGCCGCCGGCGTCGCCACCGTCCCGGGGACCGAGCCCCGCATCAAGCAGATCGTGTCCGTCGACGCCGACGGCCGGACCTCGGTGCCGGGCATCTGGGCCGCGGGCACCGTCGCGGGCGTCAGCGTCCACACGATCATCACCGCCGGCGACGGGGCCCGGGTGGCGATCAACGTCATCAGCGAGGTGCGGGGCGAGCGCCACGTCGACCACGACGTCCTCCCCGCCGCCGGGTGACCGGGGCGGGCCGTGGCGGCGGTGGCGCGCCCGTGAGCGCGCTGGCGGACGAGGTCGTCGCGCGGCTGCGCGCCGCCTACGAGCCCGCCGCCGACCCCGAGCGGGCGGCGGGCGCCGCGGCCTACATGCGCCACCAGTTCCCGTTCCTCGGGATCGCGACGCCCGAGCGGCGGCGGCTGACCCGCGCCGCGCTGCGCGACCTCCCGGCCCCCACCGAGGAGGAGCTGGCCGCCGTCGCCCGGGCGCTGTGGGCCCAGCCGGAGCGCGAGTTCCAGCACACCGGTGCCGACTACCTCCGCCGCCACGTCGGGGTGGCCGGCCCCGGGTTCGTCGAGGTGGTCCACGAGCTGGTCACCACCAAGGCGTGGTGGGACACGGTGGACGCCCTGGCCGCCCACACCGCCGGGCCGCTCGTGCGGTCCCACCCCTCGCTGGTCGCCACGATGGACCGCTGGGTCGCCGACGACCACCTCTGGGTGGCCCGCACCGCCCTGCTGCACCAGCTCACCGCCAAGCACGAGACCGACGCCGAGCGGCTCTTCCGCTACTGCCGGCTGCGGGCCGGCGACCGCGAGTTCTTCATCCGCAAGGCGATCGGGTGGGCGCTGCGGACGTACGCGGCGGTGGCGCCCGACGCCGTCGAGCGCTTCGTCGAGGCGACGCCGGCGCTGTCGCCGCTGTCGGTCCGGGAGGCGATGCGGGGCGTGGCCCGGGCCCGGGCGGGCTGACCGGGGGTGCCCACCACGGCCGGTGGCTACGGTGTGACGATGATCACGTCCATCCACATGCTCGTCTACTCCGACGACGCCCCGGCGACGCGGGCGTTCCTGCGGGACGTGCTGGGCTTCCCCGACGTCGAGGACGCCGGCACCGAGGAGGGCTGGCTGATCTTCGGCACCGGGCCGAGCGAGCTCGGCGTGCACCCGACCCACTCGGTGTGGGAGGGCAGGGTGTACGACGCGCCGCGGCACCACGAGATCGCGTTCATGTGCGACGACCTCGAGGCGACCATGCGCGAGCTCGAGGCCAAGGGCGCCACCTTCACCGGCGGCGTCCAGGACCAGGGCTACGGCCTGGTCACGATGCTCGAGGTCCCCGGCGCCGACCCGATCATGCTCTACGAGCCCCGCCACGAGGTCGCCCACCCCCTCGCCTGAGGCGCGACGGGCGGCGGTGTGCTGGCGGCAGGCCCGGGCCGGTGCGGCCGGCCCGTTCTGGCGTCCGTCAGGTGCCGATGCGCGCGTGAGAGACGCCGGAAGCCGCGTGGCGCGGTGTCCGGCCAGCCTCCCGCCCGTTCTGGCGTCTGTGAGGTGGTGACGTGCTGGTGAGGGACGCCAGAACGGCGAGTGGCGGGCGTGCGCCGGGCGGCGGCCGGGCCTAATGGATTACATTAGGCCCGTGAGGTTGCACCCAGACCGGCGCCCGGCTCGTCACCGGCGCCTCCTCGCCCTGGCCTGCGCCGCGCTCGTCGCGGGGGCTTGCACGGGATCGGGCTCGGGGTCCGGCAGCGACGAGGCCGGCGACGACCGGGGCGCCGCGTCGCCGTACGCCCCCGGCTGGTCGGCCGTCCACGCGGATGCCGCCAACTCCGACCACGCCGCCGTCGAGGGACCGGCGAACGTCGAGCCGGCCTGGACCCGCCAGCTCGACGGCGACATGCGCATCGGCGACCTCGAGTGGACGATCAACCTGGGACCGACGAGCGACCCCGACGGCCAGCTCTACGTCACCTCGACCGTGCCCGGCTGCCACCTGCAGGCGCTGGACGCCGCCACCGGCGAGACCCGCTGGTGCGCCGAGCAGGTGGCGCTGCCGGCCGTCGTCTCCTCGCCCCTGGTCGACGAGGACGGCCGCCTGTTCGTCGCCGACGGCACCGCCATGCGGGCCTTCGACCGCGACGGCGAGGAGCTGTGGTCGCAGCCGATCGTCGGCGTGCCGCTGTCGGCCCAGTTCACCCCCGGCGGCAACCTGGTCTTCGTCACCCACGTCGGCGTCGTGTACCTGCTCGACCGCGCCACCGGCGAGCCGGTCGTCGACCCCGTCGCGCTGGTGCCCGACCCCTCCTGGGACCCCGGCAAGCCGCTGTGGCCCTGCGCCCGGGGGACCGAGGGCTGCCCGAGCGCCAACACGCCGGCCGTCGACATGGCGACCGGGCGGCTCTTCTTCACCTGGTGGGAGCCGGGCGCCCCCCGGGCGGGGATCCGGGCCGTGCAGATCGACGAGGGGCCCGAGCCCGCCGTCACCGACCTCTGGGCCAACGACTCGCTGCCCGGCGGCACCGGCGCGAGCCCCACCCTGTCCCCCGACGGCAGCCGCCTCTACGTCACCGACAACGAGGGCCACGCCCACGCGCTCGACGCCGCCACCGGCGAGGTGATCTGGAGCCACGACATCGGCATCGCCGCGGGCGGCAGCCTGTCGCTGTCCCCGGACGGCCTGATCATCCCGCCCGGCGGCCCGCTCCTCGCCCTCCGCGACGACGGTGACCGGGCCACCGAGGTCTGGCGGGTCGACGGGCTGGTGAACATGGGCATCGCCACCCAGGCCGCGGGCCACAAGGCCTACGCGACCGTGCTGCGGGCCCCGAACGAGCTCGACCTCGTCGTCGTCGACACCCACACCGGCGAGGTCCTCGACCGGGAGCGGCTGGAGGGCGAGAACCGCTTCAGCGTCGGGATCACCCTCGGCCCCGACGGCACGGTCTTCGTGCCCACCATCGTCGGCACCCTGGCCGCCTTCCGGCCGGCTGGCACCCCGGCACCGATCGGCGACGAGTGGCCGACGGCCACCCCCGAGGAGGCGGGCCTCGACCCCGACGCGCTGGCGTCGCTGCTCGCCGAGGCCGAGGCCGCCGGCTCCCACTGCGTGGCCGTGGTGCGGGACGGCGAGCTGGTCGCCGAGGCCAGCTGGCCCGGCCCCGAGGCCGAGCCCCGCGAGGTCTTCTCGATCACCAAGTCGCTCACCAGCGTCCTCGTCGGCATCGCCGAGCGCGACGGGCTGCTGTCCGTCACCGACCCGGTGGCCCGCTACGTCCCCGAGTGGGAGGGCACGCCGTCGGCCGGGGTGACGATCGAGCACCTGCTGGCCAACGTCTCCGGGCGCCACTGGGACCCGGCCACCGACTACGGCGAGATGGCGCTGCGGGCCGAGGACAAGACGGCCTTCGCCGTCGGCCTCGACCAGCAGCACGAGCCGGGCACGGTCTGGGCCTACAACAACTCGGCGATCCAGGTGCTGTCCCGGGTCATCGAGGAGGCCACCGGGGTCGACGCCGCCGAGTACGCCGAGCGCGAGGTGTTCGGGCCGCTGGGGATGGCCGACTCCGAGCTGGGTCGCGACGCCGCCGGCAACCCGACGACGTTCATGGGCCTGCGTTCGACCTGCACCGACGTCGCCCGCCTCGGCCAGCTGATGCTGCAGGAGGGCCGGTGGGGCGACGAGCAGGTGCTGTCGCCGGACTTCGTCGCCCGGGCGACGTCGCCCTCCACCGAGCTGAACGCGGCCTACGGCTGGCTGTGGTGGGTCAACGGCGACGGCCCGATCGCCGGCCCCCGCCTCGCCACCTCGGGCGAGGACGACGGCGGGGCGTTCCCGGGGCCGCTCGTCCCGGAGGCGCCGCCGGACACGTTCTGGGCCCTCGGGCTGCAGGACCAGGTGATGGCCGTCGTCCCGGCGCACGGGATCGTCGCCGTGCGGCTCGGCCCGGCACCCCCGCCCGACCACCCCTTCGGCGTCCAGGAGCTGACGACCGGCGTGCTGGCCGCCGTCGCCGACGGCTGACCCGGCCCTCGCCCCCCCGACGGCTCGCCGCCGGGGGTCAGCCCGCGGGCGCCGCCGGCTCGGTCGCCCCGCCCCGGCCCCGCGCCGCCCGGGCGGCGGCCAGCGTGGCCGGCGACGGCGGCGCGGTGAGCGCGGCGACGAGCACGTCGAGCAGGTTCTCCAGGAACAGCTCGACGTCCGCGGGGTCGTCGTGGCCGGGGTCGTCGTCGATGAGCCGGGCGCGGAGCCCGAAGGAGCTGAGCAGGTGGCCCCGCAGGTCGGCCAGCCGCTCCCGCCGCACCGGCGAGGGCAGCTCCGGCAGCGCGGCGTGCAACCAGCGCACGACCCGGGCGCCGGCGGCGGCGTCGACCTCGACCTCGCGGGCGCTGCGGAAGGCCTCGTCGTAGGCCAGCGACGGGTGGCTGAGCTGGGCCACCAGCCGCAGGTGGGCCCGACCGACGGGGTCGTGGAGGTCGTCGGCCATCGGCGCGGCGAGCGCGTGCACGAGGGCCCGGAGGTCGCCGGTGCGCCCGGTCGCCTCGATCTCGTCCGCCAGCACGGCCCGCCGCCGCTCCACGGCGGTGAGGTGGACCCGGAGGATCTCGGTCAGCAGGCCGCGCCGGCTGCCGAAGTGGTAGTGCAGCGCCGACTCGTTGCGGGCCCCGACCGCCTCGTGGAGCGCCTTGACCGACACGCCGGTCACCCCGTGCCGGGCGAAGAGCAGCGCACCCTGCTCCAGGAGCGCCTCGCGGGTGGATCGGGTGGCCACGCCACCCGATCTACCACGCCCGGCGCGCGACGCCGGTGTCCCCGGCGCTGGCGGCGCCGTCAGGGGGCGGCCGGCGTCGCCGCGCCCACGTCCCAGGCGCCGGCGGCGGCCGCCTCCCGGGCGAACTCGTCGAAGTCCCGCGGCGGGCGGCCGAGCGCCCGCTGCACGCCGTCGGCGAGCGAGGCGTTGCGGCCGTCGAGGACGGTGGCGAACAGGTCGGCGAGCGCCTCGACCTCGGCCGGCGGCAGGCCGGCGGCCCGCGCCCCGGCCACGTACTCCTCCCGCGTCACCGGCACGTAGGTGACGGGGCGGCCGAGGGCCCGGGCGAGGCTGGCGGCGGCGTCGGCGAACGTCAGCAGCCGAGGCCCGGTGACCTCGTAGACCTCGCCGACGTGCCGGTCGTCGGTCAGGGCGGCGACCGCCACGTCGGCGACGTCCCACGCGTCGACGAAGGGCTCGGGGACGTCCCCGGCCGGCAGGGCGATCGCGCCCTCCACCACCTGGTCGTGGAGGAAGTGCTCGCTGAAGTTCTGGGCGAACCAGGCGGACCGCACGATCGTCCACGCCGCGCCGGAGGCCCGCAGGTCGTCCTCGGCCGCCCGGGCCAGCGGCTCGCCCCGGCCGGAGAGCAGGACGAGCCGGGTCACGCCCCGCTCGAGCGCCGCGGCGGTGAAGCGGCGGACGGTCTCGCGGGCGCCGGGCACGGCGAGGTCGGGCACGTAGGCGACGTAGGCCGCGCCCGTGCCGTCCAGCGCCGCGGGCCAGGTGGACTCGTCGTCCCAGTCGAACGGCGGCTGCCCGCGGCGGGACGCGACGCGGTGGGGGACCCCCAGCCGGGCCAGCCGCTCGGCGACCCGGCGCCCGGTCTTGCCGGTGCCGGCGGTGACGAGGACGGGGCGGGTGGTGGTGGTGTCGGTGGTGGTCATGGGGCCATCCAACGCCGGAGCGGTGAGACGCGCCATGGTCAGCAGGCGCAGATCCATGCGCGAGCGTCTACGATCCGGTCGTGGACGCGTTGAGCGGCCTGCTCGCCGGCCCCCGGGCGCACGGCGCCTTCCTGCTCCGGACGGTGATGACCCCGCCCTGGGCCCTCCGCATCCAGGACCGGGCGGCGCTCAGCGTCGTCGCCGTCGTCCGGGGGTCGGCCTGGATCGGCGGGGCGGGCGGCCCGCCCGTCGAGCTGCGGGAGGGCGACGTCGCCCTGGCCCGGGGACCGGACCCCTACGTCGTCGCCGACGCGCCGGAGAGCGAGCCGCAGATCGTCATCCACCCCGGCCAGCGCTGCACCACTGTGGACGGCCGCGACCTGCACGACGTCATGGCGCTGGGCGTCCGCACCTGGGGCAACGACCCCGACGGCGAGCACGTCCTGCTCACCGGCACCTACGAGACCACGACCGTCGTGGGGCGGCGCCTGCTCGGCGCCCTGCCGCCGCTCGTGCACGTGCGCCGGGACGCGTGGCGCAGCCCGCTGGTCGACCTGCTCGCCGAGGAGATCGTCACCGACCGGCCCGGCCAGGACGTCGTCCTCGACCGCCTCCTCGACCTCGTCGCCGTCCACGCGGTGCGGGCGTGGTTCGACCGCCCGGACGCCGACCCGCCGCGGTGGTACCGGGCCCACGGCGACCCCGTCGTCGGCCGGGCGCTCCAGCTGATGCACCACCGGCCCGAGCACCCGTGGACGCTGGCCTCGCTGGCCGCCGAGTGCGGCGCATCCCGGGCCACCCTCGCCCGCCGGTTCCGCGAGCTCGTGGGCGAGACGCCCATGGGCTACCTGACGAGCTGGCGGCTGACGCTGGCCGCCGACCTGCTGCGGGAGCCCGGCACGACGATCGGGGCCGTCGCCGCCCGGGTCGGCTACGGCAGCGCCTTCTCGCTGAGCACCGCGTTCAAGCGCCACTTCGGCGTCAGCCCCCGGGAGCACCGGCGACGGGCGCCGGCCGCGGGCACCGCGGCCCGCCGGTCCGCCGTCTGACCGGCGGCCGGGTGGGGCGGCGCCGCCCGCGCCCGGGCGGACCGTCGCCCGGCCGCGCTCGACCGGGTCCTTCGGCCCTACCCGCGCCGGGCGGCGCGGCCGGATCATCGCGGCATGCTCGCCACGAGGTCCGCCCTCGCCGTCCCCGATGCACCGGCACCCGGTGCGGCGCGAGCGGTGACCGTCGGCATCCCCCTCGACCACGACCACGTCGCCGCCGTCCGGTGCCTGCAGCGGCGGCTCGGCGTGCCCTCCACCGATCGGTCCCCGCGCCCGCACATCACGCTCGTCGTCGTGCTCGAGGCGCCCGACCGGGTGTGCCTCGACGCCGCCGTGCAGGCCGTGGCCGCCCGGACCCTCGGGTTCACCGTGCGGGCCCGGGGCCTCGGCGTGTTCCACGACGGGGGCGGCGGCCCGGTGCTGCACGTGCCGGTGGTCCGCACGCCCGAGCTGGCCCGGCTGCACCAGGACGTCCACGACGCCGTGACCGCCGTCGGCGGGGTGGTCGAGGGCCGCAGCGCCCCGGCCTCCTGGTCGCCCCACATCACGCTGTGGGACCGGAGCCTGACGGCCGACCGCCTCGCCTGCGCGGTCGCCGACCTCGTCGCCGCGCCGCCCATCGCCTGGAGCGTGCCGGTCACGAGCCTGGTGACGATGGACCACCGGGCCGTCGGCGCCGAGGCGCCCCTCCGCCGGGCGCCGTCCCCCGACGGCTGACCCGCCACCCGAGGACGGGGCCGCCGGACCAGGTCGCCGGGCGCCCGGGGGAGGGCCGCCCCCGGGCGCCCGGGCACGTCCGGGGGCGGGCGGCGGCTACCCGCCGGACCGGCGCACGGCGTCGAGCAGCAGACGCCGCTCGGCGGTGGCGACGACACGCCGGGCGGCCGGCACGGCGTCGGGGTTGACCGAGATCGAGTCGATCCCGAGCCGCACGAGGTGCTCGGCGAAGGACGGGTCGTTGGACGGCGCCTGGCCGCAGAGCGACGAGGTGATGCCCGCGTCGTGGCAGGCGGTGATGATGCGGGCGATGGCGTCGAGCACGGCCTCGTCCGACTCGTCGAACAGCTCGGCGCACACCGTCGAGTCCCGGTCGACGCCCAGCATCAGCTGGGTCAGGTCGTTCGACCCGATCGACACGCCGTCGACGCCCATGGCCGCGTACTCGGGGATGCGGTAGACCACCGAGGGGACCTCGGCCATCACCCACCGCAGCAGCCCGCGGGACCGGCCGAGCGGGCTGGCGTCGATGGCCTCCAGGCAGGCCTCCAGCTCCCAGGCCGTGCGCACGAACGGGATCATCAGGTGCAGGTTCGGGGTCTCCTCCCGCACCCGGGCCAGCAGCTCGAGCTCGAGCGCGAACAGGTCGGGCTCCCGGATGTAGCGGTAGCAGCCCCGGTAGCCGATCATCGGGTTGCCCTCGACGGGCTCGAACCGCTCGCCGCCCTCCAGCCCCCGGAACTCGTTCGTGCGGAAGTCGATGGTCCGGTAGACGACCGGCCGGGGGGCGAAGGCCCGGGTGATGCGCAGCAGGGAGGCGGACATCCGGTCGAGGAACTCGTCCCGGCCGCCGCGCCGGAGCAGCTCGCGCGGGTGCACGCCGCCGAGGGCGTCGGTGATCATGAACTCGGCCCGCAGCAGCCCCACGCCGTCGATGCCCGGCCGGGCCG
Organism: Thermoanaerobacterales bacterium; assembly: GCA_017577565.1. Taxonomy (GTDB): domain Bacteria; phylum Actinomycetota; class Acidimicrobiia; order Acidimicrobiales; family VFJN01; genus ZC4RG19. Next base: position 7,668 of record PKRH01000010.1, on the reverse strand, counting down.
CGACCTCCTCGGCGTTGTCGGCCATGGCCAGGTTGACGTAGATGCGGGTGGCCAGGGCCTCGCCGCCGTCGACCACCGGCGGGGGCGCGGGCGCCGCCGCGGCCGTGGCCGTCGCTGCCGCGGCCGTCGTGGTCGCGGCCACGGTCGTCGTCGCGGCGACCGCCGCCGCACCCACCTCGCCCTCGTAGACGACGCCCTGGCCGCCGTCGACGGTGACCAGCTCGCCGTCCCGCAGCGCCGTCGTGGCCGTGCGGGCCCCGACGACGCAGGGCACGCCCAGCTCGCGGGAGACGATGGCGGCGTGGCAGGTCATGCCGCCGCCGTCGGTGACCACCGCCGCGGACCGGCGGATGGTCGGCACCCAGTCGGGGTTGGTCATGGGGGCGACGAGGATCTCGCCCCGCTCGAGGCGGTGCCCGTCCTGGGGCGAGCGCAGCACCCGGACCCGGCCCGTGGCCAGGCCGGGGGAGGCGGCCAGCCCCCGCAGCAGCACGGTGGGCCCGCCGCCCTCGCCCTCCTCGCCGTCACGCCCGGGCTCCTCCTCCGCCGGGGCCGGGCGGTCGAGGGTGGTGATGGGGCGGGCCTGGAGGACGTACGTCTCGCCCCCGGCGATCGCCCACTCGACGTCCTGGGGCGCGCCGTAGTGCTCCTCGATCCGGGCGCCGAGGCGGGCGAGCTCGACGACCTCCTCGTCCCGCAGCACGCGGGCGTCGGCCTCGACGTCGGGCAGCTCGACCCGGGCGACGATCCCGTCGGGCGCGCCGGTCAGCTTGTGCGCCTTGTGGCCGACCCGGACCTGGCGGACCTGGAACGAGGGCTTGGCCACGACGTAGGTGTCGGGCTCGACCTGGCCGGAGACGACGACCTCGCCGAGCCCGAAGGCGGCCTCGATGACGATGCGGTCGCGGTCGCCGGTCGAGGGGTCGGCGGTGAACATCACCCCGGCGCGCTCGGCGTCGACCAGGCGCTGGACGACGACGGCGATGGCCGGCTCCTCGGTCAGGCCCCGGCCGGCCCGGTAGGCGATGACCCGCTCGCCGAACAGCGAGGCCCAGCAGTCGACGAGCCGGTCCAGCACCGCGTCACCGCCGACGACGTTGGCGAACGTCTCGTGCATGCCGGCGAAGGACGTGCCCGCCGTGTCCTCGGACGTGGCGGACGAGCGGACGGCGACCGGCACGTCGTCCCCGAGCCGGCGGTACGCGCCGAGCACCTGCTCCCGCAGGGAGCCGGGCACGCCGGCCCGGCGCACGAGCGACCGCAGGCGCTCGGCCGCCTCGGCCAGCGCGGCGGGGTCGTCGGCCCGGGCACGGGCCTCGTCGAAGCCGGTCCGCAGCTCGTCGCGCACCCCGCCCTCCTCCATCGCCGCCAGGTAGGCGTCGGCGGTGACCACGAACCCGGGCGGGACGGGCAGTCCGGCGGCGGTCAGCTCGCCGAGGTTGGCGCCCTTGCCCCCGGCGGTGGCCGTGTCGGACGCCGCCAGCTCGTCGAACCAGGCGATCAGGGTCGCCATGGCGCCTGCCTCCTCGTCGCGTTCGTCACGACCAGTGTTCCCGTCGGGGCGGAACCCAGACAGGGCCGAAGGTCACGGCGGCGCGGGACCGACGCGTCGGGTAGCACTGGGTGCGGAGGTGACGCGATGAAGGCATGGGTGGTGCGCCGGCCGGCGCCGATCGACGAGGACCCGCTCGCCCTCGTGGACAGACCGGTGCCCGAGCCCGGCCCGGGCGAGGTGCGGGTCCGGGTGGCGGTCTGCGGGGTGTGCCGCACCGACCTGCACCTGGCCGAGGGCGACCTGCCGCCGCGGCACCCCGACGTCGTCCCCGGCCACGAGGTGGTCGGCGTCGTGGAGGCCCGGGGGCCGGGCGCCGAGCGGTTCGAGGTCGGCGAGCGGGTCGGCATCGCCTGGCTGCGGGGCACGTGCGGGACCTGCCGGTTCTGTCGCCGGGGCGACGAGAACCTCTGCCTGTCGCCGTCGTTCACCGGCTGGGACGCCGACGGCGGCTACGCCGAGCACGCCGTCGTCGACGAGCGCTTCGCCTACCGCATCCCCGACGCCTTCACCGACGAGGAGGCGGCGCCGCTGCTGTGCGCCGGGATCATCGGCTACCGGGCGCTGCGCCGGGCCGAGCTGCCGCCGGGCGGGCGCCTCGGCATCTACGGCTTCGGCGCCTCGGCCCACCTGGCGGCCCAGGTCGCCCTGGCCGAGGGGGCGACCGTCCACGTGATGACCCGGGCGCCGGAGGCCCGCCGGCTGGCGCTCGAGCTGGGCGCGGCCTCGGCCGGCGACACCTACGACCCGCCGCCGGAGCCGCTCGACGCGGCCATCACCTTCGCCCCCGCCGGCGAGGTCGTGCCCGCCGCCCTCGCCGCGCTCGACCGGGGCGGCACGCTCGCCATCGCCGGCATCCACCTCACCCGGATCCCCCCGCTCGACTACGCCGAGCACCTCTTCCAGGAGCGGCAGGTCCGCAGCGTCACGGCCAACACCCGCCGCGACGGCGAGGAGTTCCTGGCCACCGCCGCCCGCATCGGCATCCGGGTCGAGACGCGGCCCTACACCCTCGACGAGGCGGACGCCGCCCTGCGCGACCTCGCCCACGACCGGGTGACCGGTGCGGCGGTGCTCGTCGCCGGCGCCGGCCGCGCCGGGGGGACCCCGTGAGGATCAGCCACAAGGTCGACTACGGCGTGCGGGCGGTGGTGGCGATCGCCCGCCACGAGCGGGAGCACCCCGGGCTGCCGGTCAAGCGGGAGGCCGTGGCGAGCGACGAGGCCATCCCGCCCGGCTTCCTCCACGACATCCTGCGGGCGCTGCGCACGGGCGGCGTGCTGCGCAGCAGCCGGGGGCCGGACGGCGGGTGGAACCTGGCCCGCCCGGCCGGGGAGATCACGGTGGCGGACGTCATCCGGGTGCTCGAGGGCCCGCTGGCGTCGGTGCGGGGGATCCGGCCCCACGAGCTGCCCGAGCACGGCGGCGAGGAGCCGTTCGTGTCGCTGTGGGTGGCCGTCCGCACGGCGCTGCGCGACGTGCTGGAGCACGTCACCGTGGCCGACCTCGCCGCCGGGCGGCTCCCGCCCCGGGTGGCGGCGCTCGTCGAGGCGCCCGACGCCTGGGCGATCCGCTGACGCGCGCCGCCGGTGGCGGCGGGCCGCCCGGCGACCGGAGGGGGCGGCCGGCCGGGCGGCCCGGGACCGCGGCCCCTCAGACCGGGACGTCGCCGCGGAGGGTGACCCGCTGGATGACCCGGTGCTGGCCGGCGAAGTCGCCGACGACGGAGTGCATCGTCGCCCGGTTGTCCCAGAACGCGAGGTCGCCGGCGCGCCACTTGTAGCGGACGGTGAACTCGGGCTTGGTGGCGTGCTCGTAGAGGAACGAGAGCAGGCTGCGGCTCTCGTCCGGGCTGAGCTCGACGATGTGGCTGGTGAAGCCGGGGTTGACGAACAGCGCCCGCTCACCGGTCTCCGGGTGGGTGCGGACGACGGGGTGGGTGACCGGCTCCAGGGACCGGAGCACCTCGCCCTCCCAGCTCCCCTCGCCCAGGCGGTCCAGCAGGTCGCCGAACTGGGCGGCGCCGTCGTGCACCGCGGTGAGGCCGAGCAGCAGCTCCTGCAGGGGCGCGCTCAGCGCCTCGAAGGCCGCCACCTGGTTCGACCACACCGTGTCGCCGCCGGCCTCGGGGATGACGATCGCGTTGAGCACCGACCCCGCCGGCGGGCGCTCGACGAAGGTGACGTCGGTGTGCCAGTTGACGCCCTGCGGCCGGTGCTTGGTGAGGTCGCCGTAGACGGCGTAGAGCTCGGCCGACCTCGTGTAGTCGATCTCGAACACCTCGGGGTGGCCCTCGATGCCGGGCACGACCGGGTGGGCGGGGGTGAGCTCGCCGAACTGGGCGGCGAACGCCGCGTGCTGGGCCGGGTCCAGGTTCTGGCCGGGGAAGAAGACGACCTTGTAGCGGAGCCACAGCGCCCGGATCTCCTCGACGAGCTCGGGCGGGAGCGGCTCTCGCAGGTCGACGCCGCGGACCTCGGCGCCGATGGCGCCGGAGAGCGGGCGCACCTCGAGGCGGGTGCCGGTGGTGGTGAGGGTCATGGTCTCTCCTCGTGGTCGGTGGGTGGGGATCAGCCGTCCTCGGTCGGGTCGACGCCGAGGGCGGCCAGGAGACGGCGCCGCAGCCGCTCGACGTCGTCGTGGGACCGGGGCCGCGGGTGCGGCAGGCCCACGGGCTCGTCGAGCGTGATGCGGCCCCCGTCGAGGACGATCACCCGGTCGGCGAGGGTGATGGCCTCGTCGACGTCGTGGGTGACGAGCAGCACGCCGGGCTGGTGGCGCCGGCACAGCCGGCGCAGGAGCCGGTGCATCCGCTGCCGGGTCAGGGCGTCGAGCGCCCCGAACGGCTCGTCGAGCAGCAGCAGCGCCGGCTCCCGCACCAGGGCCCGGGCGAGCGCCACCCGCTGGGCCTCGCCGCCCGACAGCGTGGCGGGCCAGGCCCGGGCGTGGTCGGCGAGGCCGACCTCGGCGAGGGCGGACCGGCCGCGCTCGAGGGTGGCCGGGGTGCGGTCGAGGCCGAGCACGACGTTGGGCAGCACCCGGCGCCAGGGGAGCAGCCGGGGCTCCTGGAAGACGACCGACCGGGCGGCGGCGACCCGGACGCTGCCCTCGTGGTCGGCGTCCAGCCCGGCCAGCGTGCGCAGGAGGGTGGTCTTGCCGGTGCCGCTGCGCCCGAGCAGGGCGACGAACTCGTCCCGCCGGATCTCGAGGTCGACACCGGCGAGGACCTCGCGGTCGCCGAAGCGGCGGCGGAGCCCGCGGGCCACGGCGACGTGCTCGCCGGCGGGCGGCCGGCCCTCGGGCGCCGGGGGCGCGTCGGGGGCGGACGGGCGCCCGGTCGTCGTCCCGACGGCGGTCACGACGCCTCCAGCCCCCGCCGCCAGGCGAGCAGCCGCCGCTCGAGGAAGCGCACGAGGGCGTCGGTGAGCAGGCCGAGCAGCCCGTAGATGGCCAGGGCGAGCACGATGACGTCCGTCCGGGCCCAGACCCGGGCCTCGTTGATCAGGTGGCCGAGCCCGCTCGTCGTGTTGATCTGCTCGGCGACGATCATGATCAGCCAGGCGGCGGTCAGCGCGAACCGCAGGCCGACGAGGAACCCCGCGACGGCGCCGGGCAGGACGACCTCGCGCACGAGCCCGCGACGGGTCAGCCCGAAGGTCGTGCCGGCCTCGACGAGCCGGGCGTCGACGCCCCGGATGGCCGCGAAGGTGTTGACGTAGACCGGGAAGGTCGTGCCGATGGCGACCAGTGCCACCTTCGGCTGCTCGCCGATGCCGAACCAGATGATGACGAGGGGCAGGAGGCCGAGCACCGGCACGGCCCGCAGCACCTGGAGGGCGGAGTCGAGGACGTCCTCGCCCCAGCGGAACAGCCCGGCGAGGAGGGCGAGGGCGACGCCCGCGGTGACGCCGACGGCCAGCCCGGTGACGACCCGCCGCAGCGACACCCACAGGTGCTGGGCCAGCTCGCCGGTGGACGCGAGCTCCCAGCCGGCCCGGACGACGTCGACCGGCGGGGCCAGCGTGCGGTCGTCGACGATCCCGGCGGTCCCCAGCGCCTGCCAGACGGCCAGCAGGAGCAGGGGCCCGGCGGCCCGGCGCACCGACCGGGGCAGCCGGCGCCGGCGGGGCCGGCCCCGGCCGGCCGACGCCTCGGTGAGCGTGACGGCCGGGGCCCGGGTGGCGACCGTGGCGGCGCTCACCGGCCGGCCTCCTCGGCGACGACCCGCGAGAACCGCTCGGTGATCGCGGGGTCGAACTGCGGGCCGAGGTCGATCGGCTCGGGGAAGAAGCCGGCCTCGTGGAACAGGTCGGCCTGGGTCTGCTGGTGCTCGCGCACCGCGTCGTCGATCGGGACCCAGGCGGAGTCGCCGTTGGCCTCGTGGGCGGCCCGCCCGATCTCGGGGGTCTGGTGCAGGCGCTCGACGTAGTAGGCCTGGACCCAGGCCTCCGGGTCCTCGGCGATCTCGTCCGCGGCCGCGTCGAGGCGCCGGATCAGGTCCTCGATGGCCAGCGCCTTGGCGGGGTCCTCGGCCGCCGCCCGGTCGGCGACCAGGAAGACGTAGTTGGCGGCCAGGTCCTGCACCGTGACGAGCTCGACCGCGTCGGGGTGCTCGGCCAGGTAGGCGGGCCGGAAGAGGTCGTAGACGACGGCGGCGTCGGCCTCGCCGGAGGCGAGCACCGCGGTGACGTCGGTGAGCGGGACGTCGACCTGCTCGATGTCGTCCTCGGTGAGCCCGACCGAGTCGAGCGCCCGCAGGACGAAGCCGTGCTGGTTGGTGCCGGTCGTGTAGGCGACCCTGTGGCCCTCGAGGTCCTCGAGCGACTCGATGCCCGAGCCCGGCGCGGCGATGAGCGTGGCGCCGGGGCCGTCGCTCTCGCGGACGCCGACGACGACGGTCTCCAGGCCCGACGCGTAGGACAGCAGCGCCGGCGTGTCGCCCATGATGCCGACGTCGACGGCACCGGCGGCCAGCGCCTCGTTCAGCAGCGGGCCGGAGCCGAACTGGGCGAACTCGATCTCGTAGGGCAGGTCGTCGAGCTGGCCGGTGAGCTCGAGGGGGAGCTGGAGGCCCTGCCCCTGGTCGCCGACGCGCAGCACGGTGCCGGGCGGGACCTCCCCGTCGGCGGCGGTCGTGGCGCCGGCGGCCGGGCGGTCGCCGTCGTCGCCGCCGCACGCGGCCGCCGCGACGAGCCCGAGGGCCAGGACGGCGCCGGCGAGGCGCCGGCGACGGGGTCGTGCCGGGTCGGGTGGGGGTGAGGGGGTCATGGCGGCTCCGTGGGACGGGTGGTCGGGATGCCGCACGATGGTGAACACAGTAAATCCGACTGGTCAAGTCGGAAATTGCGCCTTGCCCTCCCCGGGCGGACCGGTGTAGGCATGGAAAGCTGACTTGTTCAGTCGGAATTCCGCGGCTTACGCCGCTCCCTCGGAAAGGTCGTCCATGCCGATCTCGCTCCACTGGTTCCTCCCCACCTCCGGCGACGGCCGGGACGTCGTCGGGTTCGGCCCCACCGCCGCCCGGCGACCGGCCGACCTCCGCTACCTGGCCCAGGTCGCCCGGGCCGCCGAGTCCCTCGGCTTCGACGCCGTCCTGACCCCGACCGGCACCCACTGCGAGGACGCCTGGATCACCACCGCGGCGCTCATCCCCGAGACGGAGCGCCTGCGGTTCCTCGTGGCCTTCCGCCCGGGGCTCGTGTCACCGACGCTCGCCGCCCAGCAGGCGCGCACCTTCCAGAAGCTCTCCGGCGACCGGCTGCTGCTCAACGTCGTCACCGGGGGCAGCGACGCCGAGCAGCGCCGCTTCGGCGACTACCTCGACCACGACGAGCGCTACGACCGCACCGCCGAGTTCCTCCAGGTCATGCGGGGCGCGTGGGCGGGGAGCTTCGACTTCGCCGGCCGCCACTACCGGGTCGAGGGGGCGACCGTCGGGGACGCCCCCGTGCCGGCGCCGCCGATCTTCTTCGGCGGGGGGGGCGCGGGGGGGGAGGGGGAGGGCGGCCCCCCCCGCCGCCCCCGGGCGGCGAGGGGGGGGGGCGTGGTTTACACTGAAAGCGGCCGACAAGAAGAAGGGGGAGGTAGAGGACGGTGATGGAGGAAACAAACAAAAA
>PKRH01000109.1 GCA_017577565.1 Thermoanaerobacterales bacterium | reverse complement strand
CGATGGACCGGAGCGAGCCGCCGGCGGTCGTGTAGCGGACGCTCCAGCCCGGGCGCTCGCAGGTCGCGTCGCTCCAGCCGACGCGCACGGTCCCGACACGGGAGCCGCTCGGCTCGGCGTCGGCCTCGTCCTCGTCGAAGGGCCGGGTGCCCCGACACCCGTTGCGGAACTCGGGGCAGCCCCAGAACCGGCCGCCGGCGTTGGGGCCTCGTCGTGCGGTGCGCAGGACCATGGCCGCGCCGCACTCGGGACACTCCGGAGGGTCGACCTCTCCCGCGTCTGCCACTGCTCGCCTCCCCCGCACCTTGCCAGTCCCGTGCTGGACGAGCGGTGGCCGGGCGCCACATGTGGCGCGCAGGTCATGACGCTGCTCGTCCGTCCGCCGCTGGATCCAGCGAACGACGACCGTAGCGCCACCACACGGCGAGCGCGCAAGCAGTGGCTCGCTCCTCGTGCCGCCCCATGGGCGAGGACGGCTGCGCTGCCGCGCGTCGTGCAGCTGGCCGGCGAAGGGCCGTACGCTGTCCGGCCGGCACGAGGGTGGACGGGACACGAGGCGGGCAGGACGTGGCGGGTGGGTTGCAGGTCTGGACGGTCGGGCACTCGAACCATCCCCTCGAGCGCTTCGTCGACCTGGTGCGCTCGGCGTCGATCGAGGTGGTCGCCGACGTCCGGTCGCAGCCGTACTCACGTCACAACCAGCACTTCAACCAGGCGCCGCTCCGCGCCGCGCTGGCCGGGGCCGGGCTCCGCTACGCCTTCCTCGGCGAGGAGCTCGGGGGCCGTCCGCGGGAGCCGTGGATGTACGACCAGGAGGGGCACGTCCTCTACGGCGAGGTGGCGAGGTCGGCGCGCTTCCGCGAGGGGATCGAGCGGGTCCGCCGCGGGGCGGCGAGCTGGCGGGTCGCGCTCATGTGCAGCGAGGAGGACCCGACCGGCTGCCATCGGCGACTGCTGATCGCCCGGGTCCTTCGTGAGGAGGGCATCGGTGTGGTCCACCTCCGGGGCGACGGCAGCACGATCGACGACGAGGACCTGACGGCCACGGCGGGCGCCGAGCAGCCGTCGCTGTTCGCCCCAGGGGGAGAGGCGTCATGGAGATCTGTACGGTCGGTTTCACCCGGCACACGGCCGAGGAGTTCTTCGGATCGTTGAGGTCCGCCGGCATCGAGCGGCTGGTCGACGTCCGGTTGAACAACACGTCCCACCTGGCCGGCTTCGCCAAGCGGGACGACCTCGCCTTCTTCCTGCGGGAGCTCTGCGGTGCCGAGTACGTGCACGAACCCCTCCTGGCGCCGACGCCCCAGCTGCTGAGCGGCTACCGGAAGGGCGGGATCTCGTGGGACGAGTACGAGCACGCCTACCTCGACCTCCTCGCCCAGCGCCGGGTCGAGGAGGTGCTGTCCCGCTCGCTGTTCGATCGCCGTGCCGTGCTGCTGTGCAGCGAGCACTCACCGGAGCGCTGCCACCGGCGCCTGGTCGTCGAGTACCTCGACGAGCACTGGGGTGGTGTGACGGCGGTCCACCTGTGAGGGGCTCGGTGCAGGCGCTCGAGATCCTCTGCCTCGCGAGCTCGATCAAGTTCGGTGGCCGGTGCGTCGCCGGCGTGCGGCTCGACACCGGCGAGTGGGTCCGCCCGGTGTCGGACACGCCCGACGGCACGCTGCCACGCCGTCAGTGCGTCGTCGACGGTGTGACGGTGCGCCCGCTCGACGTCGTGCGGGTGCCGGTGCGGGGCCCGTCGCCGCGTCGCCACCAGCCGGAGAACTGGACGATCGTGCCGGCGGCGTGGACGTTGGTGCGGCGCGTGCCCCCGAGATCGGCGCCCGACCTGCTGGATCGGTGGTCGTGGACGGGGCGGGGCATCTTCGGGACCGAGGACGACCGCGTCCACATGCTGGAGATCGGCATGCGCCGGCGGCACGCGTCGCTCACGGTGGTGCGGGTCTCGCAGCCGGTCTTCCAGGTGGCGCACGACGGCGGCTCGCCCCGGGTGCGGTGCGCCTTCCGCCACCGGGGGGTCGACTACGACCTGTCGGTCACGGAGGACCTCGAGCGGCTCCGGACCCTCGGCCTGCCGGCGACCGATGGGCGCCACCGGTCGCAGCGTGACTGGTACCTCACGATCAGCCTCACCGAGCCGTACGACGACGCCTGCTTCAAGGTCGTCGCAGGCGCGATCCCCCGGCCGGTCGGTGGCCGACGCACCGATGGACGTCCCCCACGGCGTTGACGTGTCAGCGGGCCCGTGCCCGGCCGTGCCGGTCCGGCCCACCGCGCGCCATCAGCGCGTCGGCGACCGCGGACGGCAGGTCGCGGTACGGCCGCAGGGCGACCACGACCTCGTGCGGGCGTCGTACCGCCGTCCCGCGCAGGCGGTAGGCGTGCCCGGCCTCGTCGAGCACCAGGTAGCGCCGGGTCGTGACGTGCTTGTAGGCGTGCACGTCCGGGTGGTCCGGCGACCACAGGCGGCCCATGTACATGAAGTCGCAGGCGTCGAGCGGCGGACGTCCGCCGCGGTGCCGCCACACGTCCGCGAGCCGGTCGAGCGGGCCCCAGGTCGGCGGGGCCGTCGGGTCGAAGCGGAGCTCGGGCACCTGGCCCCTCCTGGCTGTGTCGGCCGTCGGAGGGGAAGTGCCGGCTGGGAGCATAGGTCGGCCGGCGGAGCGGCCCAGGCACGTCACTCAGCGTGCAAACCATCACGCAGCGCGCGAGCCTTTGCCCCGTGCCGGTCGCGACAGGTAGACCCCGGGGCGTCCGAGAGGCGGGGAGGACGGGTCTCGTGAGCTACGACGTCGTCGAGGCGCAGACGTTCTGGGACTGCGTCATGGCGCTGCGGCACGACGACTCCTACAAGGCTGACCTCTTGGAGTCGCTGATCGAGCTGCGGCGGCAGCCGTTCCACAACCCGAAGCTCCAGACCCACGAGGTCGGGCGGGCGCTGAACGGCAAGAAGATCTTCTCGTCGGACGTCGGTGGTCGGCGCAGCGACCGCCGGCTGGTCTGGCAGGTCTTCAACCGGACGCTGGTGGTCCTGCTCTACGGCACCCACGCCGTGCAGGAGCGCGCCAAGCGGATGCGGATCGCCTTCGACCCCGACGAGCGGGTCGTGACCATCTACGAGAAGGCGCCCGACACGGGGGAGGAGCGGACCTACCAGCGGCACCGCGCCGAGGTCGGGAAGCTCTTCATGGCGTGGACCGACGAGGAGCTGGCCGGCTTCGGCTTCAAGCCGCCGACGATCGAGGTCCTCCGCAGGCTGAACACCGACGACGAGCTGCTCGCGCTCGAGGACCACCTCGACGGCGAGACCTTCGAGCGGGCGTACAACCTGCTGGCCTACGGCGATCCCGCCGGCCAGGTCGCCGCCCTCCCCGTGGTCGAGGAGGCGGACGCGCCCGAGGTCACCGCCGAGGACCGGGAGATCGAGCGCCAGCTCGAGGACCCGCGGGCCGGCGCGTGGTTCACCCGGACCGAGCCCGAGTTCCTCGCGGACGTGCTCGACCGCCCGATCGAGGACTGGATGGTCTTCCTCCACCCGGACCAGCGGGCGATCGTGTCCCGGCACTACGACGGCCCGGCCCGGGTGCGGGGTGCGGCCGGGACCGGCAAGACGGTCGTGGGCCTGCACCGGGCCGCCTGGCTGGCCGAGGGCAACCGGGAGGCGGGGCGCGAGCAGCCGGTGCTGTTCACGACCTTCATCAAGTCGCTGCCACCGGTGTTCGAGTCGCTCTACCTGCGCATGCCGGGGACCCGGGCGGGCGAGGTCGAGTTCGTGCACATCGACCGCCTGGCCCGCCAGGTGTGCGCCGAGGCCGGTGACCACGTCGTCACCGCGCCCCGCGACATCAACGCCGCGTTCTACGCCGCCGTGAAGCGCACGGTGCGCCCGGGCACGCCCCTGGCGAGGGCCGGGTTCAGCCACCAGTACCTCCGTGACGAGATCACGACGGTCGTCAAGGGGCGGGGGATCACGTCTCGGGACGTCTACCTCGAGCTCACCCGGACCGGTCGGCGGGCGCCCATGAACCGGGCCCAGCGGGAGCAGGTCTGGGATCTCATGCTCGCGTGGGACGACGAGATGGCGCGTCGGGGCACCCGCGACTTCGTCGACGTCGTCGTCCGGGCGCGCGACCACGCACGGCGGCGGCCGTCCCCGCGCTACTCGGCGGCGATCGTCGACGAGGCGCAGGACCTGACGCTGGTCGGGCTGCAGCTCGTCCGGGCGCTCGTCAACGGCCCGTCCGGGGTCGACGTCCCCAACGGCCTCCTGCTGCTCGGCGACGGCGCCCAGCGGATCTACGCCGGCGGGTTCAAGCTCCGGCAGGCGGGTGTCGAGGTCCGGGGCCGGACCACCGTCCTCCGGGTGAACTACCGGAACACCGCCGAGATCATCGACACCGCCCTGGCGGTGGCGGGTGACGGCGAGGTCGACGACCTCGCCGAGCAGTTCCGGCGGGGGGAGGAGCTCGCCCGGGTCGACCGCCGCGGGGCCAAGCCGTTGCTCGTGCGGGCCGCCGACCTGGATGCCCAGCTCGACGAGGTCGTGCGCCAGGCGCGCGAGCTGACCCGGACCGATCGGATCGGGCCGGGCGACCTGGCCGTCCTGGTCCCGACCAACTGGATGGTCGACAGGGTCATCCGCCGGCTGCAGTCCGGCGGGTTCGGCGCCCAGAAGCTCGAGCAGTACGACGGCCGGCCGAACGACCAGGTGAAGGTCGGCACCTACCACCGGGGCAAGGGCCTGGAGTTCAAGGCCGTCTTCCTGCCCGGGATGTCGAAGGGCGTGTTCCCCCGGCCGCCGGAGGACGGCCAGAGCCCCGAGGAGGCGGCGGAAGCCCGCGAGCTGGCGATCTCGACGCTGTTCGTCGCCATGACGCGCGCCCGCGACCTCCTGGTGGTCCTCTACGACGGTGAGCCGAGCGAGGTCCTCGCGCCGCGGCTCGGGCTCTTCGAGCAGGTGGTCGTGTGAGGGGCGGCCTGTCACGCTCGCCCCGTACGTCGTCGGCGGCGCCCCGGTGGCGGGCGCCGGATCGCTTCCCCCAGGAGCCACGGTGGACGTCTTCGAGCTCCGCGACGCGCTGATCGACACCTACCGGCAGTACGCGACCAGCTTCATGCGGATCCGCGACCCGAACATCGCGGCCCAGGTCGATGCGGCACTGTCGGAGGGACGGTTGTGGCCGCATCCCCAGATCGGCCTCAACCCCGCCTTCGAGCCCGGGGGCCGGATCGACGACCTGGTCGACGAGGGCCTGCTCCACCCGCAGGCGAGGGCGATCTTCCGGGTGGGGAAGTCGCCGGACGACGCCGTCGGCAAGCCGATGACGCTCCACCGGCACCAGGTCGACGCCGTCCGGGCTGCCCAGCGTGGCCGGAGCTACGTGCTGACGACCGGGACCGGCTCGGGCAAGAGCCTGGCCTACATCGTCCCCATCGTCGACCACGTGCTGCGGTCGGGATCGGGGAAGGGCGTCAAGGCGATCGTCGTCTACCCGATGAACGCGCTGGCGAACAGCCAGTACGAGGAGCTGGACAAGTTCCTCGCCCACGGGCCCTGGGGGCCCGACCGCCCGGTCACCTACGCCCGCTACACGGGCCAGGAGGACGAGGAGGCGCGGGAGGCGATCCTCCGCCGGCCGCCGGACATCCTGCTCACCAACTACGTGATGCTCGAGCTGATCCTGACCCGCTACCGGGATCGGCAGCTCGTGCAGCGGTTCGGCGACCTCCGCTTCCTCGTGCTCGACGAGCTGCACACCTACCGGGGTCGGCAGGGCGCCGACGTGGCGCTGCTGGTCCGCCGTCTGCGCGAGGCGTCCGGCTCGCCCGACCTGCTCTGCGTCGGCACGTCGGCCACCCTCTCGACCGAGGGCGATCACCACGACCGGCAGGCCAAGGTGGCCGAGATCGCGTCGCTGATCTTCGGGACGGAGGTCCGGCCGGAGGACGTCATCTCCGAGACGTTGCGGCGGGCGACGCCCGACCGCAGCGTCGACGACCCGATCTTCGTCGCCGAGCTGACGGCGCGGGTGCGGTCGGGCGACGACCCGCCGCCCGACGTCGAGACCTTCCTCCGGGACCCGCTCTCGATCTGGATCGAGTCGACCTTCGGCCTGCAACCGGAGGGCGATCGCCTGGTGCGCGCCGTCCCGCGGCCGCTCGACGGTCAGAGCGGCGGGGCGGCGCTGCTCGCCGAGGTGACGAAGCTGCCGGTGACCCAGTGCCGGGAGGCCATCCGCAAGCAGCTGCTGGCGGGCTACCGGGTGGTCCACCCGGAGACGGGGTTCCCGGTGTTCGCGTTCCGCTTGCACCAGTTCCTCAGCCGGGGCGACACCGTCTACGCGACGCCCGAACCGCCGGCGAAGCGCTACGCGACGCTCGACCGGCAGCGGTTCGTGCCGGGTGACCGCTCACGAGCCCTCCTCCCGCTCGCCTTCTGCCGTGCGTGCGGGCAGGACTACTACGTCGTCAGCCGGGTCTCGACCGACTCGGGGGAGGAGCTGCAGCCCCGCGACCTCGGCGACTCGGCCGGCGAGAGCGGGGCCACGACGGGCTTCGTCTACCTGAGCGAGGAGCGTCCGTGGCCGGTCGACGCGGCGGAGGCCTACGAGCGCCTCCCCGAGGAGTGGTTCGACGCGGAGGGACGGTTGCGGTCCAGCCGCACGCGGGACGTGCCGCGCCCTCTCCGCGTGTGCCCGGACGCGACGGTCGACGAGAGCGCCGAGCGTGACGACGCGGTCCTCGGGTGGTGGGTGCCGACACCGTTCCGCTTCTGCCTGGCGTGCGGCGTCTCCTACGCCGGCCGGCTGGGCCGGGACTTCGCTCGCCTGACCACGCTCGGCTCCGAGGGGCGGTCCACGGCGACGACCATCACGTCCCTCGCCGCCGTCCGCTACCTCCGTGAGGACGACTCACTGCCGGAGCACGCGCGGAAGCTGCTGTCGTTCACCGACAACCGGCAGGACGCCTCGCTCCAGGCCGGGCACTTCAACGACTTCGTCCAGGTGACGATGCTGCGGTCCGCCCTGTGGCGGGCGGTGGCCGATGGCGGTGCTGCCGGTCTCACCCACGACGAGGTGCCGCAGCGGGTGTTCGACGCCCTCGACCTGCCGTTCGGCGTCTACGCCCGGGACACCGACCTCAAGGGTCACGCGCGCCTCGACACCGACCGGGTCTTCCGCGAGGTCCTCGCCTACCGCCTCTACCGGGACCTCCAGCGGGGCTGGCGGCTGACCCAGCCCAACCTCGAGCAGGTCGGGCTGCTGCGCATCGAGTACGAGTCGCTGCCCGATCTGGCCGCCGACGCCGAGGAGTGGGGCTCCTGCCACCCGGCGCTCGCCGACGCCGACCCCGAGGTGCGGGAGTCCGTCCTGCGGACGCTGCTCGACCTGATCCGACGCGACCTGGCCATCAAGGTCGACGTGCTCGACCCCCAGTACCAGGAGGGCATGGAGAAGCGGGCCCAGCAGCGGCTCGCGGGGTCGTGGTCGCTCGAGGACGAGCGCCTGGAGTACGCCGCCCAGGTGCTGCCCCGCGGGCGGCGGCCCGGCGACCCCGAGCGGTGGTCGTACGTCTCGGCCCGCGGTGGCTTCGGTCAGTACCTGCGGCGCCCGGGCGTCCTCGGCACCGAGAAGCTCTCGCTGGAGGAGACCTCGACGATCATCGAGCAGCTCTTCGAGCGGCTCCGGGTCTACGGCCTCCTCGAGATCGTCGGCACGGCCGACGACGAGACCCCTCGCTACCAGCTCCCCGCCTCCGCCATGCGGTGGATCGCGGGTGACGGGACGACGCCGTTCCACGACCCCATCCGCATGCCGAACCCGCCGAGGGGCACGGCGACGACCAACAAGTTCTTCGTCGACCTCTACCAGACCGTGGGCAACGACCTGGCGGGCATCGAGGCCCGGGAGCACACCGCCCAGGTGCCCAACGACGAGCGGCTCGAGCGCGAGGAGCGGTTCCGCCGGGCCGAGCTCCCGGTCCTCTACTGCTCGCCGACGATGGAGCTGGGCGTCGACATCGCCCAGCTCAACGTCGTCAACATGCGCAACGTCCCGCCCACGCCGGCCAACTACGCCCAGCGGTCGGGCCGGGCCGGTCGGAGCGGGCAGCCGGCGCTCGTCTACACGTACTGCGCGGCTGGCAGCAGCCACGACCAGCACTTCTTCCGGAAGCCCGAGCTGATGGTCGCCGGGCAGGTGCAGGCGCCGCGGCTCGACCTGGCGAACGAGGACCTGGTCCGCGCCCACGTGCACGCGGTCTGGCTGGCGGAGAGCGGCCTCGACCTCGGGTCGTCGATGAAGGACGTGCTCGACCTCGTCGACGGCGTGGACGACCCGCAGCTCCAGGAGAGCGTGGCGGCGCACCTGCACGACGAGCGGGCACGGGCCCGGGCGCGCGAGCGGGCCCGGGTGGTCCTGTCCGACCTGGAGGGCACGCTCCGCCAGGCCCCCTGGTGGTCGGAGAGCTGGCTCGACGACACGCTGCAGGCCATCCCCGAGCGCTTCCGGCAGGCGCTGGGCCGGTGGAAGTCGCTGTACAAGGCGGCGCTGCAGCAGGCCCGCGAGCAGCAGCGGATCAAGCTCTCGGCCGGTCGCAGCGCACGCGACCGGCAGCAGGCCGACCGGCTGCGCCGCGAGGCGGAGAACCAGCTGGAGCTGCTGCGCGCCGAGTCGGATCACCGCAACCAGTCGGACTTCTACACGTACCGCTACTTCGCCGCCGAGGGCTTCCTGCCCGGCTACTCGTTCCCCCGGCTGCCGCTGTCGGCGTTCATCCCCGGTCGGCGGGGCCGGCAGGACGAGCCGGAGTTCCTGCAACGGCCGCGGTTCCTGGCCATCAGCGAGTTCGGCCCGCAGAGCCTCATCTACCACGAGGGCGCCCGCTACCGGATCAACCGGGTGATCCTGCCGGTCGGCGACATGCAGGACGAGGACGGCACGCTCGTCACCCGGCAGGCGAAGCGGTGCGAGCACTGCGGCTACCTCCACCCGATCGACACGCCCCCGGGCCCGGACGTGTGCGAGCGGTGCGGCCACCAGCTGCCGGCGCCGCTGCCGAACCTGTTCCGGCTGCAGAACGTGTCGACGGTGCGGCGCGACCGCATCACCTCCGACGAGGAGGAGCGCCAGCGCAAGGGCTACGAGGTGATCTCCGGCGTGCGGTTCGCGAAGCGCAACGGCGAGCCGTCCGTGCGCGAGGCGACGGTGACGGTCGACGGCGAGCCGCTGTTCCGCCTGGCCTACGGCGACACGACGACCATCTGGCGCATCAACCTCGGGTGGCGGCGCCGCAAGGTCAAGGAGCGCCTCGGCTTCGTGCTGGACGTCGAGCGGGGGTACTGGAGCAGCGACAACGACGCCGAGGCGGCGGACGAGGAGGACCCGCTGTCGAAGCGGACCCAGCGGGTGATCCCCTACGTGGAGGACAGCCGCAACGCGCTGCTGGTGACGCCGGTCGCCGACCTCGACCTGCCCACGATGGCGTCGCTGGAGGCGGCGCTGAAGACGGCGTTCGAGGTCGCGTTCCAGCTCGAGGAGAGCGAGCTGGCCTC
This sequence comes from Thermoanaerobacterales bacterium, assembly GCA_017577565.1. GTDB lineage: Bacteria > Actinomycetota > Acidimicrobiia > Acidimicrobiales > VFJN01 > ZC4RG19. The sequence goes on along the minus strand of PKRH01000109.1, from coordinate 2,286 downwards.
GGAGCCGCTGCCGTCGAGGGCCGACCGGCGGGTGCTGCTGTTCTACGAGTCCGCCGAGGGTGGGGCGGGCGTGCTGCGCCGCCTGGTGGACGAACCGGACCTGTGGCGGCGCATCGCGCACGAGGCCCTGGACCGCTGCCACGTCGACCCGGCCACGTTGCACGACGTCGTGAGCGGTGACGGGAGGGAGCCCTGCGAGGCGGCCTGCTACGACTGCCTGCTCTCGTACCGGAACCAGCCCGATCACCAGGTGCTCGACCGCTCCCTCGCGGTGCCGGTGCTCGGCCGGCTGCGGTCGGCCGGCCTGGCGCCGGGTGGCGCCCGGGCGGAGGAGCTGGCGGGCGCCGCCGAGTCGCCGCTGGAGGCGGAGTTCCTCGAGTTCCTGCGGGCCGGCGGCTACCGGCTGCCGGACCGGTCGCACGTCTACTTCGAGCAGGCGGGCACCCGACCCGACTTCGTCTACGACGACGCCTGTGCCGTCGTCTACGTCGACGGCCCGCACCACGACCACGCCGACCGCCAGGCACGAGACCGGGCCCAGGAGGAGGCCATGCACGACCTGGGCTACCGGGTCATCCGCTTCGGCCACCGCGACGACTGGGCCCAGATCGTCGACACGTTCCGTTCGGTCTTCGGGGAAGGGGACGCAGAGACATGAGCTACGCACCGGGGTCGCTGGTGACGGCCCGGGGCCGGGAGTGGGTCGTGCTCCCGGAGTCGAGCGACGAGCTGGTGATGGTGCGGCCGCTCGGCGGCACCGACGACGAGGTCACGGGCATCCTCCCCGAGCTGGAGCCGGTGGAGCCGGCGACGTTCCGGCTGCCCGACCCGGACGACCTCGGGGACTACCGGTCGGCCCGCATGCTGCGCGACGCCCTGCGGCTCGGCTTCCGGTCGAGCGCCGGCCCGTTCCGCTCGGTGGGGAAGATCGCGGTCGAGCCGCGCCCCTACCAGCTCGTGCCGCTCCTCATGGCGTTGAAGCTCGACCCGGTGCGTCTGCTGATCGCCGACGACGTGGGCATCGGCAAGACGATCGAGGCGGCGCTGGTGGCCAAGGAGCTGCTGGAGCAGGGCGACGCCCGCAAGCTGGCGGTGCTCTGCCCGCCGCACCTGGCCGAGCAGTGGCAGGCCGAGCTGTCGTCGAAGTTCCACATCGACGCCGAGCTCGTCCTGTCGTCGACCGCGGCGCGCCTCGAACGCGGCCTGGCCGTGGGGCAGTCGATCTTCGACGTCCACGACCACGTCATCGTGTCGATCGACTTCATCAAGTCGGATCGACGGCGGGACGACTTCATCCGTGCCTGCCCCGAGCTGGTCATCGTCGACGAGGCGCACACGTGCGCCGACACCGGCGACGGCTCCCGCGCCCGGCACCAGCGCTACTCGTTGGTCCGGGCCCTGGCCGCGCGGCCCGACCGCCACCTGATCCTGGTCACCGCGACCCCGCACTCCGGTAAGGAGGGGTCGTTCCGGTCGCTGCTCACGCTGCTCGACGAGGACTTCGCCTCGCTGCCGGACACGCTGGCCGGCGAGGAGAACCGCCGGCATCGCGACCGCCTCGCCCAGCACCTGGTGCAGCGGCGGCGCCCGGACATCCGCCACTACCTGGAGCGCGACACCTCGTTCCCGGAGCGGAAGGACTCCGAGGTCACCTACGCGCTGTCCGCTCGCTACCGGGCGCTGTTCGACCAGGTGCTGGACTACGCCCGGTCGACGGTGCGCGACCCGGCGACCGGCGCGCGAGAGCAGCGGGTGCGGTGGTGGTCGGCGTTGGGCCTGCTGCGGGCGCTGGCGTCGAGCCCGCCGGCTGCGGCGGCCACGATGCGGACCCGGGCGGCGACGGCGGACGCCGAGACGAGCGAGGCGGTGGACGAGATCGGCCGGCAGACCGTGCTCGACCTCGACGAGTCCGAGGAGGCGGTCGACGTCGTCCCCGGCAGCCAGACCGAGGCGGCCGAGTCGGCGCTGGGCCGCCGGCTCCGGGAGCTCGCCCGCCAGGCGGACGCGCTGGCCGGCGACGACGACGCCAAGCTCGCCCGGCTCGTCGAGGTCGTGCGGTCGCTGCTGGGCGACGGCTTCCAGCCCATCGTGTTCTGCCGGTTCATCGAGCCCGCGGAGTACGTGGCCCGCGGGCTGCGGGCCCGCCTGCCGAAGCGGCTCGGCGCGGAGGTCGAGGCGGTGACGGGCCGCCTGCCGTCCGCCGAGCGCGAGGCCCGCATCGAGGCGCTGGCCGAGCACCCGACGCGGGTGCTGGTGGCGACGGACTGCCTGAGCAAGGGCGTGAAC
>PKRH01000108.1 GCA_017577565.1 Thermoanaerobacterales bacterium | reverse complement strand
GGTCAGCGGCCGGCCCGGTCGCGGGGCCGGGGCGCCGGAGCGGGACGGGTGTCGCCGGTCGGGCGCGGCGCCGGCGTCGGGGGGCGGGCTCGGCGCCCGCCGACCAGCAGCAGGCCGCCGACGAGGAGGCCCAGCCCGAGCGCGACGGCGGCGTAGACGGCGAGGGGCGGGCCGCCCTCGGGCTCGGAGGTCCCGGTCAGGGGCGGCAGGGCGGTCGCCGGCAGCTCGACCGGCCAGGTCGCGGCCCGGCAGGACGCCGGTGCCCGGGTCGTCGTGCGGATCTCGACCTCGACGGCGGCCGTCCCCCCGGCCGGGACCTGGGCGCGCCGGGCGGGGGCGACGTGGGCCACGAGGGCCGACGGGCAGCGCGCGCCGGCGGCCCGGACGACCGCGGCCTCGGCCCGCAGCTGGACGGGGACGGGCAGCGGGTTCGTCACCCGTGCCGCCTGCGTCGCCTCCTCCTCCCCGGGGCCGGGGCCGGTGACGACGGCGTCGACGGTGACGTCACGGCGCGCGCGGTCGGTGTCGGGCGCCTGCAGGTCGGCGCCGACGAAGGCGACCGTCCACAGGAGGATGGCGATGGTGACCCGGACGACCGCGGTCACGGGGTCACCCGGTGGTGTGTCGTCGACATGGTGGCTCCGAACCGGACGACGTGCCCGGAAGGTGCCCGCCACCACCGACGAGGCTATCGGCCGGACGCTCCTCGTGGCGACCCCCGCACCTCGTGTAGCAGCTCGCGGGCGCGGGACCGGCGCCTCGCCGGTCCCGCGCCGCCGTTTGGCCACGGCGGGTGGCGGGCATGCCTGGCCTGCCGGGTCCCGCCGGCCCCCGACCCGAGGAGGCACCGTGCGAGCAGTGACGTGGCAGGGCTTCGAGGACGTCCGGGTGGAGGCGCTGCCCGACCCCCGCATCGAGGAGCCCACCGACGCCATCGTCGAGGTCACCTCGACCGCGATCTGCGGCTCGGACCTCCACCTCTACCGGCCGCTCGCACCGTTCATGGAGCCGGGCGACGTCCTCGGCCACGAGGTGATGGGCCGGGTCGTCGCCGTCGGGTCCGAGGTCGAGCAGATCGCGCCCGGCGACCGCGTCGTCGTCCCGTTCAACATCTCCTGCGGTCGCTGCCACATGTGCGACCTGCAGCTCTACGCGCAGTGCGAGACGACCCAGGTCCGGGAGCACCGCAAGGGGGCGGCGCTGTTCGGCTACACGAAGCTGTACGGGCACGTGCCGGGCGGCCAGGCCGACCTCGTGCGCGTGCCCCAGGCCCACTTCGGCCCGGTCAAGGTGCCCGAGGGGCCGCCCGACGACCGCTACCTCTTCCTGTCCGACGTGCTGCCCACGGCCTGGCAGGCGGTGGCGTACGCGGACGTGCCCCCCGGCGGCTCGCTGGCCGTGATCGGTCTCGGCCCCATCGGCCAGATGGCGTGCCGTGTCGCCCGGCACCGGGGGATCGAGAAGGTGCTCGGCGTCGACCTCGTGCCCGAGCGGCTGGGCATGGCCCAGCGCCACGGCGTCGAGACGGTCGACGCCGGTCAGGTCGACGACGTCCCCGAGGCGCTCCGGGCCCTGACCGGCGGGCGCGGGCCGGACGCCGTGATCGACGCGGTCGGGATGGAGGCCCACGGCGCCCCGGTCGCGGCCGCGATGCAGCGGGCGGCGTCGGTGCTGCCCCGCTCGGTCGGCGCCGCGCTCGCCATGCGGGCGGGCGTCGACCGGCTCGCCGCCCTGCGCACCGCCATCGACGCGGTCCGGCGGGGCGGCACGCTGTCGATCGTCGGCGTCTACGGCGGCGCCGCCGACCCCATCCCCATGCTGGAGCTGTTCGACAAGGGCGTGCAGGTCCGGCTGGGCCAGGCCCACGTGCGGCGGTGGGTGCCCGAGATCCTCCCGGTCCTCGAGCGGGACGACGACCCGCTGGGGCTGTCGGACTTCGTCACCCACCGGCTGCCGTTGGAGGAGGCGCCCCGCGCCTACGCCATGTTCCAGGCCAAGGAGGACGGGGCGATCAAGGTGGTCCTCACGCCCTGACCGCCCGGCGCGGGTGGTCGACCACGATCCCCCGGGTGGTTCGGGGCGGCGGCGGGCGCGGACCGCCCCGTCTGTCCCTAGCCTGGGGGGACCGATCGCCGCCGCCCGACCTCGGCACTCGCCGGGGCCGGCGCGACCGTGAGCCCGAGACGGAGGCAGGAATGGTCACACCCCGCGACCCCGCACAGCGACGTTCCCTCGAGGTCGACCCGGGCGAGGAGGACGAGCCGGTGGTCCCGGAGCCCCTCGTCGACGAGCTCAGCGGCGATCCCGAGGTGCCCGAGGCCGACGCCCTGGAGCAGGCCGAGGAGGTCGCGCCCGGCTCCCGCGTCGTCGCGCTGCCCCGCGATCCCGAGGTGCCGGAGGCCGACGCCTGGGAGCAGTCCCTCGAGGTGCCCTACGACGACGACGAGGACATCGTCTGACCTCCCGCCCCCGGTGACGCCGGCGGCGTGAGCCGCCGCTCGGCGGTCCCGCCGGGCCCGATGGCGCGCGCCCGGGTGCCGCGAGACCGGCGGTCAGGCCTCGTCGTGGCGGCGCCGCAGCCAGCGGGCGATGACGTCGCGCGGCGACGAGGGGTGGGCGCCGGCGCCCAGCGAGCGCGACCGGTCGGTGAAGCGCTGGACGAACACCGGGTCGTCGCGCTCGAGGCCGGCCTCGACGAGCTCCAGCATCGTGCGCTCCCAACGGGTGAGTCCGCCGTCCTCCTCCATCACGCCGACCGCCTACCCCCTGGGGCCGCTCGCCATGCGCGCCGGGCGGCCCGCCGGCGGCGGGCGCCGGTGGGGTGCGGCCGCGGCGGCGAGGTCCCGGCGCCCCACCACCGGCCGGGGGGTCCGGGCGGCGGGGCGCCGGGGCGACCCGTCGGGTCAGCGGCGCCGCTGCTCGGTGGGGAGGCGGTCCGGGCGGTCCTCGTGCGACCGCTCGCCGAAGCGGCGCTCGGCCTCCTCGACGTCGCCGCCCGTCTCCTCGAGCAGCTCGTCGACCACCTCCTCGTCGGCCGACACCTGCTGGCCCAACCAGTCGTCGACCGTGCTGTCGGGCGGTTCGACGATCTCACCGTGCTCGTTGCGCTGCGCCTGGCGGCGGTCCTCTTCGCTCATGGGCGTCGGCTTCCCCGTGGCGGCGCGCCCACACATCTGCGCCCTCGTCGCCCGCCGGGTTGGGCCGGCCGGGACCGGGAAGCACCGGACCGGAGGTGATCGCATGACCCGACGACCGACGTGGCTGGCCCGTGCGGAGCACGCGGTGGACGAGCGCACGGCCCCGCCGGCCGGCGAGCGCACGTTCGCCCGCGGGCGCGCCGCGACCCGGCGGGACCGCCGGACGCTCCGCCGCGAGCAGCAGGACGAGATGGCCCGGGCCTGGGGCGGCCTGGGCGTGCTGACCGACGCCCAGGTGAAGGGCGGGATCACCGGGCTCGTCGCCGGCGCGGTGATCGGGGCGCTGCTGTTCCTGCCCCTGGGTCTCGTGGGCTGGGCCGGGCTGGCGCTCGGCTGGCGCCTGCTGATCGCCGCGCTCTGCGGCGCCCTGGCGGGGGCGGCGGCCATGATGGTCTACCTCGGCGGCCGCGAGCCCGAGCTCGAGGGCGAGACCCGCGACGTCGACGGCCCGTCGGTGGGGACGAGCCCCCGCGACGCCCGCACCGACGACCGCGGGCGGCCCGAGACGGGCTGAGGACCCGCGCCCGGGCCACCGGGTCCGTCGCTCGGGCCCCGGGCGGGCGGTCGACGCGGGCGCCGGTCGCTCAGCCCGTCGCCGCGGCCGCCGCGTCCCGGGCCGCCGCCAGGGCCGCGGCCAGCCCGTCGGGGTCGGCGACGGTCACGGTGGCCGCGGGGTGGCGGATCAGGCCGGTCGGCATGATCGCCGGCACCGGCTCGTGGAACCGGATGCAGAGGCCGCCCTCCGTCGTCGTGGCGAAGGTGACGCCCCGGTCGGCGAGCGAGAGGTGCGGCGGCCCGGCGACCTTCCACCACTCGTAGGGGCCGGTGCGGGTCGTGCCCGCCACGTTGGCCACCGGCGTTCTCAGCGACCAGCGGCCGAAGCGGACGGTCAACCGCCCGCCGCGGACCTCGACCCCGCTGGTGTCCGGCGTGACGCCGGCGACCCGGGCGGCCAGCCGCATCCGGGCGTCGTCGAAGGCGAAGGCGAACGTCGTCGGGTGCTCCTCGGAGGAGCTCCCCGCCGTCCCGGCCGCGGGCCGGGCCGCGGTGGCCGACCGCTCCTCGGCCCGGCGGCGCCGTCCCGTCCCCCGCCCGCGGGCCGACCGTGGCGTCGGCGGCCGTCGCGTGGGCTTGTCCTGGTCCTTCCCGGCGTGGTGGCCGGGGCGGTTCTCCGGTGGCACCGGTCCCGGGCCGCTGCCGCGCGGCGCCGGCGGCGTGCCGTCGGCCACGGCGGCGGCGTGGTTGGGGTCGGCCGGCGTGTGGCCGGAGCGGAAGACCTCAGGCGTCCCCACGGTCGCCCCCCGGCCGGTCCTGGTCGTCTGGTGCAGTCATGGGTGGGGGCTACCCGCCCGGGCGTCGCCCCACCCGGCCGGATGCCGGGCGCCGGTCACGGGAGCCGGCCGACGCCCCGGTGGTCGGCGGCCACCGTGGGCGCCAGGTGGGTGAGCTGCCACCGGACGTCCGCCCCGCAGACCGGGCACCGCGGCGCCGTGGCGCCCCCGGCCATGGCCTGCAGCCGGCCCTCGCCCTCGCAGCCCTGGTGGTCGACCAGCTCCCAGGCCCCGGCCCCGGGGATCGCGTCCCCCGTGCCGACCCGCGTGCCGGCCCAGGCGATCTGGTGCGCGCCCCGGTCGATGCGTTCGACCATGCCCTCGCGGTACCCCGTGGCCGGCCCGGCGAGCCACGCCCGCGAAATCCCTCCGGAGCGCGTCACGAAGCGCGCGCCGCGCAGTCTTCTCTCGGGACGAGTGCCAGGAGGAGAGCAGGGTGGACCCGACCACGCGACCCGAGCGAACGGAGAGCCGGCGCCCGAGCACGCCGACCGTCGCGGCGACCCACGCGGCGCGATGGGCGTGGTGACCGTCATCCTCGCCGCGTTCTTCGCCGGCGTCGGCGCCTCGCTCACGCTCGAGGTCGTCACCGACCCGGCCGCCCCCGACCGCCGCACGACCGGCGTGCTCGCGGCCCTGTCCCTGCTCGTGGCGGTGGTGACGCTGACCTCGCAGGCCTTCGGGTAGGCGGCCGCCGGCCGGCCGGGCGTAGCCTCTGGCGTGGCCAGCGTCGAGGTCGCCGACGACGGCAGCGTCCTGCTCACCGTCCACGTCCAGCCGGGTGCCTCCCGCCCCGGGGTGGCCGGCACCCACGGCGACGCCCTGAAGGTCAAGGTGGCGGCACCGCCGGAGCGGGGCCGGGCCAACGCCGCCCTCGAGCGGCTCCTCGCCGAGGAGCTCGGCCTGCGGCCCGCGGACGTCGCGGTGGTCGCCGGGCACACGGGCCGCCGCAAGCGGGTGCGGCTGCGGGGCGCCGACCCGGGGCGGGTGCGGGCCTGGGTCGCCGCCCACGGCGGCTGACGGGGGCGCCGGCGGGCGGCGCCGGGCGCTCAGCTCGCGGTGGCCTCGGGGAGCTCGACCTGCAGGGCGCCCACGCACTTGGTGAGCGCCCGGCCCTGGCGGAACACGGACACCGGGCCGTCCTCGCTCACCACGACGGCCAGGGCGTCGGGGTGGTCGTAGGTCCACCGGGCGGCCGAGCGGTGGCGCATCCCCTTGTCCTCGATCGCCACGGCCGCCTCGGCCTCGAGCGACCAGCGCAGGCCGACGCCGAGGTGGTGGATGGCGCCCCGGTGGTCCACGAGGGTGGCGAGGTCGGTCTGGGTGAGGGCCGCCAGCAGCGCCGGGTAGTGGTGGCGGTGGACGACCGACAGCTCGGGCGCGTCGACCGCGCGCTCGATGTCGAGGCCGTCGCGCACCCCGTCGACCGGCACGACGAACGTCGCCCCGACGCGGGACGGGCTGAGCCAGTGCAGGGCCAGCTCGAGCAGCCCGCCGACCACCGGTCGGGGGATCGGCGGGAGGTGCGGGTCGAGCTTGCGCTGCTGGGCGGCGGCCGTCGCCCGGGCCGTCCAGCGGTAGCCGGACCACTCGATCGTGCGGGTGGAGGTGAACAGCCGGGTGGCGTGGAGCACCGGCGTGCGCTGGACGATGTAGACGCCGGTGTCGGCCTGGATCTGGATCAGGTCGGCCTCGTACTGGACGCTGCGGCGGAACAGGGCCAGGCTCCGCCGGCCGTCGGGCTCGAGGACGAGGAACGACGCCCGCCCGTCGGCGTAGCGGCGGGCGACGTCGAGCGGCTGGTCGTCGAGCGGGATGAGGTCGGCGAGGTCGCCCGCGGTCACGAGCGACCGGTCGCCGGGCACGATGATCGACCCGTAGACGGGGGTGCGGCGTTCGAACCGGGGCGGCCGGCGGGCGTAGCCGAGCTCGTCGAGGATGAGGGCGAGGATCGGGCCCTCGGCGTCGATCACCACCCCGTCGTCGTCGAGCTCGGACAGCAGTCGGCGGGAGGCCCGGCTGAGGTCCAGGGCTGCGTCCACCACCTCACGATACGGGGGCGCGGGCGCATCGGCGCCCCCGCCGGCCCGCCCGCACCGGGCAGCGACGTTTGGCGTCCGCGACGCGGGGTAGCCGCACGTCCGCGTGCGGGCGCCCGGAACCGCCGAGACGGAGGAGACCCATGGCGTTCAACCCCCTGGAGCAGCGAGGGATCCCCGTCGAGGAGCAGTTCCGGAGCTGGTCGGAGCTGTCGGTCGAGCCGCTGGACAAGCTCGGCGACCCCTACACGCGGTGCCGGGTGATCCTCATGAACGGCATCGAGGTCGAGTCGATCCTCTTCGCCCACCAGTTCGCCCGGGCGACCGACGACCTCGACATCCGGCGGGCGCTGGCGCTGGGCCGACGCATCGACCAGCAGCAGCGGGCCGTGGTCAACAACCTCAACCCCGGGGACCAGAGCCCGCTCGAGACGACCATCGGCTACGAGCAGGTCGCCGTCGACCTCACGGCCTGGCTGGCCCGGAACGAGCCCGACCCGGCCCTCAAGCAGGCGCTCGACTTCGCCCTGCTCGAGGACTTCGACCACCTCTACCGCTACGCCAACCTCTACGAGCTGATCGACGGCCGGGACGCGGCCGAGCTGACCGACTCGCTGACCGAGATCATGCCCGGCCGCCCGACGGTGGTGGAGCACCGCCACCCCTACGACGACGTGCGGCCCCACTACGACACCCACACCGTCGACCCGCTGTCACGGCTCCACGTCATGACCATCGTGGCCGCCGAGCAGCAGACCATGAACTACTACCTGAACCACAGCGCCGAGCTCGTGGAGCCGGTGGCGCGGGACCTCTACGTCGAGATCTCCCACATCGAGGAGCAGCACGTCACCCACTACGAGTCCCTGATCGACCCCCTCGACTCGTGGTTCGAGCAGCTCGTCTTCCACAAGTACGACGAGGTCTACCTCTACTGGTCGATGCTGCAGCAGGAGGCCGACCCCCGCCTGAAGCGGATCTGGGAGCTGCACCTCGAGATGGAGATCGGCCAGCTGCACGTCGCCTGCGACCTGCTGCGCCGCTACCAGGGCGTCGAGCCGGAGGAGATCCTGCCGCCGGAGCTGCCCGAGGTGCCGCTGACCTTCGAGACCAACAAGGAGTACGTCCGGTCGGTGCTGGCCGAGCAGGTCGACCTCCGGGCCGACGGCACCGGGTACCGGCCGCTCGACGAGCTGCCCGACGACCATCGCTACTTCGCCTTCCAGGGCATCGTGAACGAGGGCGGCACCCCGTCCGAGGCGGTGGTCGACGAGATCCGGGTGGTCGACGGCCGCGACTTCCGTGACGAGGTCGAGGGCCCGCACCCCGTGGCCGGCCTCCGGGCCTGACCGGCCGGGCCCCGCGCCCGCCCCGCCACCCCGTCCGAGCCCCACCCGCACGACCGAAGGAGCACCCCCGATGACGATCCTCGTCCCCACCAAGGCGACGGGCGCCACCGCCAAGACCGCCGAGATGACCTACGTCGAGCCCGCCCAGCAGGTGACCGACGACGAGCTGGCCGCCGCCCTGCCCGACGCCGGCCTCGACATGGCCTTCGTCGCCGACTTCCTCAGCGCCGCCCTCACCCACGAGCGCTGCGGCCGCCACCTCTACCGGTCGGTCGCCGCCCGGACGAACAACCCCGTGCTGAAGCGCCGCTACGAGGAGCTCGGCCAGGAGACCGAGCGCCACGCCGAGATCCTCGAGGACCTGATCGCCGGCATGGGCGGCAACCCGAGCTACGTCAGCCCCGCCGCCCGCGGCGTCGAGGGCGCCGACACGAAGCTGGTCGAGAGCACCTCGCTGCTCGGCGGGTCGCTCGACGTGACGACCCGGGAGATGGTCATGCTCCAGGCCGTCTTCCTGGCCGAGTCCCTCGACCACGCGCACTGGCAGACCATCGCCGAGCTGGCCGACCACCTGCCGGACGGTGACCTCAAGGACCGCTGGGCGCGGGCGGTCGGCGAGGTCGGGCCCGAGGAGGACGAGCACCTCGAGTGGGCCCGGGAGACCATGGGGAAGATGGTCATGCTCCAGGCCGCGAGCGGCACGATGGCCGCGGTCGGCGCCAAGGCCGAGGAGCTCGTCGAGACCGTGCGCGGCTGGTTCTCCTAGCCGCGCCCGCCGCCCCGGGTCAGACCAGGTAGCCGGCCTGGTGGGCGGCGATCATCGCCGCCGCCTCGGCGTAGGTCTCCGGGCCGTAGGTGCGGGGCGGCGGCATCGAGGCCCGCACCGCCTCGACCTCCTCGGCGGTCAGGTCGCAGGTGCCGGTGATGGGCTCGATGCCGTAGAGCCGGGCCGCGTTGACCCCGAAGATCTTCGCCTTCACCTCGTCGGTGAGGGCGGGGTAGCCGTGGCGCTCCTGCAGCTCCTCGCTGATCTGGAAGGTGCGCATGGCCTGGATCTGGTCCTGTGGCGTGCCGAACCAGATCGAGTCGGTGCCCCACAGCACCCGGTCCTCGCCGACGTGGCGCAGCAGCTTGCCGAGCACGTGGGCGGCGGCCGTCGGGTCGCGCATGAGGAACCACCAGGTGCCGCCCAGCTCGGCGTAGACGTTCGAGTTGGGCTCCACCCCGGCGTCCTGGAGCGAGCGGATGAGCCGGTCGACGCCCTGGGGGTCCGGGTCGTCCGGGTCGTAGGGCCCCGTGCCCCCGCCGCCGGGCTCGAACCCCGAGTGGTAGACGACGAACGCGATGTCGGGGTTGCGGGCCGCCGCCGGGCCGATGTCGCGGGGGTCGGCCAGCTCGGGCGTCGAGCCGACGATCGAGCTGATGCCCTTGTGGGTGCAGATGATGGGCGGGCCGATCTCGCGCACGTGGTCGATGAACCGCTGCCCGATCTGCGGGCGATCGGGGTCGTGGTCGTCGAAGTAGAAGTGCGCGTCGGTCGGGGTCATCGTGTAGATCTTCCAGGCCGCGATGTCGTAGCGCTCCCGCAGCTCGGTCATGCTGGCGAGCGCCGCCTCGATCGGGCCGTGGTGCGGGTAGGCGCCGCCGTGCATCAGCACCCGGCCGTCGCAGCCGAGCCGGGTGGCGACGTCGATGGCGAAGGCCATGTCGTCGGGCTGCAGGCCGGCCAGCGAGGCGGTCGGCAGCGCCGAGAGGATCGTCATCGACGTGTCGGAGCGGACGAACACCTCCCGGAAGTAGGCCTCCGCGGTGAAGCAGGCCTTGGCGCCGGCCGCGCCCCGGCCCTCCTCGCACCCCGACTGCGGGAAGGCCGCGGTCCACTCGCCGATGCCGGGGTCGGCGTCGTAGTTCACGTAGTGGGTCTGGACGTCGAAGATGAACTCCTCGCCGCCCAGCTCCTCGAGCGCCGTGGCGGTGTCGCGGGTGGCGTCCTCGGACACGTCGAAGGTGCCGCCCGGCCGCTCGCCGCGGCTGGCGGCCTCCTCCTTCGAGCAGGCGGCGAGCACGAACAGCGTCGCCGCGGCGCCGGTGATGCTGCTCAGGAAGCGTCGCCGCGACATGTTGAGGCGACGGGCGTTCTCGTCGGCCAGGCGGTACGTGCGGCGGATGGCCTCGCGCACCACCGGGCCGTGGGGGATCGGGTGGAACTCGCCGTTGGAGACCGGTCCCAGCTTGATGGGCAGGCGGGGCTCGTCGTCCTCGTCCCCGCGGAGGATGTGACTCCAGTCACGCACGGGACCAGTGAACCACCCCGGCGGGCGGCCTGCTCGGGCTCAGAGCGGCGGCAGGCGCTGGTCCAGGTCGACCAGGCCGGCGAGCGGGTCGCCGGCCTCCGCCAACCGCGCCGGCGCCGTGCGGACCGTCCACCGGTCGGGCCGCAGGTCGGGGTCGTCGAGCTCGTCCCACTCGAGCGGCACCGCCACCGGACCGCCGGGCGCCGCGAGGACGCTCCACGGCGCGGGCGGCGGGCGGTCGGGGGCCGCGGGGCCGGCGTCGAGGCGGGCCCGGCCGCGCCGGTCGCGGCCACCCCCCGGCGACGCCACGAGCTCCGGGACGGTGGCGCCGACGGCCCGGGCCAGCCCCTCGGCCCAGGCCCGGGTCTCCTCCGTCGACGGCCCGCGGCCGACCGGCACCCGGACCTCGACGTGCCGGCCCCGCAGCGTGGGCCGGGCCTCGAGCCGGAGGTGGTCGAGCGCCGCGCGGAACAGGCGGGCGAGCACGAGGACGTCCTCGAACGAGGTCCGCTCGCCGGGGGCGATGTCGACGACCGCCCAGGTCGGCCGGCGGATGTCGTCGCGGCGCGCGAGCCACGGGCGCAGCTCGACGGCGCCGGCGGCCGCCAGCCAGGCGACGGCCGGCGGGCTGTCGAGCACCGGGTACCACCGGGCCGTCCCCGGGCCGGCGCCCTCGTCGCGCCAGCGGTCGACCCAGTCGGGCGCGCCGCGGGGGAGGCCGGTCCGCCACGGGGCCGCCCGGCCGCCGGTGGGGTGGTGGCGCCGGGCGACCGGCCGGTCGACCAGGTGGGGCAGGATCGCCGGGGCGGCGGTGGCGTACCAGCGGACGAGGTCGCGCCGGGTCACCGGCTCCTCGCCGTCCCGGCCGGGGAGCAGCACGGCGTCGAGGTCCGCCAGCTCCAGGGCTCGGCCCTGCAGCTCCCAGCGGCCGCCCCGGCCCGGCAGGGCGTCCAGCGCCGCCAGCTCCTCCGCCGTGGGCGGCGACCACCGGGCGGCGCCCAGGCGCTCCTCGGCCTGGGCCGGCGGGCGGTCGCTGTGCCAGCGGGCCTCGGGAGCCGCCGCGACCTCGTCGTTGGTGCGGCCGGTCTTCACCGAGCGGGGGTGGTCCTCGGGGTCCCAGCCGGGCACGGCGTGCTCGTCGCCCTTGTGGAGCAGCAGCCACCGCTCGCGCCGCGACCGGTCGCGGTCGGTGCGCACGAGCACGAAGCGACCCCGCAGCTTCTCGGCCTCGACGTCGAAGTGCAGCTCGCCGGCGGCGATGGCGGCGGCCGGGTCGTCGGTGCCCACGGGCGTCCACGTGCCGCGGTCCCAGACGATGACGTCGCCGCCGCCGTACTCGCCCGCCGGGATGACGCCCTCGAAGTCGGCGTACTCGATCGGGTGGTCCTCGACGTGCACGGCCAGGGACCGCACGGTGGGGTCGAGCGTCGGCCCCTTGGGGACCGCCCAGCTGGCCAGGGTGCCGTCGACCTCGAGGCGCAGGTCGTAGTGGAGCCGCCGGGCCCGGTGGCGCTGGACGACGAACAGGCGGCCGCCCTCGCCGGCGCGCCGGCGCGCCGCGTCCGGGACGGGCGCGGCCTCGCGGCCGTCGCCCGGCGGCTCGGACGTGCGGTCGAACCGGCGCCTGGCCCGGTACTCCTCGAGGGCGGCGCCGTCCCGGCCCCCGGCGCCGTCGCCCCCGGTCCGGCGCCGGGC
>PKRH01000107.1 GCA_017577565.1 Thermoanaerobacterales bacterium | reverse complement strand
GAGAGCTTCAAGGTGCTCATCAAGGAGATGCAGGCGCTCTGCCTCAACGTCGAGGTCCTGGCCCAGTCGGGCGAGGAGATCGAGATGCGCGAGCTCGACGAGGACGTGTTCCGCGCCGCGGAGGAGCTCGGCATCGACCTCAGCCGCCCCGAGCGGGGCAGCGACGAGGAGGACGAGCGCCGCCGCCAGCGCACCACGTTCTAGGCCGTGGCCACCTCCCTTCAGCCCATCCGCACGACCGACACCCGCAACCCTGCGACCCGCTGCCGCACGGCGGTGAACGGAGCATCAGATGCTTGACGTCAACGATTTCAGTCAGCTCCGCATCGGGCTGGCCACCGCGGACACGATCCGCATGTGGTCGAACGGCGAGGTCAAGAAGCCGGAGACCATCAACTACCGCACGCTCAAGCCCGAGAAGGACGGGCTCTTCTGCGAGAAGATCTTCGGTCCGACCAAGGACTGGGAGTGCTACTGCGGCAAGTACAAGCGCGTCCGGTTCAAGGGCATCATCTGCGAGCGCTGCGGCGTCGAGGTCACCCGGTCGAAGGTGCGGCGCGAGCGCATGGGCCACATCGAGCTGGCCGCGCCGGTCGTCCACATCTGGTACCTCCGCGGCACCCGCTCGTGGCTGGCCTACCTGCTCTCGGGCACCGAGGTCCGTGAGGAGCTGAAGGCCAAGCAGCTCGAGAAGGTCATCTACTTCGCCGCCAACCTCGTCACCTGGGTCGACACCGAGAAGCGCCACGAGGACCTCCCCAACCTCGAGGCCGAGCTCAACGCGGAGAAGGAGGAGATCATCCGCGAGCGCGAGCTCGAGCTGGCGCGCCGGATGGAGGAGGGCGAGAAGGAGATCGCGGCGCTCGAGGCCGAGGGGGCCAAGGACGCCGACATCCGCAACCGGCAGAAGGCGATCGAGAAGGACCTCGCCGCCATCCGGGAGCGGTACGAGGAGGAGCTCGACCTGGTGCAGCGCACCTTCGACGAGTTCCGCGAGCTCCACCCCCGCAAGATCATCGAGGACGAGATGCTGTGGCGGGAGCTGAAGGACCGCTACGGCGAGTACTTCGAGGGCGGCATGGGCGCGGACGCCCTCAAGCAGCTCATCAACCGCATCGACCTCGACGAGGAGGAGCGGAAGCTCAAGGAGCAGATCGACCCCAACGCGCCCGGGCGGCCGCTGTCGGCCCAGCGCCGGCAGAAGGCGATCAAGCGCCTGAAGATCGTCACCGCGTTCAACCGCCGCGACGAGCACGGCCGGCGGATCAACGACCCGCGGGCGATGATCCTCGACGTCGTGCCGGTCATCCCGCCGGAGCTGCGGCCGATGGTCCAGCTCGACGGCGGCCGGTTCGCGACCTCCGACCTCAACGACCTGTACCGCCGGGTCATCAACCGCAACAACCGCCTGAAGCGGCTCCTCGACCTCGGCGCGCCCGAGATCATCGTCAACAACGAGAAGCGCATGCTGCAGGAGGCCGTCGACGCGCTGTTCGACAACGGCCGTCGCGGCCGGCCGGTCACCGGCCCCGGCAACCGCCCGCTGAAGTCGCTGTCCGACATGCTCAAGGGCAAGCAGGGCCGGTTCCGCCAGAACCTGCTGGGCAAGCGCGTCGACTACTCGGGCCGCTCGGTCATCGTCGTCGGCCCGACGCTCAAGCTGCACCAGTGCGGCCTGCCCAAGCAGATGGCGTTGGAGCTGTTCAAGCCCTTCGTCATGAAGGCGCTGGTCGACCGCGAGCTGGCCCAGAACATCAAGTCGGCCAAGCGGATGGTCGAGCGCCGCCGCACGCAGGTGTGGGACGTCCTCGAGGACGTCATCAAGGAGCACCCCGTCCTGCTCAACCGGGCGCCGACGCTGCACCGCCTGGGCATCCAGGCGTTCGAGCCGGTGCTGGTCGAGGGCAAGGCCATCCAGATCCACCCGTTGGTGTGCACCGCCTTCAACGCCGACTTCGACGGCGACCAGATGGCGGTCCACCTGCCGCTGTCGGCCGAGGCCCAGGCCGAGAGCCGGGTGCTCATGCTGTCGGCCAACAACGTCCTGTCGCCGGCGCACGGGCGGCCGCTCGTGACGCCGACCCAGGACATGGTCATCGGCGCCTACTACCTCACCGAGCACGTCGAGGGCGCCAAGGGCGAGGGCCGGGTGTTCGGCGACATCGCCCAGGTCGAGCGGGCCTACGACGCCGGCGAGGTGTCGCTGCACGCCATGATCAAGGTCCGGGTCCGCCCGGACGAGGTCGTGCGGGACGACGACGACAGCGTCGAGACCAGCGCCGCCGGCGTGCGCTACCGCACGACGACGGTCGGCCGGCTCATCTTCAACGAGACGCTGCCGGACGACTTCGGGTTCGTGAACCGCGTCGTGCGCAAGCGGGACATGGGCGAGATCGTCGACCGGCTCGCCAACGAGTACCCGAAGTCGGTCGTCCAGGCCAGCCTCGACCGGATCAAGGACCTCTGCTTCCACTACGCCACCCGCTCGGGCCTGACGATCTCCATCAACGACGTCAAGTCGCCCGAGCAGAAGAAGGAGATCCTCGACCGCTACGAGAAGGAAGCGCAGAAGGTCGAGAACCAGTTCCGGAAGGGCATCATCACCGACGGCGAGCGCCGCCAGAAGGAAGTCGAGATCTGGACCAACGCCACCGACGAGGTGCGGGCGGCGATGGAGAAGGCGCTCAAGGCCCAGAAGTTCAACCCCATCGACATGATGGTGGGCTCGGGCGCCCGAGGGAACATGATGCAGGTCCGCCAGATCGCCGGCATGCGCGGCCTGGTGGCCAACCCCCGCGGTGACATGATCCCCCGCCCGATCAAGTCGAACTTCCGCGAGGGCCTGTCGATGCTGGAGTACTTCATCGCCACGCCCGGCGCCCGCAAGGGCCTGGTCGACACGGCCCTCCGCACCGCCGACTCGGGCTACCTGACCCGTCGCCTCGTCGACGTCGCCCAGGAGCTCATCGTCCGCGAGGAGGACTGCCACCGCGAGGGCGAGCCCGTCCGCGGCCTGTGGATCGAGGACGTCGTGCCCGACTCGCCGGGCAAGCGCACGTACCTCGAGACCCGCCTGTTCGGCCGGGTGCTGGTCAACGACGTCCAGCTCTCGGAGGACAACCCGCACAAGGAGTTCGCGGGCCGCACGCTCCCGGCCGGCACCGACATCGGCGAGGCCGAGATGGCGGCGCTGCGGGACGACCCGGTCGTCGACCGGGTGCGGGTGCGCTCGGTGCTCACCTGCCAGTCCGCCTTCGGCGTCTGCGCCGCCTGCTACGGCCGGTCGCTGGCCACGGGCCGGCGGATCGAGCTCGGCGAGGCCGTGGGCGTCATCGCCGCCCAGTCGATCGGCGAGCCCGGCACGCAGCTGACGATGCGGACCTTCCACACCGGCGGCATCGCCGGCTCCGACATCGCCGGCGGTCTGCCCCGCGTCGTCGAGCTGTTCGAGGCCCGCTCGCCCAAGGGCAAGGCGACCCTGGCGCGCACCTCGGGCGTCGTCCGCATCGCCGAGGAC
The DNA here is from genome assembly GCA_017577565.1 of Thermoanaerobacterales bacterium. GTDB lineage: Bacteria > Actinomycetota > Acidimicrobiia > Acidimicrobiales > VFJN01 > ZC4RG19. Next base: position 8,665 of record PKRH01000107.1, on the reverse strand, counting down.
GAGGGCCGGGGCCGGGTCGTGACGATCGTGGCCGACGACGGGACCGAGGACACCTACACGATCCCGTCGCTGGCCCGCCTCGAGGTCGTCGACGGCCAGGAGATCTCGGCCGGCGACCCGATCGTCGAGGGCCCCCGCGACCCGAAGGAGCTGCTCGAGATCAAGGGCGTGCGCGAGACGCAGCAGTACCTGGTCGAGGAGGTGCAGAAGGTGTACCGCGACCAGGGCGTCTCGATCCACGACAAGCACATCGAGCTGATCGTCCGGCAGATGACCCGGCGGGTCGTCGTGCAGGAGCCGGGCGACAGCCGCTTCCTGCCCGGCGAGGCGGTGGACGCCAAGGTCTACACCGACGAGAACAAGCGCCTCGTGCAGGAGGCCAAGGTCCCGGCCGAGGGCCGTCCCGTGGTCATGGGCATCACCAAGGCGTCGCTGGCCACCGACTCGTGGCTGTCGGCGGCGTCGTTCCAGGAGACGACCCGGGTGCTCACCGAGGCCGCCATCGAGAGCCGCTCCGACGACCTCAACGGTCTGAAGGAGAACATCATCATCGGCAAGCTCATCCCGGCCGGCACCGGCATGAAGATCTACAACGAGATCGAGACGGCGGCGCCGGACTACCGGCCGATGGAGTACTGGTCGTCCGACCGGGGCGACGAGAGCATCGCCGAGTGGCTCTCGGGCACCTACGAGGCCGGCGGCGCCCAGCCCCCGGGCGAGGGCGGCTTGGCCGAGGTGGTCGACCTGCCGGCCACCGACAAGGACGCACCCGAGGCCGGCTCCGGCAGCTGACCGGGCCGGCACGACCGGACGCGACCACCGGTGGGGCGCTGCGGCGCCCCACCGGCGCGCCCGGGCCGCGGCTCAGCGGCCGCGGCGCCGGCGGGCGGCGACGCGCACGCCCTCGTCGGCCATGGCGAGGAACAGCGCGGTGGCGTCGTCGACGAGCTGGTCGCGCTCGACCGGGATGCGGCCGTCAAGCCAGGCGACCACCAGCTCGGCCATGCCGCCGACGAGGATGGCGGCGCCGATGCGGCCGATCTGCTCGCCCGGGGGCGGCGGCCCGTGGCGCTCGACCGCGTACTGCTCGACCGCGGCGACGAGCTCGTGGCCGGTGGCGATGCGGCGCCGGTTGAGGGCCTCGCTGCCCAGGGCCTCGACGTACAGGATCCGGGCCCGGCGGCGGTCCTCGTCGACGAAGGTGACGATGTGGTCGATCGCCGCCCGGGTCTGCGCCCGCGGGTCGTCGGGCGCGGCGGCGACGGCCTCCCGGACCCCGTCGGTGAGCTGGCGGACGAGGCGGTCGTAGACGGCCACCGCCAGCGACTCGAGGTCCTCGAAGCTCTCGTAGAAGTAGCGGGGGTTGAGCTTCGCCGCCTGGCACACGGCGCGGACCGTGGTCCCGGCCCAGCCGACCGTGCCGAGCAGGTCGAAGGCGGCGTCGAGCAGCAGCGTGCGCCGCTCGGCGCGGCGCCGGTCGTGCGGGACGCCGGCCCACCGGGTGGGGCGGCGGCGATCGGACGGAGCTGTTGGCAACGCCCGTTACCATAACGTAGGGTCAGCGGCCGGGAGTCGATGCCAGGGGGGACGCGGGTGTCCGAGCGCGAGCACGTCGTCGTCGTGGGGGCTGGTGTGGCCGGGCTGGCCACGGCGCTGGCGCTGGGCCGCACGGGCCGGCCCGTCACCCTGCTCGAGCGGGACCGGCTGCCGGCCCTCGGCGACCCGGAGGAGGCCTTCGCCACCGAGCGCCGGGGCGCGCCGCAGTCGCACCAGACCCACGGGTTCCTCGCCCGGGTCGCGGTCGAGCTGCGGTCCCGGTTCCCCGACGTGCTCGACGCCCTCCACGAGGCCGGCTGCACCGAGCTGCCCGTCAACCTGGCGCTCGGTGAGCCCCAGCCCGGCGACGAGGACCTGCGCGTCCTCGTCATGCGGCGCACGACCTTCGAGTGGGTGCTCCGGCGGGCCGTCCTCGCCGAGCCCGCGGTGACCCTGCGCACCGGCGTCGGCGTCGTCGGGCTCACGACCGCCGGCGACCGCCCCGACGGGCGGGTGCGGGTCGACGGCGTCCGGCTCGACGACGGCACGACCCTGCCGGCGGACGTCGTCGTGGCCGCCACGGGTCGCCGGTGCCCGGCGCCCTCGTGGCTGGCCGAGGTCGGCGTCGAGCTGCCCGAGGTCGTGCACGAGAGCGGCCTCGTCTACATGACCCGCTGGTACCGCCTGCCCGAGGGCGGCGACCTCGACCTCGACCCCAAGCTGGGCGGCGACCTCGGCTACCTGAAGTACCTGGGGGTGCCCGGCGACGGCGGGACGCTCTCGATCACGCTCGCGGTCCGCACGACCGACGCGCCGCTGCGGGGCGCGCTGGCCGACCCCGACCGGTTCGAGCGGGCCTGCCGGGCCCTGCCCGGCCCCGACCAGTTCTTCACCCGCGGGCCGCTCACCCCGATCGGCGGCGTCCGCCCGATGGGCGGGCTGGTCAACCGGCTGCGCCGCTACGCCGGGCCGGACGGCGAGCCGATCGTTCTCGGCCTGCACGCGGTCGGCGACGCGCACACCTGCACCAACCCGCTCTACGGGCGGGGCTGCGCGCTGGCGCTCGTCCAGGCGGGGCTGCTCGCGGACGCGGCGACGGCCCACCCCGGCGACCACCGGGGCCGGGCCCGCGCCTACGAGGCCGCCTGCCGCGAGCACGTCGAGCCCTGGTTCGACCTCGCCGTCCAGACCGACCGCACGGGCGCCGACCCCACCGGCTTCAGCCCCACCGGCACCAGCCCCCAGGCCAAGGCGCTGGCGGCGCTGTTCGTCGCCGGCGGCAGCGACCCGGTCGTCGGCCGGGCCCTGGCCCGCCTCTGGAACCTGCTCGACCGGCCGGTCGACCTGGCCGCCAGGCCCGAGGTCGTCGCCCGCATGGCCGAGGTCATGAGCAACCCCGACGACTACCCGCCCCCGCCCAGCACCGCGCCGACCCGTGCCGAGCTGCTCGAGGTGCTCGGCGTCACCGAGGAGGCAGCCACCCATGCCTGATCCGACCCCGGTCGACCCGTCCATCCGCCAGCGGCGGGTGGCGACCCGCGACGTCGAGCTCCACGTCCTCGACGCGGGGGAGGGCTTCCCGGTGGTGCTCGCCCACGGCTTCCCCGAGCTGGCCTACTCGTGGCGCCACCAGATCCCGGCGCTGGCCGCCGCCGGTTGCCGGGTCCTCGCCCCCGACCAGCGGGGCTACGGCCGCTCGTCGCGCCCCGAGCGGGTCGAGGACTACGACATCCTCCACCTCACCGGCGACCTGCTGGCCCTGCTCGACGACATCGGCGAGGAGCGGGCCGTCTTCGTCGGCCACGACTGGGGCGCGATCGTCGTCTGGCAGCTCGCCCTCATGGCCCCGGAGCGGGTGGCGGGCGTCGTCGGCATGAGCGTGCCCTTCGTCCCCCGGGGCGAGCGGCCGCCGACCGAGGTCATGCGGCACGTCGTCGGCGACTCGTTCTTCTACATCCTCTACTTCCAGGAGCCCGGCGTCGCCGACGCCGACCTCGGGCGCGACCCGGCGGCCACCATGACCGGCATGCTCGCCGGCCTGTCCGGCACCGTCGGCGCCGACCCCTCGGCGCTGGCCGGCGACGGACGGGGCTTCGTCGAGCGGCTGCCGCAGCCGGACGAGCTGCCGGCCTGGCTCCGGCGGGAGGAGCTCGACCACTACATCGCCGAGTTCACCCGCACGGGGTTCACCGGGGGCATCAACTGGTACCGCAACCTCGACCGCAACTGGCGGCTGACCGAGCACCTCGCCGGGGCCGAGGTCCAGGTGCCCTCGCTGTTCGTCGCCGGCACCGGCGACCCCGTCCTCCTCATGACCCCGCCCGCGGTCATGGAGGGGTGGCTCACCGACCACCGGGGGAACGTCCTCGTCGAGGGCGCCGGGCACTGGGTGCAGCAGGAGAGGCCGGACGAGGTCAACGCCGCCCTGCTGGGCTTCGTCGAGGACGTCCGGGCCGGGCGCTGACCCCGGCGGGCGCCGCCGGGCCGCGCCGCCCGCTACACCATCGCCCCGACGTCGGCCTCCCGGTGCTCGAGGAAGAAGCGCACGAGCGTCGGGAGGTAGTCCGGCACCCGGGGGCAGGCGATGCCGCTGCCGGCCAGGTCGCGGTCGGTGTTCGTCGTGTCGTAGTGCGTCGGGTGCACGAAGTACTCGACGGCCTCGGCCGGGATGCCGACGAACCGCTCGAGCGCGTCCAGGTGGGCCAGCGCCCACACCGTGGCCCGCCGGGGCAGGCGCACCCGCACCCCCCGGCGCCCGGTCGCCCGCACCATCTCGGTGAGCAGCTCGTCGACGGTCAGCGGGTGGGGGTCGGCGAGCTGGTAGGTCCGGCCGAGCGAGGCCTCGAGCCCCGACAGGTGCTCGATGGCGTCGACGACGAAGTCGGACGGCACCATGTTGAACCGCACCATCGTCGGGTCGCCGACGTAGGGCACGAGGGCCAGGCCCTGCGGCTGGCGCACCAGCCACTGGACCAGGAAGTAGGGGCCGTCGAACTTCTGCGTCTCGCCGGTGCGGGAGTCGCCCACGACGATGGCGGGCCGGTAGACGGTCGTGGGCATGCCACCGTCGCGGGCCTCCGCCACCTCCACCTCGGCCAGGAACTTCGTCTCCTCGTAGAAGTTGTTGAACGACTGGCCCACGTCGAGGTCGGACTCGCGGAAGGGGCCGCACCACCGGCCGCTGACGTAGCAGGTGCTGACGTAGTGGTGGCGGCGCAGGCGGGGGCACCGCTCGGCGAAGCGCAGGACGTTGCGGGTGCCCTCGACGTTGACCCGCATGCCGAGGTCGCGGGGGACGGTCAGGTCGTAGACCGCGGCGAGGTGCCACACCTCGGTGGTGGCGGCCGCCAGCCCGTCCGGGTCGTCGAGCCCCAGGCCGGGGACGGTGAGGTCGCCGGGCACGAGCTCGATGCGCCCCGCCAGGCCGGGGTCCTCGCCCTCGAGGGCCCGCACCCGGTCCTTGGCCAGCGACTCGAACTTGGGCTGGACGAGGCAGACCGCCCGGGCCCCGGGCGAGCGCCGGAGGATCCGGGGCAGCAGCCGCGAGCCCAGGAACCCGGGGAACCCGGTGACGAAGAAGGTCTCGGTCGCGCCGGCGTCGGTGCTGGCCATGCCCCCGTTCTACGGCCGGCGTCCACCGGCCGTCCACCTGGTCGGGGCGATCGGCGCGCTGGGGGACCCGGCGGCGGGCGGTGCGCAGGTGCTGCGCAGACCGGCGGCGCTGGCCTAGAGTCGTGGCCACCGGACGACGAGACCGGCTCGTCGCGGCGCGCCGGCAGGTTGCCGCCCGTGCGCGGGCACCCGTAGGATGTTCCGTCGGCTCTCGGCGCGTGCCCGCGCGTCGTCCGTCCCGTCCGCCCCCGAGTCCCACGACCGTTCGTCGTTCGCGAGGTTACGAGTGCCCACCATCCAGCAGTTGGTCCGCAAGGGCCGCCGGTCAAAGACGACGAAGGCGAGCACGCCGGCGCTGAAGGGCGCGCCCCAGCGGCGTGGGGTGTGCACGCGCGTCTTCACCCACACCCCGAAGAAGCCGAACTCGGCGCTGCGCAAGGTGGCACGCGTCCGGCTCTCGAGCGGCGTCGAGGTGACGGCCTACATCCCCGGCGAGGGGCACAACCTGCAGGAGCACTCGATCGTCCTCGTCCGGGGTGGCCGGGTGAAGGACCTGCCCGGCGTCCGGTACAAGATCATCCGCGGCACCCTCGACACCGCCGGGGTGCGCGACCGCAAGCAGGCCCGCAGCCGCTACGGCGTGAAGAAGGAGGGCTGACCGGATGCCCCGCAGAGGCCCTGCCCCCCGGCGCGAGCTGCCGCCGGACCCGGTCTACAAGTCCGTGCTGGTGACGCAGTTCATCAACAAGGTGCTGATGCACGGCAAGAAGACGCTGGCCGAGCGCATCGTCTACGACGCGCTCGACATCGTCGCCCGCAAGACCGAGGGCGACCCGCTCGCCGTGCTGAAGCGGGCCGTCGACAACGTCAAGCCCCAGCTCGAGGTCAAGAGCCGGCGGGTCGGCGGTGCCACCTACCAGGTGCCCGTCGAGGTCCGGCCCCGCCGGGCCAACACCCTGGCCATCCGGTGGATCACCAACTTCGCCCGGGCTCGCCGGGAGCGCTCGATGTCCGAGCGCCTGGCCGCCGAGATCCTCGACGCCTCCAACGGCATCGGCAGCTCGGTCAAGCGCAAGGAAGACGTGCACAAGATGGCGGAGTCCAACCGGGCCTTCGCCCACTACCGCTGGTAACCCCCCGACCACCTGGGGGGTCGTGCCCCCCGAGAGGCGTGATCCCCCAGACGACCGGGCCGGCGAGCTCGGTCGTCGTCATGTCGAGCGAGAGACGAAGAAGATGACAAAGCGCAGCCAGCCGCTCGAGCGGGTCCGCAACATCGGCATCATGGCCCACATCGACGCGGGCAAGACCACGACGACCGAGCGGATCCTCTACTACACGGGTCGCACCTACAAGATCGGCGAGACCCACGAGGGCTCGGCGACGATGGACTGGATGGCCCAGGAGCAGGAGCGCGGCATCACCATCACCTCCGCCGCCACCACCTGCTACTGGAACGACCACCGGATCAACATCATCGACACGCCCGGCCACGTCGACTTCACGGTCGAGGTCGAGCGGTCGCTGCGCGTCCTCGACGGCGCCGTCGCGGTGTTCGACGGCGTGGCCGGCGTCGAGCCCCAGACCGAGACGGTCTGGAAGCAGGCCGACAAGTACCGCGTGCCGCGCCTGTGCTTCATCAACAAGATGGACCGGCTCGGCGCCGACTTCTTCGCCGCGCTCGCCTCCATCGAGGAGCGCCTGGGCGCCACGACCGCCGTCATCCAGCTGCCCATCGGTGCCGAGGGCCACTACAAGGGCGTCGTCGACCTCGTCGCCATGAAGTCCATCATCTGGCACGACGAGGAGCTCGGGGCCAAGTACGACGTCGGCGAGATCCCCGACGACCTCCGCGACCAGGCCGAGGAGTACCGGCAGAAGCTCATCGACGTCCTGTCGTCGGTCGACGAGACCATCCTCGAGAAGTACGTCGGCGACGAGGAGATCACCGAGGACGACCTGCGCCGCGCCCTGCGCACCGGCACGGTCGCCAACGAGATCGTCCCCGTCCTCAACGGCTCGGCGTTCAAGAACAAGGGCGTCCAGCCCCTGCTCGACGCGATCGTCCACTTCCTGCCCAGCCCGGCCGACCTGCCGCCCGTCACCGGCATGTCGATGAAGGGCAACGAGATGATCGAGCGCAAGCCGAGCGACGACGAGCCCTTCACGGCGCTGGCGTTCAAGATCATGTCCGACCCGCACGTCGGTCGGCTCACCTACTTCCGCGTCTACTCGGGCCGGCTCGAGAAGGGCTCGCAGGTGGTCAACACCACCTCGGGCGCCCGGGAGCGCATCGGCCGCATCCTCCAGATGCACGCCAACCACCGCGAGGACGTCGACGCGGTCATGACCGGCGACATCGCCGCGGGCATCGGCCTGAAGAGCACCCGCACCGGCGACACCCTGACGACGCCGGGCGACGAGATCGTGCTCGAGCAGCTCGAGTTCCCCGAGCCGGTCATCCACGTGGCGGTCGAGCCCAAGACGAAGGCCGACCAGGAGAAGATGAGCAAGGCGCTGCAGGCCCTGTCGGAGGAGGACCCCACCTTCCAGGTCCGCACCGACGAGGAGACCGGGCAGACCGTCATCTCCGGCATGGGCGAGCTGCACCTCGAGGTGATCGTCGACCGCATGCTGCGTGAGTTCAAGGTCGACGCGACGGTCGGCAAGCCGCAGGTCGCCTACCGCGAGACGATCACCCAGCCCGTCGAGCGGGTCACCTACACCCACAAGAAGCAGACGGGCGGTTCGGGCCAGTTCGCCGAGGTCACCATCTCGCTCGAGCCGCTCGGCCCGGGCGGGGGGTACGAGTTCGTCGACAAGATCACCGGCGGCCGCGTGCCGAAGGAGTTCATCCCGGCCGTGGACGCCGGCATCCAGCAGTCGCTCGACTCCGGGGTGCTCGCCGGGTACCCGACCGTGGACGTGCGCGCCACGCTCGAGGACGGCAAGTACCACGAGGTCGACTCGTCGGAGATGGCGTTCAAGATCGCCGGCTCGATGGCGTTCAAGGAGGCCGCACGCCGGGCGAAGCCCGTCCTCCTCGAGCCCATCATGTCGGTCGAGGTCGTCACGCCCGAGGAGTACATGGGCGACGTCATCGGCGACCTCAACAGCCGCCGTGGTCGCGTCGGCGGCATGGAGCAGCGGGGCAACAGCCAGGTCGTCCGGGCCCAGGTCCCCCTCTCCGAGATGTTCGGTTACGCTACCGACCTGCGCTCGCGGACGCAGGGTCGTGCCACGTACACGATGCAGTTCCACAGCTACCAGCAGACCCCGGCGTCCGTGCAGGAGGAGATCGTCGCCCGGGTACGGGGCGAGTGACACCTCGTCGGTAGCCGCCGCCACGTCCAGCATTCCGTCACGACATCACAGAGGACGTTCACTGCCATGGCGAAGGAAAAGTTCGAGCGGACGAAGCCGCATTTGAACATCGGGACCATGGGTCATATTGACCATGGGAAGACGACGTTGACGGCGGCGATCACGAAGGTGTTGGCGGACACCAATCCTGGTG
>PKRH01000106.1 GCA_017577565.1 Thermoanaerobacterales bacterium | reverse complement strand
GGCTCGAGGTCGTCGGTGGCGACGTCCGCGGCCACGAACCGGACCGACGGCGGCCAGTCGACGGCCGGCGCCCGGCGCGCCACGGCGACGACCTCGGTCACCTCGGGACGGCGGGCCAGCTCGTCGACCACGCTCGTCCCCACGTTGCCGGTCGCGCCGACCACCACGATGCGCACGGGCCGCTCCTACCCCCGGGACGGGGCGGGAAACCGCCCGGGCCGCGATCAGCCGGCCGGCCCGGTCAGGCCGGCGACCGCGTCCTCGTCGCCGTTCTCGAGGATGGCCCGGATGTTGTCGAGCGCGAACCGGGCCGTGTGCTCGACGAACGCCTCGACGAGCTGGTCGCTCACCGCCCCCGCCAGCCAGCCGGGGGGCTCGATGCGGTTCCAGAAGTGGACGACCGCGCCGTCGCCCGAGGGCTCGACCCACAGGCGGTGCTCGATGGCGCCGTCGCCGTCGAGCGGCACGATGCGCACGGTCGCCCGCCGCTCCTCCAGGTCGGCGTCGAGGAGCTCGCCCTCGACCGTGAGCCGCACGCCGAGCACCTTGAGCTCGGCCCGCAGCCGGCGCCCGACCCGGGGCTCGACGTCGTCGACCGGCTCGATCGCGAACAGCACACCGCTCCAGTGGGGCATCGTCCGCGGGTCGAAGACGTAGGCGGTGACGACGTCGACCGGTCGGCGGACGAGCGCGGCCGCATGGTGGGTCACCACGGAGCGCGACGCTACACGCTCGCGCCGCGCGGCGACCGGACCGGCCGCCCACCGCCCGCGCCGGGGGCGACCGGTGCGGGCGGTCGGGGGCGCGGGGCGGGCTACGCCGCGGCCTTCTCGAGGATGTGGACGCCGCAGGCCGAGCCCAGGCCGATGACGTGGGCCAGCCCGACGTTGGCCCCCTCGATCTGGCGGTCGCCGGCCTCGCCCCGCAGGTGGTGGCAGATCTCCCAGACGTTGGCGATGCCGGTCGCGGCGATGGGGTGGCCCTTGGACTGCAGGCCGCCCGACACGTTGACCGGCGTGGAGCCGTCCCGCCAGGTGGCGCCGGACAGGAAGAAGTCGGCCGCGCCGCCCGGCTCGCACAGCTTCAGGTTGTCGTAGTGCACGAGCTCGGCGGTGGCGAAGCAGTCGTGCAGCTCGACGAGGCTGAGGTCCTCGGGGCCGACGCCCGCCTGCTCGTAGGCCTGCTCGGCGGCCCGCCGGGTGAGCGTGTTGACGTCCGGGAGCACCTGGCAGCCCTCCTGCCAGGGGTCGGAGGTCAGCACCGACGCCGACACCTTCACCGCCCGGCGCCGCTGCTCGAGCGACAGGGTCTTGAGCTTGGCCCCCGACACCACGACGGCGGCCGCCGCGCCGTCGCAGTTGGCCGAGCACATCGGCCGGGTGTTGGGGTAGGCGATCATGACGTCGTTCATGATCTCCTCGAGCGTGAACCGCTTCGTGTAGGCGGCGAGCGGGTTCAGCGTCGAGTGGGCGTGGTTCTTCTCGCTGATGCGGGCGAAGAGCTCGAACGGCTCGCCGGCGTAGGCGTGCTCGTGGATGTACTGCATGCCCACCTGGGCGAACACGCCGGGCATGGTCTCGGTGCCGATGCGCCCGTCGACCGGCGCCACCGCGCCGTAGCGGCCCGACGGCGTCCAGGTGTCGCCGTCCTCCTTGCGGGTCCCGCCGGCGAGCAGGCCGGCGCCGGCCAGCTTCTCGACGCCCACGGCGAGGCCCATGTCGGCCTCGCCGGCCTTGACCGCCATGATCACCGTGCGCAGGGCGGTCGCGCCGGTGGCGCAGGCGTTGACCACGTTGTAGACGGGGATGCCGGTCTGGCCGATCTGCTTCTGCAGCTGCTGGCCGATGCCGGCGTTGGCGTTCATCAGGTTCCCGGCGGCGAGCACCCCGATGTCGTGGATCGTCACGCCCCCGTCGCGCAGCGCGCCGAGCGCCGCCTCGGCGGCCAGGTCGACCGTGTCCTTGTCCGGGTGCTTCCCGAACTTGGTCATGTGGATGCCGAGGATCCAGACGTCCTCCGCCATCACCCCTCCTCCATGGGCTCGAAGCCGAAGCCGACCGCCTCGGTGCCGGCCGAGTCGGTGCCGATCGGGAAGGTCGTCAGCCGGACCTTCATGCCCAGCCTGACGTGCTCGGGCGTGGGCTCGACGTTGACGATGTTCGCCCGCACCGAGGTGCCGTCGCAGTCGACGACGCCGGCCACGAACGGCACCGGGATGCCCGGCGCCGCCATCGACACGATCGTGAACGAGCGGAGCACCCCCTCCCGCGCCACGGGGACCTCGTCGAACCCGGCGTCGCTGCCGCACGCCGCGCAGGCGTTGCGTCGGTCGAAGAACCGGGCGCCGCACGAGGTGCAGGCCTTCGCCACCAGGTGCGGGTCGTCCCCCAGCACCAGGTAGTCCACCAGCGGAACCTGTGCCATGACGGCATCCTATGGCGGCGGTCACACACGGCCCGGATCGGGCCGCCACCCGCGGTCAGGGGGCCGGCGGGTCCGTCGTCGCCCAGCTCGGCGGCCGCTTCTCGAGGAAGGCCCGGGCGGCCTCGGCCATCTCGCCCCCGGTGGTGGCGAGGATCTGCGTGCGGTTCTCGAGGTGGATGGCCGCCTCGAGGCTCGGCGCGTCGAGGTTCGACCACATCACCTCCTTGGTCATCGCCACCCCGAAGGGCGTGTAGCCGCAGATCGTGGCGGCCAGCTCGAGGGCCCGGTCGAGCAGCGACCCGGCCGGCACGACCTCGCTCACCAGGCCGATGCGCTCGGCCTCCTCGGCGTCGACGGCCCGGGCGGTCAGCATCAGCTCGAAGGCCCGGGAGGCCCCGATCAGCCTGGGCAGCGTGTAGCTGATGCCGATGTCGCAGCCGCCGATGCCGACCTTGATGAACTGGGTGCAGAAGCGGGCCTCGGGGGCGGCGAGCCGGATGTCGCAGGCCAGGGCGAGGGCGAACCCGCCGCCGTAGGCCGGGCCGTTGACGGCGGCGATGACGGGCTGCGGGAGCCGGCGGAGCTTCTGCGGCAGCTCGGCGATGCGGGCCTGGGACAGCAGCCCGGCGCGGGGCCCGGTCGTGCCGGCGGCCGTGGAGGCGCCGGTCGCGCTGTCGGCCAGGTCGAGGCCGGAGCAGAAGCCCCGGCCGGCGCCGGTCAGCACGACGACCCGGCAGGTCGTGTCGTGCTGCAGCTCGTCGAGCGCGTCGTGCAGCTCGTCGACGAGCCGGAAGCTGAGGGCGTTGAGCTTCTCGGGCCGGTGCAGCGTCAGGACCGCGACGTCGGCTCGGGGGCGCTCGACGAGCAGATCGCGCGCCCCGGTGTCCTCCCCGGTCATGGCGCCGCATCCTAGGCCGGGCGTCGCCCCCGGCCCGGGGGCCCGGGCCCGACCGCCGCGCGCCCGACCGGCGCCTCCTCCCCGCCGCCGTGGGGGCACGCCCGCAGCGGCGTCCCGTCGATGCCGCAGAACGTGTCCTCCGCGTGGGTCACGGCGACCGGTCCCGGCGGCGCCTCGTCGGGGGCGGGCACCGGCGCCCGCTCCGGGTTGCGGACCAGCAGCGCCCCGACGACCCCGCCGGCGAACGCCAGCCCGGCGGTGATGAGCATCGCCCGCCGGAACCCCTCGGCCACCGCCCCGGCGTCGGTGTAGGCGTCGCCGCCGAGGCCGGCCAGGGCCGGGAGGGCGGCGACGGCGACCAGCTGCGCCGCCCGCGCCACCGTCGTGTTGACCCCGGACGCCAGCCCGGCGTGCCGGTCCTCCAGCGCGCCGAGCGCCGTGGCGGTGAGCGGCGCCACCGTGGCCGCCAGGCCGAGGCCGACGACGACGACCGCCGGCAGCACCGCCGTCGCGTAGCCGTCTCCGGGCTCGACCCGGGCGAGCAGCAGCACGCCCGCGGCCAGCACGATCGGCCCGGCGCTCATCTGCAGCCGGGGCCCGATGCGGTGGGCGAGCGCGCCCGACCGGGACGACAGCGCCAGCATGAGCACGGTGATGGGCAGCGACGCGGCCCCGGCCTCGAGCGCCGAGTAGCCCAGCGCCTCCTGGAGGTGGACGACGAGCAGGAAGAAGACCCCGCCCAGCGCGGCGTAGACGGCCAGCGTGACGAGGTTGGCGGCGGTGAACTGGCGCACCCGGAAGATGCCGAGGGGCATCATCGGCCAGCGGCTGCGGGCCTCGACAACGGCGAAGGCGGCCAGGCCGCCGGCGCCGACGGCCAGCGACCCCAGCACCGCCGGCGCCCCCCACCCCCGGTCACCCGCGGCGATCATCCCCCAGCTCAGCGCCCCCAGGGCGGCCGCCGCCACCAGGGCGCCCGCCACGTCGAGCCGCCCCGCCGCGCCGCGGTCGAGCGTCTCGGGCACGTGCCGCACCGCCACGGCGACGACGACGGCGGCGACGGGCACGTTGATGAGGAAGATCCACCGCCACGACGCGGCGTCGACCAGCCACCCGCCCAGGAAGGGCCCGACGGCGGCGGCGATGCCGGTGAGGCCCGACCAGGCGCCGATGGCCCGGGCCCGGTCGTCGGGGCGGAAGCTCGCCTCGAGGATGGCCAGGCTGCCCGGCGTCAGCAGCGCGCCGCCGACGCCCTGCGCGGCCCGGCCCACGACCAGGACCGGGATCGTGGGGGCGAGGGCGCACGCCACCGAGGCGACCGTGAACACGAGGACACCGGCGACGAACACCCGCCGCCGGCCCAGGCGGTCGCCGAGGGACCCGCCCAGCAGGATGAGCGCGGAGAGCGAGGCCAGGTAGCCGTTGAGCACCCACTGCAGGCCGCTGACCCCGGCGTCGAGGTCGGCGCCGATGCGGGGCAGGGCCACGGTGACGACCGTGGAGTCGAGGAAGGCGATGCCGGAGCCGAGGACGGTGGCGAGCAGCGTCCACCGGCCCTGCGGCGAGGCGAAGGCCAGCCCGGCCGGCCCACCCGTCCCCGTGCCGTCCGGTGACCGCCCGGGACCGGGCCGTGCAGCCATGGCGTCCTCCGCTCGTCGCCTCACCCCGGTCGAACAGCCGGGCCGGTCCCCTTCTTCCCCGTGGGCCGGAGGCTCACGCCGCGTGGGGTCCGGGGCGACGTCGAGACGGCCCGGCCGCAGACTGCCGGCGTAGGCCGCCCCGCCGGGGGTAGCACCCGGTCAGGCGCGCGCTGCCGGCGCGCGCCCCGACCACCGGAGGACGCCATGGCCTACCGTCCCTACCTCTTCTTCGCCGGCGACTGCCGCGAGGCGTTCACCCGCTACGAGGAGATCTTCGGCGGCGATCTCACGATCATGACCGGGGCCGACGTCCCCGGCGGGGAGCCGCCCCCCGGCCAGGCCGACCTGGTCGTCCACGCGGCGCTGGCCCACGGCGACGACCTGCTCATGGCGTCCGACGACCCGGAGCACTCGGGGTACGGGCCCGACCAGCGGATCATGGTCAGCTACGACGCCGCCGACGCCGACGACGCCCGGCGGGTGTTCGACGCCCTGGCCGACGGCGGCCAGGTCACGCAGGAGCTGCAGCAGACGTTCTTCTCCGACGCCTTCGGCATGTGCGTCGACCGCTTCGGCACGCCGTGGATGGTCGTGGCGCCCGGGCCGGACGACCGCTGACGCCGCAGCAGCGCCGGGGTCGCGCCGGCGTCACGGCGCGGCCCCGGCGGCGGCCAGCCGCTCCCGGGCCCGCACCAGGCCCGAGTGGTAGAAGCCGCGCTGGTTGATGCTCGTGCTCCGGTCGCGCAGCCGCCGGCAGGCGTCCGCGGTGACCCGGTTGGCGCCGACGTGGTGGGGGTCGGTGCGCAGCACGACGTCGGCCAGCTCGAGGGCGAGCTGCGGGTCGTCGTCCTCCAGGGCCGCCGTCGCCCGCTCGACCAGCCGGTCGGCCGAGGCGACCTCGACGATGGCGGCGTCCCGCCGAGCCCGGGGGTGGGGGTCGAGGCTGGCCGGCGACAGGTCGTACCAGCCGGTGACCAGGTCGTAGACGGCGCGGACGCCCCAGTTGACGGTCCCGTAGACCTCCCGCAGCCAGGGGTGGGCGCGCAGGCGCTCGGGCAGGCGGATCGACCGGGCGGCCTCGTTGACCTCGACGCCCTCGTCGATGGCCCGGAGGGCGGCGTCCCACACGTGCTGGATGGCGTCCCGGTAGGTGGTCAGCACCTCGGTGACCGCCTCGGCCCCCGACACCGGCGGCCCGTGGCTGGGGACGAGGTGCTCGGCGCCCAGCTCGAGGAAGCGCTCGATCGAGCGGATCCACCCGGGGATCGGCCGGGGCCCGACCGCGGGGGTCGACAGGTTGGGGAACGCCGGGTAGACGAGGTCGCCCGGCAGCAGGACCCGGGTCTCCGGCACCCAGACGAGCAGGTGGTCCCGGGTCTCGCCCTCGGTGTGCTCGAGGTGGAGGGTGAGGCCGCCCACCTCGATGTCCAGCTCCCGCTCGAAGGTCGTCGTCGGCGGGACGTAGCCGCGGTCCGGGAACGGGTCCTCGGATGGGCGCCCCCGCTGGTGGGCCCGGTGCCGGGCCGTCCAGGCGCCCAGGCAGCCGTGGTCGCGCTCGGTCAGCGCCGGCAGGGCGGCGTGGGCGACGACCTCGGCCGTGGCGTCGGCGACCAGCGCCACGGCGCCCGAGGTGTGGTCGTTGTGGCAGTGGGTGTAGACGACGTAGCGGGGCTCCCCCGGGCTGGCCTCGGCCAGCGCGTCCCGGGCGGCCGCCGCCGAGGCCCGGGCGCTGGCGGTGTCGACGATCACCGGCCCTTCCCGGGTGGCGATCTTGATCACGTTGCCGAGGTCGAAGGCGCGGGCCACGTGGACGCCCGGCCCGGCCTCCTCGACCCGCGGCTCGCCGAACAGCCGGCGCCCGGTGCGGGCAGCGCTAATGTCAGCCATTAAGCGCTGACGCTAGGCCGCCGTGCGCCGCCCGGCAAGCCGTCCGGGCCGGTGCCCCCGGCGGTCACGCCGCCGGTGTACCCTTCGGCTGCCGGACGGACGGGAACGGCGCCAAGGGCGCCCGAGGGACCGGGAGGACGGGGTGGACGACGCGCGGGCGGGTTCGGATCGCGGCGACGGGGCGCGCGGGAGGCGGCGGTGAGCGACCGGGGCGGTGTCCTGGTCCGCCGGGACGGCGGCGACTGGTCGGAGCCCGAGGTGGCGGCGTACGAGAACGAGGCCCACCTGCAGCAGCTGATCGCCGGGGATCCGCACCGGGTGCCGGGCGTCGATCGGGACGCCCTCGCGGTCGTGGAGCTGCCGACCGCCGCCGGGCCGATCGACGTGTCCATCGTCGGACGGGACGGCTCGATCACCGTCGTCGAGTGCAAGCTGGCGTCCAGCCGCGAGCGGCGCCGGATGGTCATCGGCCAGGTGATCGACTACGCGGCCGCCGTCTGGGAGGACGGCCCGGACGCCTTCGTCGCGGCGTGGCACGGCCGCGGCGGCCCCGACCTCCGGGAGGAGCTCGAGCCCGAGGCACTCGACCGGCTCCGGCGCAACGTGGCCGAGGCCCGCATCGACCTGTGCCTCACCGTCGACCGCATCGACGGCGAGGTCCGGCGGCTGGTCGAGTACCTCAACCGGGTCACCCGCGACGACGTCGGGGTGACCGCGCTGGAGCTGGCCTACGCCCGCCACGGCGACGTCGAGATCCTGGTGCCGTCGACGTACGGGGGCGAGATCGCGGCGGCCAAGGTCCGCCGGTCGGAGCGGAGCGCCGAACGGTGGACGTGGGAGTCGTTCCTCGCCGCGCTCCGGCGGGACGAGGACCGGGCGCTCGCCGAGGAGCTGCGCGGGCGCCTCGAACGGCTGGAGGTCCGGGGCCCGCACGAGACGCTGTGGTTCGGCGCCAAGCCGCGCGGCGGCATCTACTTCCACCTCCACGGCCTGCGCTACGCCCCGTTCCAGCTGTGGGTCAACGGCGCCGGCGACCTCGTCGCCTTCGGCAACTGGACCCGCTACCCGCAGGTCGCCAACCACGCCGGGTTCGCCCGCCTGGCGCGTTCGCTCGACCAGGACCACGAGGGCCCGCCCCGCAGCGTGCGGCTCGCCGACCGCGACCTCGACGAGCTCTGGGACGCGGCCGTGGAGTGCGCGGAGGCGATCAACGAGTGATCCGCCGGGGCGGCCACGGCACCTCCACCATCCGCGGGCTCGTGACGATCACCGGCGGTGGAGCAGCCGGAACCCGACGCCAGCGACGCGATCGGCACGGTGCTCGCCCTGCTGCTCCTCCTGTCGATCGTCGCCTACGACCCGCTGACCACGGCGCGTCGCGCCGGACGCAGGCGGACGCGGCAACGTCGTGGACGCTGCACCACGGTCACTGTCACAGTGAGCCCGTAGGGTCGGGCTGAGACGCAGCGCTTCACAGGGGGTGCACCGATGGCGCGAGGCGGACGGGCGGCGGTCGATGTGGTCGATGTGCCGACCTCGGTCGTCCTCGCGCTGATCGACGAGGAGCTCGCCAAGGCGGGGGTCTCTCGCGAGCGGTTCGTCGCTCTCGGCCGTGCGGACGAGCTCGACGACGATCGCCTGCGCGACCTCTGGTTGATGCTCGGCCCGGTCCTCGACGAGCGGTGACCCGGGAGCGCCTTCGAGGGCAGGCGGAGGAGTTCGCCGCCACGCTCACCCACGTCCTGAACGCCACGGTCACGACCGGAGCGCACCTGACCGTGTTCATCCTGGACGACACGGGACACGCGATCGTCGCGCCGAGCAGGACGGACCCCGACACGATCGACGAGGTGGGCTGGGTCCCGTTGTCCACTGCTGCGAGCGAAGCCGAGCGCGAGGCCGCTCCCCTCGGACTGAAGATCCGCTTCAGGGTCGGCCTGGACGGAGAGGGCGACCACCTGCAGGTCGAGACCTCGGTGTTCGGGCTGTGCGTCAGCCGCGCGACCGGCTTCTGCCCGATCCGCGTGGAGTACGACCGTTCGAAGACCAGCAAGCAGCGGGCCCACGTGCAGGTTCACGGCGAGTCGGCAGGGCTGGCCTACGCGTTCGCACGAGCCGGTCAGCCGCTCCGCCCTCTCCACAAGCTCCACCTCCCGGTCGGCGGCCATCGCTTTCGGCCCACCCTCGAGGACTTCATCGAGTTCCTCGCGCAGGAGCACCTGATCCCGGAGCCGAAGCCAGGCTGGCAAGAGGTGCTCCGCCGTAGCCGGAGCGGTTGGGAGACGCACCAGGTGCGGGCTGCTGTGCGCCGCCACCCGGAAGCAGCGGCGGCTCAGCTGAGGCTGCAGGGGTACACGGTCGCTCCACCCTGAGCGACAGGCCGGTGACGTCGCATGCCCCTGGACGCGACAAGGCCCAGGTCGCTGACCTGGGCCTCCCGGCACCCCCAACGGGATTCGAACCCGTGCTCCGGGGGCACTCCCTCCACAACGGTCGTGCCCGACGCCACCTTGCAGGGCCTTTAGGGCCCTGACGAGGGTGGTGTAGGCGGCCTACAACCTGCGATGGAAACTAGCACATCGAACGGGGCCGGCAACTGCGTTCAGAACTCCCGGCCCAGGGGCGCAAGAGAAGCGCCGGGTCGAGCACCCGGCGCTTCTCTTACCCAAGGTTTAGGAGCAACCAAGGAGCAACCTGCCTACCTGGCTGCGCCCGCATGGCAGCTCGCGACCCCCACGCCCGTGGTGATCACGCGAGAAGCGCCGGGCGTTGCGCCCGGCGCTTCTCGCCGTATCCCCGCCCGCCTGGGGATCGTCAGGTGTCCAGGTCCGAGTGGCCGGCCCGCTTGGGCCGGCCACTCGGTACCCCGAGGCGGTGGCCACCCTCCACGCGAGCTCGTTCGAGTACATCAGCGGTGACGACTCAGGCGCCTCGGCCTCGGGCGGCTGGGGCTCGCTGTGGTCGTCGTCGCTCACGGTCGGGCGAACCTCCTGCTCGGTTGCGCCCATCGTGGCACGGCCGTCGAGGCCGGCCCGCTGCGGGCTGTCACCAACTTTCACGGCGATTAGAAGCCGTCCGCGCCGATCAGCACCGCGGCGCCGGCACACGCACGTCTGCCCGAGGATCAGCAGACGCCCGCACCAGGCGCACCGCCCGATCGTTCCGCTCACTCGGTACCTCCCTCGTCGTCAGGCTGCCGAGGCGGCCCGCCGCCTGTAGTTGTTGCGGCCCAGCCGGCGCCGCTCGGTCCCCGTCGTGCCGCCCCACACGCCCGTGTCCCAATCGTCCTTCCGCTCCGCGGCGGCCCGCAGGCACTCCTCCCGCACCTCGCACGAGGCGCAGAAGCTCTTCGCCACCAGAAGATCAGGGCTGTTCCACGTCGTGCCCCGCTCGGGGAAGAACAGGGACACGGGCATGCCGCGGCAGGCGGCGCGCTCGTACCAGCTCACTCGCTCACCTCCGGGACAGCCAGACCCGGCCCTCGCCGTCGTCGAACGAATCGTCGGGGTCCGGGTCCCCGAACGCCTGGTGGTAGAAGCCGTCGTCGTAGGTGTCGTCCTGCACCTCGGTACCTCCCTTCATTCGATTCCGTCAGGTTCCGAACGCCCCCGGCGGGGCAGTCGGCCGGCCGGGCGTGCGGCCCGGCCGGCCTCAACCACGTCGAGGATCAGCGCGGCGATTCCGGGATCGGTTCGCCGAACACCAGCTCGTGCGCCTCGGACGCCGGCACCTCGAACGCCCGCACCCCGATTCGCACGGTCGTCAGGTCCCCCGGACCGTTCGGCAGCACGTTCGACTGCACCCACACCAGCCGGGCCAGCTCCTCCGCCCGGCGGAGCAGGCGGAGCCAGCGAATCGGCCCGAGCCGCGGCAGCTCGCCCGGCAGGTACAGGCGCTCACGCAGCACCCCCTTTAGGCCACTGAGCCCATGCCACGAGACACGCAGGTACTCGGCGTAGGCAGCCCGATACTGCCGCTCGCAGTACTCGGGCTCCCAGGGCAGCAGGTCAGGCCGGCCCACACGGTGGGCCACCGCCGCCAGGTTCAGCACCACCCGCACGCACGCGCGCAGGCGGCGGAAACGAGCGATAGGATTCACGCTGGTACCTCCCAATTTGGTACCTCCCTGTTGCTTGCAGTAGGGGCGCCCGGCTACCGCCTCGCCGGGCGCCCCCGCTCATTCGGCCGCTAGCTCTCCTCGGCGGCCGACGTGGTCACGGCGCCGATCACGGCGAACACGCGGTTCCGGGCCACCTCCCCCAGCTCCGAGAGGAAGGGAGCTGCTGCTGCCGCTCCCGGGCGGCTTCGAGCACCCGGCGGGGGTGCTTCGATTCCGGCAGCGCCTGCTTGCGCTGCTCGATCAGCTCACGCCGGCGGCCTACAGCCTGCTCCAGCTCGGCGGTGATCTCGTCTCCGAGCCGGCCGAGGTCGTCAACGTGCTCGGCGATCGACTCGGCCTGAACCTCTTTCTGAACCGCCTCGCTGCGAAGCCGCGTCCGCTGGAACGGCTGCTCCCGAATCTCCCGCTCGATCTCTTCGGCCTTGGCGCGGCTCTCCTCGGCCCGCTTCTCCAGACGCTCGGCTTTCCTGCTGAGCTTGGCGACCTTCTTGAAGACCCGCTTGTTGTGTTTGATCGCCTTGCGGATCGCCGGCATGTTGATGAAGTCGATGAAGCCGGCGTCAATCGCCATCCGCTCGAACATCTTGAAGCGGATGAATCGAGCGGCCTGGTCGATGTAGATCGACATGATCTCGAACGGGTCGTCGAGGAACAGGTTCACGTCCCGACGCCCGCCGAGCTTGGCGATCAGTTGCTCGTCCGCCCCCAGCAGGAACTCGCGGAACTCCTCGTTCAGCTCGTCGATCGTCCCTTCGAGCTTCCGCTTCAACGCCGGGCTGAAAGTGGCCCGACCCTGGCGGTAGCTCGGGGCCTTCCCGAGGGCGTCCCGAACCTCGGGGTTGAGGATGTGCGACAGGTAGTTCTCCAGCCGGGGAATCTCGACGCCCGCGAGCTCGTTCACGGTGAGCCGCAGGTCCTCGGCGAGCTGGTGGAACTCCTCGACCCCGGGGATCGAGGTGTCGCCGGCCTCGATCCCTCGACGGAGCTGGTCGCGGTCCACCTGCCCGAATCGCCGGGCGAGGTCGCTCAGCCGCTCCCGGAAGGTGCCCTGGAACTCCTTCGACGCCGCGGCGGAGTCCCGGAACATCATCGTCCACTCCAGGGCGCGGGCGTGCGCTTCGCCGCGGCTCCACCAGTGCTTCGAGTGCCGGATCATCGCCGTGCCCGGCACCTGCTCGAACAGCGCCCACGCCCGGGGGGACACGAGCCGTTCCGAGTGGAACACCTCGGAGATCGCCCGGCGCGCCCGGCCACGGGCGAGCGAGATGGCGTCGGCGACCCGGGTGAGCCCGGGCACCCGCCGGCCCATGAAGTAGAGGCCGCGGTCGGCGCCGACCGACTGCAACACCTCGCGGGGCACCGCTGCGGTCGAGCGGGCTTGCATGACCGCCTCGGCCGCCTCCCCCTCCCCGGCCCGGCTCAGCCCCCCTGCCCCTCCTTGTCCCCGGGAGACCCCACCCCGTCGGCGGGGCGTGCCACTCCCCCGCCCTGCCGTCCCCGCCCGCGTGC
>PKRH01000105.1 GCA_017577565.1 Thermoanaerobacterales bacterium | reverse complement strand
CGGGCAGGCGCGCGCCGGCCCCGTGCCCTCATCGGGGGGCCGCGGCGGGAGGCGCCCCGCGCGGCCGGCGCCCCGCCCCCCCGGCCCCCCGACCCCGTGGCCCCCGGCGCGCCGGCCGGTGCGGGCGAGGGGCCCACCGCCCCCGCGGGCGACGAGCCGGCAGCCGCGGACCGCCCGGCCGGTGAGGCCGGCACCGACCAGACCCCCGAGACCACCGAGGAGCCCTGAGCCCCGATGGCCCAGTTCACCGCCAAGGACGTGCAAGCCCTGCGCCAGGCCACCGGCGCAGGCATGATGGACGCCAAGAAGGCCCTGACCGAAGCCGACGGCGACATGGAGGCGGCGCGCAAGCTGCTGCGCGAGCGGGGCCTCGCCAAGGCCGACGCCCGGGCCGACCGCGAGAACGCCCAGGGCGCCATCGCCATCGCCACGAACGTCGGCGCCGTCGGGCTCGCCGAGCTCAAGTGCGAGACCGACTTCGTGGCCAAGTCGCAGAACTTCGTCGCGCTGACCCAGGAGATCGCCGACTCGGTGGCCGCCCGGGGCGAGCAGGCCGTCGCCGACCACCAGTCCGAGGTCGACGACCTGAAGGTCACGCTCAAGGAGAACATCGAGGTCGGCCGGGTCGTCCAGGTGCCGCTCGGCCCGGACGACGTGTTCGACACCTACCTGCACAAGCAGGACGGCCGCGGCGTGAACGGCGTGGTGGTCGTGCTCCGTGGGGGCACGAAGGAGCTGGCGCACGACATCGCCGTGCACATCGCCTTCGCCAAGCCCGAGTACCTGACCCGCGACGAGGTCCCCGAGGACGTGGTGGCCGAGGAGCGGGAGACGCTGCTCAACATGACCAAGGCCGAGGGCAAGCCCGAGGCGGCCTGGGACAAGATCGTCGAGGGCCGGCTCAACGCCTGGTACAAAGAGCGCGTGCTCCTCGAGCAGGCCTACGTCCGCGACGAGAAGCAGACGATCGCCCAGGTGCTGGCGAGCGGCGGGGCCGAGATCGTCCGCTACGCCCAGCTGTTCATCGGCGGGTGAGGCCCGTGCACCGTCCGTCCCCCTCCCTCCGGCGCCCGTCGTGGGGGAGGGGTGACCGATGACCGTGTACCGCCGGATCCTGCTCAAGCTGTCGGGCGAGGCCTTCGCCGGCGACGCCGGCTACGGCATCGACGGCGCCTTCACCCAGTACATCGCCGGTGAGATCGTCGACGTCCGGGAGGCGGGCGTCGACGTGGCCGTCGTCGTCGGCGGCGGCAACATCTGGCGCGGCATGGCCGGCGCCGACGCGGGCATGGACCGGGCCCAGGCCGACTACATGGGCATGCTGGCCACGGTCATCAACGCCCTCGCCCTGCAGGACACGCTCGAGCGGCTCAACCAGCCGACGCGCGTGCAGACGGCCATCCACATGGCCCAGGTGGCCGAGCCCTACATCCGCCGGCGCGCCATCCGCCACCTGGAGAAGGGCAGGGTCGTCATCTTCGCCGGCGGCACGGGCAACCCCTTCTTCACCACCGACACGGCCGCGGCCCTCCGGGCGGTCGAGATCGAGGCCGACGCCATGCTCCGCGGCACGCACTCGGGTGTCGACGGGATCTACACGGCCGACCCGCGCACCGACCCCGACGCCACCCGGCTCGAGGAGGTGAGCTACCTCGAGGTGCTGAACCGCGGGCTCAAGGCGATGGACGCGACGGCGATCACCCTGTGCATGGACAACAAGCTGCCGATCGTCGTCTTCGACCTCCTCGGCAAGGGCAACATCCGGTCCATCGTCGGTGGCGAGCCGATCGGTACCCTGATCCACTAGAGGCGGCAGGGTCGGCGGCCGTCCGGCCCGCGCCCGACCAGTCGCCCCTTCTCGACCCAGGAGCACCCGTGTCTGACGACATGATCGCGATGGTCCTCGACGAGGCTCGCGACAAGATGGCCAAGGCGGTGGAGCACGCCCGGTCGGAGTTCACGACCGTGCGCACGGGCCGTGCCACGCCGGCCCTGGTCGAGAAGCTGCCCGTCGACTACTACGGCACCGAGGTGCCGCTGCAGCAGATCGCCGGGTTCACGGTGCCCGAGGCGCGGCTGCTCGTGATCAGCCCGTACGACAAGGGTGCGATCCCGGCCATCGAGAAGGCGGTGCAGAACTCGCGCCTCGGCCTGTCGCCGACCAACGACGGCCAGGTGATCCGGCTCAACTTCCCGCCGCTCACCGAGGAGCGGCGGCGGGAGCTGGTCAAGGTCGTCCGGGGCATGGCCGAGGAGGGCCGCATCAGCATCCGCCACGCCCGCCGGGCCGCCCGCCACGAGCTGGAGGCCTTCGAGAAGGAGGGCGACATCTCGGCGGACGACCTCGCCCGGGCCGAGAAGGAGCTCGACAAGCTCACCCACCAGTACGAGGCCGAGATCGACGCCGCCCTCGAGGTGAAGGAGCAGGAGCTGCTCGAGGTGTGACGCCGCGACGCCGGCCGCCCGCACGGGCGCGCTCGTCGCGTTTGCCACCACCGGCGGTGGCCGAGCGTGCAGGATGGGGTCGACGCGAACCATGGCTCGACCGTCGGGACGACCGCTCGGGGAGACGCACCGGGGTGGTCCAGACGAGAGGATGACGACGTGACCGATCCGGACGACCGCCGCGACGAGTCCCAGCGCGACCCCACCGAGCGGGTGCGGCTCCTCGGTGCCGACGAGGCCGCGGAGGCGCTGGAGCGCGACGACATCCGCCATCGGTTCGACGCCGACCGCCCCCGCTTCGGCGACCGACCCGCGGGCCCGCCGCCTGGCACGCCCCGGCCGGCCCTGCGGTTCCCCCTCGGCTCGGACGACGACCCGAACACGATCGAGCGGCCGCCGGTGGTCCCGGTCGAGCAGCCCGACGAGGTGCCGGAGCTGTCCCACTGGGCTGGCTCGGCTGCAGAGGAGGTGCCTCACATGAGACCCCGCGACCCCCGCCACGGTGACGACACATGGTCGGGGTACGACGCCGAGCCCCCGTGGCGCGACGACCCCCCGCCCGCCCCGCCGGCCGGGTCCCGGTCCGGCGCAGGTGACTGGCCGTCGCCGGCGGGCCCGGCGCGGGGCACGCCCGTCCGCTTCGACGAGGACGGCGACCCACCGCCCGGCCGGTCCGTGTTCGGCGACCCGCCGGCCCCGCCGCCCGAGCCCGGCTACGGCGACGCCTACGGCGACGACGCCTACGCCGACGACTACGACGCGGCCTACGACGACGCGTACGAGGACGTCTACGACGACGACGTCTACGGCGAGCCGGCCCCGACCGCGGCCGCCCCGGCGGCGCCCCGGCGGCGCGCGCCCCGTCGGTCGCCCCGCCGCAGCGCCGACCGCGACCTGCGCACGGCGGTGCTCGTCGGCGTCGGCTTCCTCGGGGTCGCGCTCGCCCTGTTCGCGACCCTCGGGCCGCTCGGGGGGATGATCGTCGCCGTCCCCGTGCTCGGGTACGCGGCCTACGAGTACTTCGTCGCCGTCAACACCGCCGGCTACGAGGCGCCCGTGCCGGTGGGCGTCGCCGCGGTGGCCGGCATGGTGCTCGCCACCTACAACTACGGCGAGCAGGCGATCCCCCTCGTCCTCGTCCTGGCCGTGGCGTCGTGCTTCCTGTGGTACCTGGTCAGCGCGGGCGGCGGCCGGCCGGTGACCAACATCGGCGTCACCCTGCTCGGCGTCGGCTGGATCGGCGTGTTCGGCTCCTTCGCCGGCCTGCTCCTCGCCGACCCGTTCGGCAACGGCGTGGCGCTGCTGCTGGCGGCGGTCATCCCGACGATCGGCTACGACGTCGGCGCCCTGTTCGTCGGGCGGAGCGCCGGGTCCCGGCCGCTCTCCTCGGCCAGCCCGAACAAGACGATCGAGGGCCTGGCCGGCGGCATGCTGCTGGCGGTCGTCGCCGGGGTGGTGTTCGCCATCGTGGGCGTCCACCCGTTCGACCAGTGGCAGGAGGGCCTGAAGGTCGGCGTGCTGGTGGCGCTCGTCGCCCCGCTCGGCGACCTGGCCGAGTCGCTGGTCAAGCGCGACCTCGGGATCAAGGACATGGGCACGATCCTCCCGGCCCACGGCGGCCTGCTCGACCGGTTCGACGCCCTGCTCTTCGTCCTCCCGGCGGTGTGGTACCTGACCCGGATCAGCGACTTCTTCCTCGCGTGACCGGGGCGCCCGGCGGCCGGGGCCCGGCCGGGCGCCGCGGGGACGACGGATAGCCTGGCGCGGTGGCCGTCACGACCGTCGCCATCGCCGGGTCGACCGGGTCGATCGGGACGCAGACGATCGACGTGGTCTGCGCCGAGCCCGACCGCTTCGAGGTCGTGGCGCTGGGCGCGTGGTCGTCGGCCGACGCGCTCGTCGGCCAGGCCCGCCGGCTGCACCCCAAGCTGGTGGTCATCGGCGACGAGCGCCTGCGCGACCGCGTCGCCGAGGGCGTCCCGACCGGGACCGAGGTGCGGGCCGGCGCCGAGGCCCTGGCCGAGCTGGGCAGGGTCGCCGACGTGTGCGTGAACGGCGTCGTCGGCTTCGCCGGGCTGCGGGTGACGCTCAGCGCCATCGAGGCCGGCAAGCGCCTGGCGCTGGCCAACAAGGAGTCGCTGATCGCCGGGGGGCCGGTCGTCCGGGCGGCGCTGGCGGCCCCCGGGGCGGGCCACATCGTGCCGGTCGACTCCGAGCACGGCGCGGTGCACCAGTGCCTGGCGGCCAACGCCGGCGGCGACCCCGACCGGGTGCGGCGCATCGTGCTGACCGCCAGCGGCGGGCCCTTCCGGGGCCGCAGCCGCGCCGAGCTCGCCGAGGTCACGGTCGAGGACGCCCTCGCCCACCCGACGTGGTCGATGGGTCCGAAGATCACGGTCGACTCGTCGACGCTCATGAACAAGGGGCTCGAGGTCATCGAGGCCCACGAGCTGTTCGGCCCGACCTACGGGATCGGCTACGACGACATCGAGGTCGTGGTCCACCCCCAGTCGATCGTCCACTCGATGGTCGAGCTGAGCGACGGATCGACCATCGCCCAGCTCTCCGAGCCCGACATGCGGCTGCCGATCGGCTACGCGCTGGCCTGGCCCGACCGGATCGGCACGCCGTTCGGCCGGCTCGACTGGTCGACCGTCCGGTCGCTGGAGTTCGAGCCGCCCGACCTCGAGGCCTTCCCGTGCCTCGCCCTGGCCTACGAGGCCGGGCGCATGGGGGGCACCGCGCCGGCCGTGCTCAACGCGGCCAACGAGGAGGCGGTGGCCGCCTTCCTCGCCGGGCGGATCCCGTGGCTCGGCATCGCCGAGGTCCTGAAATCCGTCCTGTCCCGGCATGATGGTGGTCGCGCCGACGGGGTCGACGCCGTGCTGGCGGCCGACCGCGCCGGCCGGGAGGCCGCCCGGCGCGAGATCGAGAGGATCGCGGAGTGACGGAGACCCACCGAGAGGACAGCACGCCGGACGGTGCGCCTGTCCCGGGCGACCCGGTGGTCGCCGGGCCACCGCCACCCCCGCCGCCGCCCCCGCCGGGCCCGGGGGGCGGCCAGCAGCTCGACAGGGCCAACAGGGTCCGGCTCGCCCTGTTGATCGCCGCCTTCGCCCTCTTCGGCATCTGGGCCGGCTGGCCCGCCCTCGTCATGGTGGCGGGGCTGGTCGTGATGATCTTCCTCCACGAGCTCGGCCACTACCTGACCGCCAAGTGGGCGGGCATGAAGGTGACCGAGTTCTTCCTCGGCGCCGGCCCCAAGCTGTGGTCGTTCCGGCGGGGCGAGACCGAGTACGGGGTCAAGCTCGTCCCGGTCCTCGCCTACGTGCGGATCATCGGCATGAACAACCTCGACGAGGTCGACCCGGCCGACGAGCCCCGCACGTTCCGCCAGCAGTCGTTCCCCAAGCGCCTGCTCGTCGTGAGCGCCGGCTCGCTCATGCACGCCCTGCAGGCGTTCGTGCTCCTGGTCGTCCTGCTCGGCGTCGTCGGCGTGCCGGGCGGCAGCGTCGTCGACATGGTCGACATGCCCGACCGGGGCGAGGCCTGGCAGGTCAACGAGGTCGTCGAGGACAGCGCGGCCGAACGGGCCGGCCTGCGGGAGGGCGACCGCATCGTCGCCCTCGACGGCCGCCCGGCGTCGAGCTACGACGATCTGGCCGCCGCCATCTCCGAGCACGAGGTGGGCGACCGCATCGTGCTCGACGTCGTGCGCGACGGCGAGCGGCTCACCCTCGACGCCGAGCTCGGCCCCCGCCCGGAGGACGAGGAGGGGGGTGCCGCCGGGTCGCCGTTCCTGGGCGTCGCCAGCAGCCCGTGGTGGGACGACCAGCCGATCGGCCTGCCCGCGGCGATCGCCCGTGCCCCCGGCGAGATGGCCGGCTTCTCGGTGGAGACCGTCAAGCTCATGGTCGACGCCTTCTCGCCCGACCGGCTGCGCCAGCTCGCCGACCAGGTCCGCCAGGAGGACGCCCCGGCGCAGGGCGGCGAGGGCCGGCGGGTCGAGGACGGCGGTGGCTCGGGCGACGGCCGGCTCATCTCGATCATCGGCTTCGTCCAGGTGGGCTCGCAGGAGGTGGACGAGCGGCTGCTCAACATGCTGCTGCTCTTCTTCCAGATCAACGTCTTCGTCGGCATCTTCAACATGCTGCCGCTGCTGCCCCTCGACGGCGGCCACGCGGTCGTGGCGATCTACGAGCGCCTGCGCTCCCGCCCGGGCCGGCCCTACCACGCCGACTTCGCCAAGCTCCTGCCGCTGACCTACGCCGTGGTCATGGTGCTGGTGATCATCGGCGCCACCACCATCTACCTCGACATCGTCAACCCCATCGTCTGACCCATGGACCTCGGCCAGTCCTCGTACCCCCGCCGCAAGACCCGCCAAATCATGGTGGGCGACGTGCCCGTCGGTGGCGACGCCCCGATCACGGTGCAGTCGATGACCACGACCCGCACCGCGGACGTCGAGGCCACGCTCCAGCAGATCTACGACCTGGCGATGGCGGGGGCCGACATCGTCCGCTGCACCTGCAACGAGATCGAGGCCGCCGAGGGCCTCGCCCGCATCGTCCCCCGCTCGCCGGTGCCGATCGTCGCCGACATCCACCACCAGTACCGGATGGCGCTGGCCGCGCTGGAGGCGGGCGTGCACTGCCTGCGCCTCAACCCCGGCAACATCCGCAAGCCGGAGCACATCAAGCTCGTGGCCCAGGAGGCCAAGGACCGCGGCGTGCCCATCCGCATCGGGGTCAACGGCGGGTCGCTCCACCCCGACCTCTACAAGAAGTACGGCGACCGGGTGACGCCGGAGGCGATGGTCGAGTCGGCGCTGACGGAGCTGGCCTACTTCCAGGAGGTCGGCTTCGAGGACGTGAAGATCTCGGTCAAGGCGTCCTCGGTGCCGCTGATGATCGAGGCCTACCGCCAGCTGTCCGAGGCCGTCGACCACCCGCTCCACCTCGGCGTCACCGAGGCGGGCCCGCTGCCCGGCGGGCTCATCAAGGCCACGGCCGGCATCGGCACCCTCCTGGCCGAGGGCATCGGCGACACGATCCGCTACAGCCTGACCGCCGACCCGGTCGAGGAGGTCCGGGCCGGGCGGGCGCTGCTCGAGTCGATGGGCCTGCGCGAGCGGCGCAACATCGACCTCATCGCCTGCCCGTCGTGCGGTCGCGCCGAGATCGACGTCATCGAGGTGGCCCGCAAGGCCCAGGAGGCCTTCGGCGACCGGCAGATCCCGCTGCAGGTGGCGGTCATGGGCTGCGTGGTCAACGGCCCCGGCGAGGCGCGCGACGCCGACCTCGGCATCGCCGCCGGGCGCAACAAGGGCCACCTGTTCGTGCGGGGCCAGAACGTGGCCGTCGTGCCCGAGGACGAGATGGTCGACGCGCTCGTCGAGTGGGCCACCTACATCCACGAGAACGGCGTCGAGGCGGCGCTCGAGCGGGCCCGGGCGACGAGCGAGGCCGCCCGCCGCGCCGCCGAGCGCGACCGGGACGCCCTGCTGCGGGCCAAGGGCGCCGACGCCAACAACAGCGAGCAGCGGGTCGAGGTCATCCGCAAGCTCTGAGGCTCGTCACCGCGGGCGGCGCGCGCGGGCCCGAGCCCGAGGGCCGCCGGCGGTGCCAGGCGCCGCGGGCGGCGGCCCCGGTGGGCGCGGCGCGGACTCTACGCTGGCCGCCATGTCCCGGCCGGCGGCTCCCCGTGGCGGCTTCACCACCCGGGTGGTGGTGGGCCTCGTCCTGCTCCTCGTTGCCTGGTTGGTCATCCGGACCGTGCTCGGCATGGTCTACTCGCTCATACGGGCGGCGATCTTCGTGGCCCTGTTCGTGATCGTGGCCTGGATCGTGCTCGTCGGCCCGCCGGGGCGCGACTGACCCCGCGACCGGCGCTCGACCCGCGGAGGCGGGCGGTATGGTGGCGGCGGTTCAGGTTCGATGAGGAGGGCGGTCAGGTGCACCCGGATCGGAACCCCGACGTAACGGAACGGTCACACGACGTTCTGTACCGTCGCCCGGTCGTGCGCACCTCCTCCCGCAACCGCTCCGCTCTCGCCGGCCTGGGCCTGCTCGCCGCCCTGGTGGCCGTCGCCGCCGGGGACACCACCGCGAGCCGGCCGGCCGACGCCAGCGTCGGCCAGCAGGCCCCCGAGCTGACCGTCCAGGACGTCGACTTCACCGAGGTGGCGCAGCCCGGCAACCTCTGCGCCGAGCCGCTGTCCGGGGCGCCGCCCCGCATCGTCGCCCTCGACGACGGCGCCAGCCCGCTGCTCGACGAGTCGACCCTCGCCCGCGTCGAGGTCGACGACGACGTCGCCTACGCCGACCTGGACGGCGACGGGCGCGACGAGGCGGTCGTGCACGCCACCTGCGCCTACGGGGCCAACGGGGTCGTGGACTCCGTGCAGGTCTGGTCGGTGCGGGGGCGGCTGCCGATGCTCGTCGACACGGTCGACGGGGCACCGGAGGAGGTCGCCGAGGACAGCGCGTTCCCGCCGACGGTCCTCGACGTGGACGTCGACGGCGACGAGGTCGTCGTGACCTTCACCCACCACGACGACGGCGACCCGCACTGCTGCCCGTCCCGGGCGACCGAGGTGCGCTACGAGCTGGACGGCGGGCTCGAGGTGACCGGCGAGCCGACGACGGTCGACCTCGAGACCGCCGCCTGAGGCGGCCGCCGGACCGCACGTTCGCGCTGGCGGGCGGGCGCGCCCCGCCCGGTACGATCCGGTCCCTATGGCGAAGGTCCTCACGTCGCAGGCCGACGACTTCCCCCGCTGGTACCAGGACGTCCTGGCCAAGGCCCAGCTGGCCGAGAACGGCCCGGTGCGGGGGACGATGGTCATCCGGCCGTACGGGTACTCGATCTGGGAGCGGATCCAGTCCGAGGTCGACGCCCGGATCAAGGCGTGCGGGGCCGAGAACGCCTACTTCCCGCTGTTCATCCCCGAGAGCTACCTGCAGCGGGAGGCCGAGCACGTCGAGGGCTTCAGCCCCGAGCTGGCGGTGGTGACCCACGCCGGCGGCAAGGCGCTCGACGAGCCGATCGTCGTCCGGCCCACCAGCGAGACGGTGATCGGCGAGTACATGTCGCGCTGGATCCAGAGCTACCGCGACCTCCCCCTGCTGCTGAACGCCTGGAACAACGTCGTCCGCTGGGAGCTGCGCCCCCGGCTGTTCCTGCGCACGACCGAGTTCCTCTGGCAGGAGGGCCACACCGCCCACGCCACCCGGGAGGACGCCGCCGCCTACGCCACCCGCATCCTGCGGGAGGTCTACGAGGACTTCATGGTCAACGTGCTGGCGATCCCGGTGCTGGTGGGGCGCAAGACCGCGTCCGAGCGGTTCGCGGGCGCCATCAACACGATGACGCTCGAGGCGATGATGCGGGACGGCAAGGCCCTCCAGATGGGCACCAGCCACGAGCTCGGCCAGAACTTCTCCCGCGCCTTCGACATCACCTACCTCGACGCGGCGGGCGAGACGCAGTACTGCTGGACGACGTCGTGGGGGTCGACCACCCGCATGATCGGCGGGCTGATCATGACCCACGGCGACGACGGCGGGCTGGTGGTCCCGCCGCTGCTCGCGCCCATCCAGACCGTGGTCGTGCTGGTCAAGGAGGCCGACGGCGCGGGGGAGCGGGTCGCCGCGCTGGCCGACGAGCTGGCCGCCGCGGGCGTGCGCGCCCGGGTCGACGACCGGACCTCGGTCAGCTTCGGGCGGCGGGCCACCGACTGGGAGCTGAAGGGCGTCCCGGTGCGGCTCGAGCTGGGCCCCCGCGACCTCGCCGCCGGGGCGGTCACCGTCGTCCGGCGGGACACCGGCGAGAAGTCCCAGGTGCCGCTCGACCGGGCGGTGGCCCGGGTGCGCGAGCTGCTCGACCGCATCCAGGTCGACCTGCTGGCGGCGGCCACGGCCCGGCGGGACGCGGCGACGACCGACGTGACGACCGTCGACGAGGCGGCCGAGGCGGCCCAGACCGGCTTCGCCCGGCTGCCGTGGGACGTCGTGCGGGGCGAGGGCGAGGCGCGCCTGGCCGAGCGGGGCGTCACCGTGCGGTGCCTCATGGGTCCCGACGGGTCGCTGCCCCCGAGCGAGGACGAGCCGGACCTCGTCGCCGTCGTCGCCCGCGCCTACTGACCTCACGCTGCGACCCGGCCCTGCTCACCGACGGTGGCCGCCGGACGGCGGTTATACTTTGGTGTCCGCATCGCTTCGGATAGGACGTCGTCACCGTTCGAGCACGTGTCGAGCGAAGGCGTGGGCTTCGGCCCACGCCTTTCGTATGAGGGAAGGAGGAGCAACCGATGAGCGTCACGGATCGTGTACGTGAAGTGGTGTTGCCCCTCCTGACCGAGCGACAGATCGACCTCTACGACGTGGAGATGTCGGGGCCCGTGCTGCGGGTCGTCGTCGACCGGCCCGGCGGCGTCGACCTGGACGCGCTCGCCGCGGCCACCCGCGTCGTCTCGCGCGCGCTCGACGAGGCCGACCCGATCGCCGGGGCCTACACCCTCGAGGTGACGAGCCCGGGCCTCGAACGGCGGCTGCGCACCCCCGAGCACTTCGCCCGCGCGGTGGGCGAGACGGTCAAGGTCCGCACCGTGCCGGGCACGCCGGGCGAGCGCCGCGTCACCGGCGAGCTGGTCGCCGCCGACGACGAGGGCATCGTCGTGCGCACCGGCGTCGACGACGACGGCACCCCGACGGAGCGGCAGATCAGCTACGACGAGATCGAGCGGGCCCGGACGGTCTTCGACTGGGGGCCCGGCGACACGGCGGGCAAGCCGGGTCGGACCCGCCGAGGGAAGCGGACGACCGGCGGGCGTTCCCGGGGCACCAGCAACGAGAAGAGGGATCACAGGTCATGAGCGAGATGATGGAGGCGCTGCAGGCGCTCGCCGCCGAGAAGGGCATCTCGGTCGACACCCTGATGGCCGCCCTGGCCGACGCGCTGGAGTCGGCCTACAAGCGCATGCCGGGCGCCTACGAGTACGCGTGGGTGACGATCGACCCGACCAACTTCGACATCCGCGTGTACGCGCAGGAGCTCGACGAGAACGGCGAGCCCTACGGGCCCGAGCTCGACGTGACGCCCCAGGACTTCGGCCGCATCGCGGCCCAGACGGCCCGCCAGGTCATGACCCAGCGCATCCGCGAGGCCGAGCGGGAGCTGCGCTACGAGGAGTACGCGGGGCGCGAGGGCGACATCGTCACCGGCACCGTCCAGCAGGGCGACAGCCGCTACACGCTGCTCAGCCTGGGCCCCGTCGAGGCGCTGCTGCCGCAGGCCGAGCAGGTCCCGCACGAGCGCCCCGAGCCCGGCACCCGGCTGAAGGCCTACATCGTCGAGGTGCGGCGGACCGCGCGCGGCCCGCAGATCGTCGTGTCGCGGACGCACCCGGGCCTCGTGCTGGAGCTGTTCAAGCTCGAGGTGCCGGAGATCGCCGACGGCGTCGTCGAGATCAAGGCCTGCGCCCGCGAGCCCGGCCACCGCACGAAGATCGCGGTGTGGTCGAACGACCCCAACGTCGACCCGGTCGGCGCCTGCGTCGGTGCCCGCGGCGCCCGGGTGCGGCAGGTGGTCAACGAGCTGCGGGGCGAGAAGATCGACATCGTCCCCTACAGCGACGACCCCTACGAGTTCGTGGCCAAGGCGCTGTCGCCGGCCAAGGTCAAGGAGGTCCGCATCCACGAGGACACCGGGGTCGCCGAGGTCATCGTGCCCGACTACCAGCTGTCGCTGGCGATCGGGAAGGAGGGCCAGAACGCCCGCCTCGCCGCCCGGCTGACCGGCTGGCGCGTCGACATCAAGAGCGAGAGCCAGCTCGCCGAGGAGGAGGCCTACGCCCAGCAGGAGTGGGCCGAGGGCGAGTGGGTGGTCGACCCCGAGACCGGCGAGCAGGTCTGGCAGCCGGCCGAGGGCGGCCCGGCGCTGTCGGCCGAGGACTGGGAGGCCGCGGTCGCCGAGGGCGTCCAGCCCGAGGCCGCGGTCGCCGCCGAGGGCGACGCCGGTGCCGAGGGCGACGCCGAGGCGGTCGCGCCGGAGGCCGAGTCGACCGAGGTCGAGGCCGAGCCCGAGGCGGGCGCGCCCGAGGAGGGGGCGCCCGAGGAGCGGGCGCCCGAGGGCGACGGGGATGCCGTGGCCGACACGGCTGCGGCCGGTGCCGACGGGTCCGACGACGAGGGCTGAGGCCATCGGCGAGCCGATCCGCACCTGCATCGGGTGCCGCCGGCGGCGGCCGCAGTCGGAGCTGGTCCGGTTCGTGCGTGGGCCCGACGGAAACCCGGTCGAGGGCCGTACACTGCCTGGTCGCGGAGCGTGGCTCTGTCGAGACACACTCGACGCCTGTCGGGCGTCGGCCGTCCGTCGCAAGGCGTTCACC
>PKRH01000104.1 GCA_017577565.1 Thermoanaerobacterales bacterium | reverse complement strand
GGCGCCTGCGGCCGGAGGACGTGCCGATGGCGCTGGCCGGGGCCCACCGGGCCCTCGCCGTCGGCGCCACCCTGGAGCTGGCCGTCGCCGCGGACGGCGACGGTGGCGACGGCGGCTCCGCCGGCCCGGTCGGGGGCACCCGGTGGCGGCCGGGCGCGCTCGTCGACCTGCTGGTCGGGGCGGGCTTCACCGTCGAGGCGCTGGACCGCGTGCCGGCCGGTCGCCCCGCGCCCGCCGGCGGCGACGGGGACGGCCCGTCGCCGGCCTCCCCGGCCCCACCCGGGCCCGGGCGGCTCGCCGCGCGGGCCCGGCGGGCCCGGTCGCTCCCCGACACGGTCGGTCCCGGCATGCGGCTGCTCGTCTGCGGCCTCAACCCCAGCCTCTACGCCGCGGACGCCGGGGTCGGCTTCGCCCGGCCGGGCAACCGCTTCTGGCCGGCCGCGCTCGCCGCCGGGATCGTCACCGTCGACCGGTCGCCCGACCGGGCGCTGCGCGACCACGGCGTCGGCATGACCGACCTCGTCAAGCGGGCCACGGTGGCCGCCGCCGAGCTGACCGCCGAGGAGTACCGGGCCGGCCTCGCCCGGGTCGAGCGGCTGGTGCGGTGGCTGCGGCCGGGCGCGCTGTGCGTCGTCGGCCTCGCGGGCTGGCGGGCCGCGGTCGACCGGCGGGCCCGCCCCGGCGTCCAGCCCGAGGGGCTCGGGGGCGTGCCCGTCTACCTCATGCCCTCGACCAGCGGCCTCAACGCCCGCACGCCGCTCGGCGAGCTGGCCGACCACCTGCGGGCGGCGGCCCGCCTGGCCGACGGCGGTTGAGCGCCCCGCTCAGCCCTCGAGCTCGGCGAGGCGGGCCCGCGACTCCTCGGCCGCCCACGAGAACACGCCCCTGGCCATCGTCGACAGCTCCTCGGCCGCCCGCCGGCCGAACACCTCGGCCCGCACCCGGTGCACGCCGGGGTCGTCGGGCGCGGCCTGGGCGGCCAGCTCGGCGAGGTGCCCGGCCAGGCGCAGGTCGCCCTCGGCCGCCAGCGCCTCGGCCCGCTCGGCCAGCGCCCGGGCGCCACCGGCCAGCGCCGCCAGCTCCCGGGCGAGCGCGGCGTCCGGCGCCGGCTTGAGGTGCGCGGGGTTGCCGTCGTACCAGCCGCCGTAGAGGCGCCAGACCGTCCGCACGACGAACTCGGGCTCGTCGTAGACGGGGCGCAGGTAGGGGCGGTCGAGCAGGTGGGCCGGCGCCCGCACCGTGTGGACGATCTCGTCGAGCCGGGCGCCCTCGTTCATGAGGGCCAGCGTCTCGGTCACCAGGTGGTCGAGCAGGTCGGCGGTGTCGGTCAGCGCCTGGCGCACCCGGTCGGCGCCGACGATCGGCCAGCCGTGGCCGGGCAGCAGGACCTCGGGCTCGAGCGCGGCCATCTCCCGCAGCGCGGCCGCCCACTCCCGCGGGTAGCGCTGCACCTTCTGCGGGTTGCCGCAGTTGGGCGTCGCCCAGATGAACAGGTCGCCCGAGCACAGGGTGCGCCGGCCGGGCACCCACACCCAGGTGTGGTCGTCGGTCTCGCCCTTGCCGTGGTGGAGCTCGAACCGCTCGCCGCCCACCTCGAGGTCGAGCCGCTCCCGGTAGGTCTCGTCCGGGTAGCGGTAGTCGACCGGCCACCGGAACCCCGGCATGCCGAACTGGCGGGCGTTGATCACGCCGTTGTAGCCGGCGGTCAGCTCGTAGCGGTCGAAGCGGGCCGGCACCAGCTCGTGGGCCACGACCCGGGGCCGGGACCGGCCCGCGTCGGCCGCCTCCTGCTCGAAGGGCCCGATGCCCATGACGTGGTCGATGTGGCCGTGGGTGTAGACGACGGCCTCGAGGGGCAGGTCGGTCCAGCGCCGGATGTCGGCGTGGTTGGTGGCCGCCAGCACGTGGGTGCCGGTGTCGACGAGGACGAGGCGGCCGTCGGTCGCGAAGGCGCTGATGTTGCCGAAGCTGGCGACGAAGGCGGTGCCGGGCGCCACCTCCTCCAGCCCGAGGTGGCCGCTCACCGGGTGGTGTTCGGTGACCGAGGCCTCGCCCCGCCACAGACGGTCCGCCAGCTCCAGTGCGCCCTCTGCCATGGCGCCGACTGTAGGGCGGGGGCCCGGGTCGACCTCCAGCCGCACCCGGGCGGGGGCGCCCGGCCGCCGTCAGGCGGCGAGGTCGTCCGAGCCGCTCGTCGACCCGCCGGCCTCGGGCGTCGTGGTCCCGCCGTTGCTGCCGTCGCCCCGTCCGTTGAGGCGGGACAGGACGAGCTCGATCAACGTGGCGAAGGCGACGGCGATCAGGATGCCCAGACCGGTGGCCAGCAGGGTCTGCTCCTCGAACGCCTCCCCGCCGATGTAGCCGAGCATGGTGGCGAACGAGGCCCACAGCAGGCCGGCGAAGATCGTCACCGGGGTGAACCGGCGCAGCGGGTAGGCCGTACGGCCGGCCATGAAGGTGCTGGCGGTGCGGCCGCCGGGGATGAAGCGGGCGACGACCAGCAGCGACGGCCCCCGGCGATCCAGCTGCGTGCCCGCCCACACCTGCAGCCGCTCGGCCTTGCCCAGCGTCCGCCCGTCCCGCCCGAGGCGGGGCTGGGGCCGCCCCCGCTGCGTCCAGCGCCCGATCGAGTACGACAGGTGGTCGCCGGCGACCGCGCCCGCCGCGCCGCACAGCAGCAGGGGCACCGCGTGGAGCCGCCCCTGGTACGCGAGGACGCCGCCCAGGATGATCGCCGACTCGCTGGGCAGGACGGGGAAGACGACGTCGAACGCGGCGAGGACCAGGACGAGGAGGTACGCCAGCGCCGCCAGGTCGGCGAGGAAGTCGAGCGTGATCATGCCGACGCTCGCTGGGGCCGGGGCGACGAGCTGGGGGGCATGGGCAACACGCTACGTGGCTCGCCGCCACAGGGACATCGGGGATTCCCCCGTGGCCGGCGCCACGGACCGCGGTGGGAGGCCATGGGGCGACCCTACGGAGCCCCGCTTGCGGGGGACATGCGGCTCCCTTGCGTCTCCCGGGTGGGGCTGCCCCCACCCGGGGCCGGGTCACCGGGGCGCCAGGTCGCGCATCGCCTGGCGGGCGTCGATGCCGAACGGCATCAGCGCGATGACCGGGGTCGTCACCCCCGCCTCGACGTAGCGCTGCAGGTGCTCGCGGCAGGCCTCGGGCGGGCCCCAGACGATCAGCTCGTCGACGACCGAGTCGGGGATGGCGGCCAGGGCGCCCTTGCGGTCGCCCTCCTTCCACAGCCGCCACATCTCGGCGAGCCGGTCGCCCCGCCCCAGCCACTCGTGGAAGGCGGCGTAGACGGGCACGTTCAGGTAGGCGGCGATGGCGTAGCGGCCCATGCCCCGCACGGCCTCGGCGTCGTCGGTGGGCGCCACGAAGATGCGGGCGACGATCTCCCGCTCCTCGCCGCCCGCGGCCTCCTTCACGATGGGCGCGACGGTGGCGACGTCCTCGGCCGACAGCCAGTTGATGATCGCCCCGTCGCCCTCCCGGCCGGCGAGGCGCAGCATCCCCTCCCGCAGGGCGGCGACGAGGATGGGCACGGGCTCGGGCGGCCGGACCCCGAGCCGGAAGCCCCGCACCGAGAAGGTCTCGTAGTCGGCGGTCACCTTCTCGCCGGTGAGGGCGGTCCGCAGGAAGCGCACGACGTCCCGGGTGCGCTGGTACGGCTTCTCGAACGGGATGCCGTTCCAGCGCTCGACGATGACGTCCGACGAGGTGCCCACGCCCAGCGCCAGGCGCCCGGGGGCGGCCTGGGCCAGCGTGCCGACGCTCTGGGCCAGCAGGGCCGGCCCGCGGGTGAAGGCGGGGACGATGGCGGTGCCCAGGCGCAGCGACGGCGCCCAGGCCGCGGCCAGCGCCAGCGGCGTGAAGGCGTCGGCCCCGTTGGCCTCCGACGACCACACGTCCGTGTAGCCGAGGTCGGCGAGCTCGACGATCCAGTCGCGCTGCTCGTGCAGGGGGACGCCGTCGAAGGGGATGGTCATGCCGTAGCGCTGCATGGACGGATGGTGTCACACCCGGCGCCCCGGATCCTGACCCCGGGTCACGTCCGGTCGCCCGGCCCGGGGCCGGGGTCGCCCGGCTACCCGGCGTCCTCGTCGCTGCCGTCGCGGGCGGCCCGTAGCGAGGCGAGCGTCGTGCCCGGGGGCACGAGCCGCACGATCGTCGACTGGCTGGCGGTGGCGAGCAGGGTGCCGTCCTCCGCCCACAGGTGGACGACGCCGTGGCCGAAGCCGTTGGCGACGGCGTGGATGCGGATGTCGAGCAGCACCCACTCGGTCGGCACCAGCCGGTAGACGCGCAGCGTGTTGTCGAGGCTGTTGCCGCCGCCGTTCCGGCCGAGCGCCTGGCCGATGCCGAAGGGCACGTAGTCGCCGAGGATGGCGAGGCTGGCCCCCGAGGACAGGTCGAGCAGGTCGGGCATGCGGGCCCACAGCTGCGAGCGCCCGCCCGGCATCGGGTTCCCCTCGAGCTCCTCCCAGCTCCGGGCGTTGGCCAGGCGCAGGTCGATGCGGTTCTGGATCGACTCGACGCCGGGCAGCCGGGGCGGGCGGCGGGGGCACTCCTCCGGGGGCGGCACCTCGGGCCGCTCGACCCACACGCCGGCCTCGTCGAGCTCGCGGCTGCCGAGGGCGGCGTTGACGGTCAGGATCTCGCGGTCGGCCACGTGGCCGACGACCCGCCCCTGGGTGATGCTCCGGCCCTCGACCGCCAGGGTGACGTCGATGTCCAGCACCGACGGCGGGTGGGCGTAGGACAGGTACTGGGCCGTCGCCCAGATGACCGGCCGGCCGCTCGTCTCCTCAAGGGCGGCGATGGCGGCACCCAGGGCGCAGCCCCCGAACAGGAAGGGGCCGGGGGTCGAGATGGCGGGGGTGACGGGGAGCACCCAGCGCATGGGGTTGTGGGTGGGCTCCAGGCCGAGCCAGGTGCGCGCGTCCATCGGCGGGGACTGTAGGCACACGCCCTGCGGTGGCCGCCAGAGCGGGCCGTACCCTCCGTGGTCGCCGGGGCCGCGCCCGCCGGTCCCGGGTGCGGGGCCGGGCACCCGTCGGCCAGACTGCAGGGCATGACGGACACGCCGTGGCTGGGGGACGCCTGCTCGCTCGTCGACGCCTACCGGGCGGGCGAGCGCAAGCCGACGGAGGAGCTCGAGGCCGTCCTGGCCGCGATCGAGCGGAGCGGCCTCAACGCGGTGTGCTTCGTGGACGAGGAGGGCGCCCGGGCCGCGGCCGAGTCGGCCGACGTGTCGCTGCCGTTCGGCGGTGTGCCCATCGGCGTCAAGGAGCTGGAGCCCGTCGCCGGGTGGCCGGCGACCGAGGCCAGCCTGGTGTTCGCCGACCGGGTGGCCGACCACACCTCGACGATGGTCGAGCGCCTGGAGGCGGCCGGCGCCGTCAAGGTCGGCCAGACCACGGCGAGCGAGTTCGGCGGGCTCAACGTCAGCGTCAGCCGCCTGCACGGGGTGACCCACAACCCCTGGGCGCACGGCCGCACCGCCGGCGGGTCGTCCGGCGGCTCGGCGGCCGCCGTGGCCGGCGGGCTCCTGCCCATCGCCACCGGCGGCGACGGCGGCGGCTCGATCCGCATCCCGGCCGGGTTCTGCGGGCTGGTGGGCATGAAGGGCACCGCCGGGCGCATCCCCCGGGGCCCCCGCACGGAGATCGCCCCGATGACCGTCGTCGTCGGGTGCCTGGCCCGGTCGGTGCGGGACGTCGCCCGGTGGTTCGACGTGTGCTCGGGCTACGACTCCCGCGACCCCTACAGCCTCCCCCGGGTCGACGGCTGGGAGCGCGACCTCGGCACCCGCGACCTGCGGGGTCTGCGGGCGGTCATCGCCCCCGACCTCGGCAGCGCGGTCGTGCGCCCCGAGGTCGAGGAGGTCGTGCGGGAGGCCGGCGAGGCGCTGGCCCGCGACACCGGCCTGCGGCTCGTCGACGTGCCGGTGCGGCTGCCGGGCCTCGGCTTCGAGTGGGCCATGACCAACCTGGCCCAGCTGCGCCGGGCGCTGGGCGACCGCTGGCCCGGGTGCAAGGACGACATGACCCTCGAGATGGCCTTCGGCATGCAGCTGGCCGACGACACCTTCGACCTGTCGATCGCGGCCGCCTGCGAGCGGCAGCGCACCGAGGCCAACGAGCGCATGGCCGAGGTGTTCGACCAGGTCGACGTCATCATCTGCGCGACCAACCCCGACGTCGCCTTCCCGGCCGAGGTGACGCTCAACACCCGGGTGGGCGACCGGCAGGTCGGGCCCGAGAACAACGGCGCGCTGACGATCCCGGCCAACATCGTCGGCAACCCGGCGATCTCGGTCCCGGCCGGCACCGTCGACGGCCTGCCCGTCGGCATGCAGATCATCGGCCGGCACCACGAGGACGCCCTGCTGCTCGACCTGGCCCTGGTCGTCGAGCGCGAGCGCCCGTGGCCGCTGGTGGCCCCGGGCGCACCGGTGTGAGCCGCGGGGCGGCCGCCGGAGGGCACGCATGTCCTGGGCCCTGCTCGTCGTCGCCGGGCTGCTGGAGGTCGCGTGGGCCTCGGTGCTGCCCTCGACGGAGGGCCTGACGCGGCCCGCGCCCACCGCGGCGTTCGTCCTGCTCCTGGCGGCCAGCATGTACGGCCTCGCCCGGGCGACCGAGACCATCCCCATCGGCACCGGCTACGCGGTGTGGGTGGGCATCGGTGCCCTGGGGACGGCGGTGGTCGGCATCCTCCGGGGCGACCCGGCCTCCCCCACCCGGCTGCTGTGCCTGGGCCTGATCGTGGCCGGCGTCGTGGGGCTGCGCCTGACCGGCCCCCACTGACCCCGGGCGGCCGACGGCGTGCGGGGGCCGGCACGCCCCGTGCGGGACCGGGCCGCCCGCCCTCCCGAAACTGTCACACCCCGCCCCGATGATGAGCCCATGAACGCAGCGAACGCCCAGCTCCGGCTCATCGACAACCCCCGGCCCTGGCGGCTCGACGAGCGCACCCGGGCCATCGGTCGCAAGGGCGTGGCCCAGGCCCGCGAGGCGCTCCGGCGGGGTCGCCGGTCGCGGGGGCAGCCGCCCGACGCCGACCACGACGCCTCCCCACCCCGGCGGCGCGACGGGGACCCTCGGACGGGCCGGGCCGCCGCCTGACCGCCACGGTCCCGACGGCCCGGCACGGTCGCCCGCCCCACCGGCACTAACCTTCCGCCCCGTCATGAGCATCCTCGGGTGGTTGGTGGTGGGGTTCGTCGCCGGGGCGCTGGCCCGGTGGATCACCGGCGCCCCGCACCGTGGTTGCCTGACCACCATCGCGATCGGCGTGGCCGGCGCCCTCGTCGGCGGTGCCCTCTACCGCCTCGCGCTCGACGACGAGCCGCCCCTCGACGAGTTCGACCTCGCCTCGGTGCTGGTGGCACTGCTCGGCTCGGTCATCCTCCTCCTCGTCCTCGAAGCGCTGCGGCCCCGGTCACGGCGTTGACCCGCGGTCAGCTTCCGGCTGACAAGGTCCCCACCCTGCCCCTAGGTTGAGCCCATGACCGATGTCGTGATCGTCGAAGCCGTCCGCACCCCGATCGGCCGCCGCAACGGTGGCCTGTCCACGGTCCACCCCGCCGACCTGCTGGCCACCGTCCTGCGCGAGCTCGTCGACCGCGCCGGCATCGACCCCACCGAGGTGGGGCAGGTGGTGACCGGCTGCGTCAGCCAGGTGGGCGAGCAGTCGTTCAACATCGGGCGCACGGCCTGGCTCACCGCCGGGCTGCCCCTCACCACGCCGGCCACGACGGTCGACACCCAGTGCGGGTCGTCGCAGCAGGCCACCAACCTGGCCACCAGCCTCATCGCCTCGGGCGTCGTCGACGTGGCCGTCGCCTGCGGCGTCGAGCTGATGTCGCGGGTGCCGATCGGGTCCAACTCGTCGAAGAAGCTCGGCCTCGGCGTGCCCATCCCCAAGACCTACTTCGGGCGCTACGAGTTCACCTCGCAGTTCGAGGGCGCCGAGCGCATCGCCGACAAGTGGGGCATCACCCGGGCCGACACCGACGAGTTCGGCCTGCTCTCGCAGCAGCGGGCCGCGACCGCGTGGGCCGAGGGCCGCTTCGACTCCCAGGTCATGCCGGTCGACGCCCCCGACGTCGACGAGGAGGGCAACCCCACCGGCACCACCCACCGGGTCGAGCGCGACGAGGGCCTGCGCGAGACCTCGCTCGAGGCGCTGGCCAACCTCAAGCCGGTCGCCCGCGAGAACGGCGTGCACACCGCCGGCAACTCGTCGCAGATCAGCGACGGCGCCTCGGCCGTGCTGATGATGACCGCCGAGAAGGCCCGGGCGCTCGGCCTGCGGCCCCGGGCCAAGGTCGTCGACACCTGCCTGGTCGGCGTCGACCCCGTGCTCATGCTCACCGGTCCCATCGACGCCACCCAGCGGCTGCTCGAGCGCACCGGCATGTCGATCGACGACATCGACCTGTTCGAGATCAACGAGGCCTTCGCCTCGGTCGTGCTGGCCTGGCAGCGCGAGGTGGGCGCCGACCTCGAGCGCACCAACCCCAACGGCGGCGCCATCGCCCTCGGCCACCCGCTCGGCTGCACCGGCACGTTCCTCATGACCAAGGCGGTGCACGAGCTCGAGCGGGCCGACCTGTCGACCGCGCTCATCTCCATGTGCTGCGGCGGCGGCCTCGGCACCGGCACCATCATCGAGCGGGTCTGACCTCGACCGGGCCGGGTGGGTGCGCCCCACCCGGCCCGCCACCGGCCCCTCGGGAGGGCCGGCGACGATCACGCATCGCCCCCCGTGGCGCCGCGCCAGGCCCGGCCGCGCCACGGGGGTCCACCCCCGGCGGCGCCCCACCGCCGGCGCGGCTCGCGGCTGGCGCCGCCCCCGAGCAGCCCGGCACCGGAGGCCCGCCCGTGCCCAGCCCAGCCACCCGATCCCTCGCCCTCGCCGTCGTGCCCGCGCTGCTGGCGGGCGCGGCGCTCGTCCTGCTGGCGCCCCCGCCCGACGGCGGGCGGCCGACCGGCGGGGCGGCCACCGTCGTCCGGGTGGTCGACGGCGACACGCTGGTCGTCGACCTCGGCGGCCGCGAGGCGACCGTCCGGCTCATCGGCATCGACACGCCCGAGACCGTCGACCGCGACGCGCCCGTCGAGTGCTACGGCCCCGAGGCGTCCGCCCGCCTGCGCGAGCTGCTGCCGCCGGGCACGGAGGTGCGGCTGGTCCGCGACGTCGAGCCCCGCGACGTCTACGACCGGCTGCTCGCCTACGTCCACCGGGCCTCCGACGGCCTCGTCGTCAACGTCAGCCTGGTGGCCGACGGGTTCGCCGCCGAGCGCCACCTCCCGCCCAACACCGCCCTCCGGCCCGACATCGAGCGGGCCGAGCAGGCGGCCCGCAGCGCGGGCCTCGGCCTGTGGGGCGCCTGCGGCGGGCCGCACGTCGCCGGGCCCGCGACGGCACCGGACGGCGTCACCGGCGGCGGTCGCCAGTAGTGTCGAGCCGATGGCCTCGCTCGCCGAACGCCTCGGACACGACCCCGACGCCCGGCTGCTCATCGTCACCTGCGACGAGCTCGGCTCCAGCCACGCGGCCAACGTCGGCGTCTACGAAGCGCTGCGCGACGGCATCGCCACCAGCGCCAGCCTCATGGTCCCCTGCCCCTGGGCCCGGGAGGCGGCGTCCCGCTACCGGGGCGAGGACATCGGCGTCGAGCTCACGCTCAACGCCGAGCACGACCTCTACCGCTGGGGCCCGATCACCCACGCCCCGTCGCTGCTCGACGGCGACGGCGGCTTCCCCCGCACGGTGGCCGACCTGTGGGACCACGCCGACCTCGACGAGGCCCGGCGCGAGCTGCGGGCCCAGGTCGAGCGGGCCATCCTCTGGGGCTTCGACGTCAGCCACCTGGACAGCCACCTCGGCGTCCTGCAGGGCAAGCCCGAGTTCTTCGACATCTACCTCGACCTGGCCATCGAGTTCGACCTGCCGATCCGGCTGCCGGGCCCCGAGGCCGAGCGCCGCATCGGGTTCCCGTTCCGCAGCCTGGCCGCCGAGGAG
Organism: Thermoanaerobacterales bacterium; assembly: GCA_017577565.1. Classification (GTDB taxonomy): domain Bacteria; phylum Actinomycetota; class Acidimicrobiia; order Acidimicrobiales; family VFJN01; genus ZC4RG19. The sequence continues at coordinate 2,981 of PKRH01000104.1, read as the reverse complement.
GGCATCGTCTTCCCCGACCACTTCACCCGCCTGCGGCGGGTGGGCAGCCGGCGGGCCATCGAGCGGGTCCTGCAGGACCTGCCGCCCGGGGTCACCGAGGTCCACGCCCGCCCCGCCATCGACACGCCCGAGCTGCGGGCCCAGACGCCCGACTGGCCCGGCCGGGTCGACGACCACGACCTCCTGGTCGACGAGCGGGGCCTGCGGCCCCTGCTCGACCGGGTCGGTGCCGTGCTCATCGGCTACCGCGAGCTGCGCGAACTCCAGCGCAGCGAGCGGCGGCGCTGACCCACCACGTCGGCGACGGGGCGACGGACCGGACGGCGGCGACCGGCCGCCCGGCCGGCGCCGGGTCAGCGGCTGTCGGCCGGCTGGCGGATCCCGGCGAACAGGTCGTCCTCCGGCAGCTCGGTGTCGACCAGGCTCCGGGCCAGGATGTAGTCGTCGTAGGGGTGGATGGCCGCCAGCTCGTGGCGGGGCAGGCCGAACCAGAACGGCGAGGCGGGGTCGATCTGGGTCTCGTGGGCCAGCAGCGCGTCGAGCCGCACCTCGTTGTAGCCGTCCAGGGAGATCGACGTCGTGATCCGGTGGTCCTGCGACGGCCGCTCGAACCACTCGTCGCTGAAGGGCGACTCGAGGCCCAGCTCCTGGAACCGCTGGTGCATCTGCTCCATGCGCTTGCGCGACCAGACCGAGTAGTAGAGCTTCAGCGGCTGCCACGGCTCGCCCGCCTCGGGGTGGGCGTCGGGGTCGCCGGCCTGCTCGAAGGCCAGCACCGAGATGTCGTGCACCCGCAGGTGGTCGGGGTGGGGGTAGCCGCTCTGGTCGTCGGGGTAGGTGACGATCACCTGGGGCCGCTCGCGGCGGATGACGGCGACCAGGCGCCCCACCGCCTCGTCCAGCGGGGCGTTGGCGAAGGCGTCGGGGTGCTCGTTGGCCGGCGTGCCCGGCATGCCGGAGTCGCGGTAGCCGAGCAGCACGACCTCGTCGTAGCCGATGATCTCGGCCGCCCGGGCCAGCTCCCGCCGGCGGACGGCCGGCAGGTCGGCGGCCACCTCGGGGCGGTCCATGGCCGGGTTGAGGATGTCGCCGGCCTCGCCACCGGTGCAGGTGACGAGCACGGTGCGGACGCCCTCGTCGTGGTAGCGCGCCACCGTGCCGGCGCCCTTGGACGACTCGTCGTCCGGGTGGGCGTGGACCGTCAGCAGGGTGAGTCGATCGGACATCGCCCGCCACGCTACCGGCGGTCCGCGGCGCCACAGCCACACGTTTCGTCACCGGATCGCGCGCCCGCGTGGCCGTCGATCACCATCCCGTTGGGTAGATTGCCGCTGGCGGCAGGTCGTCGACGCCCCGAGAGAGCCGAGGGGGTCATGGAATCACCGGAGGAGTGGCGCTGGGTCTGGATCGTCGGCAGCGCGGTGTTCGCCGTCGGCGAGATCGTCACAACCGGCTCGTTCTTCCTCCTGCCGTTCGCCGTCGGGGCGCTGGTCGCCGCGGTGCTCGCCTTCGCCGGCATCGGCGTCGCCGTCGAGTGGGTGGCCTTCGTGGCCGTGTCGATCGCGGTGCTGGTGGCGCTCCGCCCCCTCGCCCGCCGGCTCGACCGCAGCGCGCTCGACCAGGGCGTGGGCGCCCGCCGGCTGGTGGGCATGCGGGCGACGGTGATCGAGGACATCCCGGGCGGCAGCGAGCTGGGCATGGTCCGGGTCGAGCGCGAGCAGTGGCGGGCGCAGTCGACCGACGGCTCGGCCATCCCCGCGGGCACGACCGTCCGGGTGGCCGACATCCAGGGCACCCGCCTCGTGGTGACCGCCGACGCGGCGGTCCCGCCCCCGCTGGAACCCCCCGGCGCCGCCGGGTCGTCCGAGGCGCCGTGAGCCGCCACCGACGAGAGGAGCGCCCATGGCCGTCGTGATCGTCTTCGCCATCGTCACGATCGTGCTGTTCGTGTACGTCCTGGCCGGCGTCCGCATCGTCCGGCCCTACCAGAAGGGCCTCATCGAGCAGCTCGGCAAGTACAAGCAGACCGTCGACCCGGGGCTGCACCTGATCATCCCCTGGTTCCAGACCCTGCGGCTGGTCGACATGCGGGAGCAGGTCGTCGACGTGCCGCCCCAGGAGGTCATCACCGAGGACAACGTCGTCGTCTCGGTCGACGCGGTCGTCTACTACGAGCCCACCGAGCCGCAGAAGCTCGTCTACAACGTCGCCAACTTCATGCTGGCGGTCACCAAGCTGGCGCAGACCAACCTGCGCAACCTCATCGGCGACATGCAGCTCGACGAGGCGCTGACCTCCCGGGACAAGATCAACAGCGAGCTGCGGACGATCCTCGACGACGCCACCGACAAGTGGGGCGTGCGCGTCGGCCGGGTCGAGATCCAGCGCATCGACCCGCCGCCGGACGTCATGCACTCGATGCACGAGCAGATGAAGGCCGAGCGCACCCGGCGGGCGGTCGTCACCCAGGCCGAGGGCGAGCGCCAGGCCGCCATCACCCGGGCCGAGGGCGAGCAGAAGGCGGTCATCCTGCGGGCCGAGGCCGACAAGCAGCAGCAGATCCTCCGGGCCGAGGGCGAGGCGCTGGCCATCCAGAAGGTGGCCGAGGCCGAGCGGTTCCGGCAGGAGACGGTGGCCCAGGGCGAGGCCGACGCCATCACCGCGGTCTACAACGCCATCCACGAGGCCCGGCCGGACGCGGCGCTGCTCACCATCAAGTACCTCGAGGCGCTCTCGGCCATGGCCGACGGCCAGGCCACGAAGATCGTCGTGCCCACCGAGCTGGCCGGGCTGGCCGGCTCGCTCACCGCCGTGACCGAGCTGCTCGGCGGGGGCGGCAACGGCACGGGCGACGGCTCGGGCGGGGGCCCGGGGTCGCCCGAGGGCGGCGGGCCGCAGGGCGGCGGGGCGACCGGGCCCCGCCCGCACACCAGCCCGCGCGACCGCCCGGGCCCGGTGCCGCCGCCCACCCCCCCCGACCG
>PKRH01000103.1 GCA_017577565.1 Thermoanaerobacterales bacterium | reverse complement strand
CAGCCAGGGCAGGTCGCGGCCGGGGGCGGCGGTCTCGGCGCCGGTGGAGGATGGCGAGGTCATGCAGACTGTATACAGTACGCGGCAGAGCCTGTCACACGGGCACCGCGGCCCCCACCGTGCGGGGGTCGGCCGCCGCCACCCGGGGGCTCGCCGCCCCCTCGGGCACGACCACGACCTGCTGGGCGCAGCGCAGCCCCCAGCGGCCGACGGTCGCGACATGCCCGGCTGCGGCGGCCCGGAGGCGGTCGACCTCGGCGGGCGCGAACCCCTCCTCGACGACCAGGCCGTCGTCGGCCGCCGACCACTCCCAGCGGGGCCGGGCCACGAGGTGGCCGGGGCGGTCCTCGCCGCCGAGCAGGTCGGCCAGCAGCTGGAGGTTCCAGGTCACCTGGTTGGCCCCGCCCGGCGTCCCGCCCACGAACCGGGGCGGTCCGCCGCCCGGCCCCGCCGCCCACAGGTGGAGGGTCGTCGCCGGCCGCCGGCCCGGCTCGGGGAAGTTCGGGTGCCCGGGCTCGGCCGTGAACCCCCGCCCGGCCCGGTTGGCCAGGATCAGGTCGTACTCCGGCACGACGAGGCCGCTGCCGAACTGGGGGTAGCTGTTGGAGTGCATGACGGCCACGACCGTGCCCTCGCCGTCGACCGCCGCGACGAGCGAGGTCCCCGCCGGCCGGGGGTCGGCCAGCGTCGCCCGCCGGCGGGCCACCGCGGCCCGCAGCGCGCCGAGCAGCCGCCCGGGGTCGGCCGGCCCGCCGGCCGTCGCCAGCGCGTCGAGCAGCGCCGGGCCGTGGGTCGGCGCCGGGGTCGCCCGGACCCGCCACCCCGCCGCCTCCACGGCGACGGGCGCGTCCCAGCTCGCGGTGGCGAAGCGGCGGAGGTCGTCCGGCGCCAGCACCCCGCCCGCCGCCCGGACCCGGGCGACGACGGCCTCGCCTGCCGGGCCCTCCCACAGGCCGGCCCCTCGCTCGACCCACTCGTCCAGCAGGTCGGCCAGCCCCGGGAGGCGCACGACCGTGCCGGCCGCCAGGGGGCGGCCGCCGGGCATGTAGGCGCAGCCGTCGGGCTGGTGCTCGGCGACGAGGTCGGCGGACTCCCGCCCCAGCCAGTCGCAGATCGACGACCACACGACGCCCTCCCGGGCGAGCCGGGCCGCGGGCGCGGCCAGGCGGGCCCGGTCGAACCGGCCGAGCTCGGCGAGCTCGGCGTAGCCGGCGGGCGCCGCGGGCGGGCCGACCGACAGCGGCCCCGTCTCGGGCAGGGCGCCCCGGCGGCGGACCGCGTCGGCGAGGCCGGCGGGGGCGCCGCCGATGGCCAGCAGCACCTCGGGCTCGTCCCGCCCGGGCGGCAGGCGCAGGGCGACGAGGTCGCCGCCCAGCCCGCACTTCGGCGGCAGCAGCACGGTCTCGGCCAGGGCCGCCACCACCGCGGCGTCCGCGGCGTTGCCGCCGGCCCGGAGCGCCTCGGCCCCCAGGGCCGCCGCCAGCGGGGCGGCCGCGGTCACCACGCCGGTCGTGCCCCGGCCGGTGACCTGCTCGGCCATGACCTCGAGCGCGCCCTGGTGGTGGCCGCCCATCAGGCCGCCGGCGCGGTGCCGCCGGTGCGCTCGAGGATCGCCTCCACCTCGATGCGGGCGCCCCGGGGGAGGGCCCGGACCTCGACCGCGCTGCGGGCCGGGCGGGGCTCGTCGAAGGCCGCCGCCCAGGCGCGGTTGAGGGCGGGGAGCCAGCCCATGTCGGTGAGGAAGACGGTGGCCTTCACGACGTCGGCCAGGGTGAACCCGGCCGCCTCGAGCCGGGCCCGCATGGTCGCGAGGACCGCGTCGATCGCCTCCTCCGGCTCCTCCGCCAGGGTGCCGTCGGGGCGGTAGGGGAGCACGCCGGAGAGGTAGCCGCGGTCGGGGCCCACCCGGCGGACGGTGGAGTACGGGTGATCGGCGCTCATCCTGTATACAGTAGACGAGCAGCGGGACCCGTCACCCGGCCGCGGCCCCGCCGGGCCCGCGGCCGTCACTGGGAGGCGATGGCGTCCAGCGCCTCGGCGGCGGCGTCCACCTGCGGCTCGCCCTCGACCTCGATCTCCACCCGGTCGATCCGGCCGGTGAACCGGAAGGCCCCCCGGTAGTCCCGGTCGGCGGGGGAGAAGTCGCGCGCCCAGCCGACGGTCAGGCCGGCGCCGGTCAGCGAGTAGCGGCCCCAGGTCGTGCGCTCGATCGTCCCGGCGCCCACCTCCTCGCCGTCGACGAGCAGCACCCCGCGGTGGGGCGCGCCCCCGGACCCGGGGGTGAAGCGGAAGGCCAGCGTGTGCCGCCCCGGCGTCAGCCGGTCGCCGACGTCGGCCTCCACCCGGTGCAGCTGCCACCCCGAGAGGTTGTGGACGTAGCACAGCCGGCCGCCCGGCAGGAGGTGGAACGACCAGCCGCCCAGCACCGAGCCCTGGACGGCGAGGACCCCCTGGGGCGCCGTCCGCCCGTCGAGCTCGACGTGCGCGGTGATGGTGTGGGCCCGGTTCCGCGTGTCGGCGGCCACGATCTCGGGGACCGGCGCCCGGTGCGGCCGGTAGACGTAGCGGCGGCGGGGCGCCACCGGCTTCGGCCGCCCGAGCACCAGGTCGGAGAACGGCCGGTTGTCGAGCGGCAGGGCGTGGTTGCGGGCGGCCTCGACCCACCACCGCTCGACCAGCGCCTGCAGCAGCTCGGGCCGCTCGGCGGCGAGGTCGTGGCACTCGGAGGGGTCGGCCCGCAGGTCGTAGAGCTCCCAGCCGGCGCGGTCGAGCCCGGGCTCCTCGTCCTGGAGCGGGTGGTAGACGACCGCCTTCCAGCCCTCGTGGTAGATGGCTCGGCAGCCGAACATCTCGTAGTACTGCGTCGTGTGCCGCTCCGGCGCCTCGGGGTCGGCGAACGTGTAGGCGAAGCTGACCCCGTCGAGCGGCTGCTGGGGGACGCCGTCGACGACCTCCGGCGGGTCGACGCCGACGACCTCGAGCACGGTCGGCACGATGTCGATCGCGTGGACGTACTGGCGCCGGACCCCGCCCGGGTCGGCGATCCCCGCCGGCCAGCGCACGATGAGCGGGTCGGCGACGCCGCCCTCGTGGGTCTCCCGCTTCCAGCGCCGGAACGGCGTGTTGCCGGCGACCGTCCAGCCCCAGGGGTAGTTGTTGTGGACCCGGGGCCCGCCGATCTCGTCGATCCGCTCGATCGCCTCCTCCACCGTCCGGGGCAGCACGTTCCACGGGCGCACGTCGTTGAGCGACCCCGTCGGCCCGCCCTCGGAGGACGCCCCGTTGTCGGACAGGACGACGACGAGCGTCCGGTCGAGCTCGCCGGTCTCCCGCAGCCGGTCGATCAGCCGGCCCACCTGGGCGTCGGTGTGGGTGAGGTAGGCGGCGAAGGCCTCCATGTAGCGGGCGTAGACCCGGCGCTCGTCCGGTGAGAGGTCGTCCCAGGCCGGCACCCACTCGGGGCGGGGCGACAGCTCGGTGTGGGGCGGGACGACGCCGGCCGCGACCTGACGGGCGAGGGTCTCCTCCCGCCAGCGGTCCCAGCCGCCGTCGAACCGGCCCCGGTAGCGCTCCAGCCACCCCGGCGGCACCTGGTGGGGCGAGTGGCAGGCGCCGGTGGCCAGGTAGAGGAGCCACGGCTTGTCCACGTCCACGTGCCGCAGGTCGTCGACGAGCTCGATGGCCCGGTCGACGAGGTCCTCGGTCAGGTGGTAGCCGTCCTCGTAGCGGCCGGGCGGCTCGACGACGTGGTTGTCGTGCACCAGCGCCGGCACGAACTGGTGGGTCTCGCCCCCGAAGAACCCGTAGAACCGCTCGAAGCCCCGCCCGAGCGGCCAGCGGTCGCGACGGGCGCCGAGGTGCGTCTCCTCCTCCGGCGTGAGGTGCCATTTGCCCACGGCGTAGGCGGCGTAGCCGTGGGGGGTGAGCATGGCGGGCAGCAGCGCGCACGAGCGGGGGATGCGGGCGTCGTAGCCGGGGAACCCGCTCGGCAGCTCCACGATGCGGCCCATGCCGCAGCGGTGGTGGTTCCGGCCGGTCAGCACGCAGGCCCTGGTGGGGCTGCAGAGGCCGGTCGTGTGGAAGTTGGTGTAGCGGAGGCCCTCGGCGGCCAGCGCGTCGAACGTCGGCGTCTCGATGTCCGAGCCGAAGCACCCCAGCTGGGCGAACCCGACGTCGTCGAGCACGACGAGCAGGACGTTCGGTGCGCCCGCCGGGGGCCGGGGCTCGGGTGGCCACCACGGCTCGGACTCCCAGTGGTAGCGCCCGATGCGGCCCTGGAACTCGCTCGGCTCCACGTCCCCCTCCTCGGCGTCCGACCGTCGGCGCCGGCGGGGCGCCGGCGCCCGCCGCGAGCGTACGTGGGGGCGCGGCCCCGGCGTGCGGGTCCCGGGCCGGGGCCGGCGGTCAGCGGCGGGCGAGCGCGACGACGTCGTCGATCTGGGCCAGGGCGACGTCCACCTCGGGGGCGGGGAACAGCCCGATGCTCGCCACCCCCGCCTCCTCCAGGGCGGCCACGTGGGCGTGGGCGTCGTCGAGCGTGCCGATGGGGCCGAGCTCGGTCCACCACTCCGCCGGCATGGTCGCCAGGCCGTCGACGCCCCGCTCGGCGAACCGGGCCGCCAGGTCGTCGAAGAAGGGCAGCGCCCGCAGCCCGGGGCTCGGGGAGGACAGCTGCCGGGCCAGCCACGGCGCCATCCGGCGGTGGGCGTCGGCCCGGTCGCGGGCGACGTAGAAGGCGCTGAAGGTGGCGACGTGGAAGCCCTCGGGGCGCCCCGCCCGCTCCAGCGCCCAGCGGACGTAGGACGGGCCCGCGGGCTCGGCCAGCACGACGCCGTCGGCTACCCGGCCGGCCAGCGCCAGCGACCGCGGGCCCCGCACGCCGGCGAGCACCGGCGGCACCAGGGCGGGCGGCTGGTCGAGCTGGACGTCCTCCAGCCGGACGTGGCGGCCCCGCATCGTCACCCGCTCGCCGGCCAGGAGGCGCTTGACCGCGGTGACGACCTCCTCCAGCGTCGTCAGCGGCGAGGGCGTGCGGGCGCCCATCTGCGCCATCCACCGCTGCACGCCGTGCCCGATCCCCGGCAGCACCCGGCCGGGCCCGAGCCCGTCGAGCGTGGCGATCTCCATGGCGGTGATCGCCGGGTTGCGGGCGACGGCGGGGAGGATGCCGAGCCCGACCCGGAGCCGCTCGGTGACCGCCAGGGCGGCCGCGGCCAGGCTGACGCCGGCGGTGAAGAAGCAGTCCTCGATGACCCACAGCTGGTGGGCGCCGCTGCGGTCGAGGCGGCGGGCGACGTCGAGGACGAGGGCGGGCGGGAAGGTGCGGTCGAAGCACATCCCGATCTCGGCGCGCGGGACGTCCATCGGTCGCACGCTAGGCGCTCAGCCGGCGGCCGCGGCGGCGTCCAGGGCCGCGGCGATGCGGGCGACGTCGTCGTCGGAGCAGACGTAGGGCGGCATCGTGTAGACGAGGTTGCGGAACGGGCGGATCCACACGCCGGCCCGCACGGCGGCCGCCGTCGCCGCCGGCACATCGACGTCGTGGTCGAGCTCGACCACCCCGATGGCGCCCAGGACCCGCACGTCGCGCACCCCGGGCCGGCCCCGGACCGGCGCCAACCCCGCCCGCAGGCCCCGCTCGATGCGGGCCACCTCGGCCCGGTGGTCGCGGCCGAGCAGCAGGTCGATCGACGCCAGGGCGGCGGCGCACGCCAGCGGGTTGCCCATGAACGTCGGCCCGTGGGCCAGCACCGGGACCTCGCCCCGGGCGATGCCCTCGGCGACCTCGCGGGTGCAGAGGGTGGCGGCCAGGGTCAGCATGCCGCCGGTCAGCGCCTTGCCGACGCACATGACGTCGGGGGCGACGTCGGCCCACTCGGCGGCGAACAGCGGGCCGGTGCGGCCGAAGCCGGTGGCGATCTCGTCGAAGACCAGCAGCACCTCGTGCTCGTCGCACAGCTCCCGCAGCACCCGGAGGTAGCCGGGGTTGTGGAAGCGCATGCCGCCGGCGCCCTGGACGACCGGCTCGACGACGACGGCCGCCAGCTCGTCCGCGTGGGCCGCCACCGCCGCCCGCAGCTCGGCGACGAAGGCGTCGTCGAGGGGGGCGTCGAACCCGGCGGGCGGGACGCCGACGAACACCTGCGCCGGGACGACGTCGGTCCACAGCGCGTGCATCCCGCCCTCCGGGTCGCACACCGACATGGCGAACAACGTGTCGCCGTGGTAGCCGCCCCGCCACGTCAGCAGCCGGCGCTTGGCCGGGCGGCCGAGCGAGCGCCAGTGCTGGAGCGCCATCTTCAGCGCCACCTCGACCGCCACCGAGCCCGAGTCGGCGAAGAACACGGCGTCGAGGGGCGCCGGGGTGAGCTCGACCAGCCGCCGGGCCAGCTCGACGGCCGGCCGGTGGGTGAGCCCGCCGAACATGACGTGGCTCAGCTCCTGCGCCTGGGCGGTCACCGCCGCCACCAGCGCCGGGTGCCGGTAGCCGTGGATGGCCGACCACCACGACGACATGGCGTCGACCAGCTCGAGCTCGTCGCCGTCCGGCGTGGTGACGTGCAGGCGCACGCCCTCCGCGCCCCGCACGACGAGCGGCGTCGTCGTCGCGGGGATGGGCGCGTAGGGGTGCCAGACGTGGTCGCGGTCGAACGCGAGGAGCGCCGCCGGGTCGTCGGGCCCGCCGGTCACGCCGAGGTCTGGTAGCGGGCGATCTCCGCGCGGCCGACGACCATGTGGTGCACCTCGTCCGGGCCGTCGGCCAGGCGCAGCGTGCGCATGTTGGCGTACATGTCGGCCAGCGGCACCCACTGCGAGACGCCGGTGGCGCCGTGGATCTGGATGGCCTGGTCGATGATCTGGCAGACCCGCTCGGGCACCATGGCCTTCACCGCGCTGACCCAGACCCGGGCCTCGGCGTTGCCCATGAGGTCCATGGCCTTGGCGGCCCGCAGCACCATGAGGCGCATCGCCTCGATCTCGATCCGGGCCCGGGACACGAGCTCGGTGTTCTTGCCCAGGGCGATGATGGGCTTGCCGAACGCCTCCCGGCTCAGGCCCCGGCGGACCATCATCTCCAGCGCCCGCTCGGCCGCGCCGATCGAGCGCATGCAGTGGTGGATGCGCCCGGGGCCGAGCCGCATCTGGCTGATCTCGAAGCCGCGGCCCTCGCCGAGCAGGATGTTCTCCCGGGGCACGCGCACGTTGCTCAGCCGGATGTGCATGTGGCCGTGGGGCGCGTGGTCGTCGCCGAACACCAGCATCGGGCCGACGATCTCGACCCCCGGCGTGTCCATGGGGACGAGGATCATCGACTGCTGCCGGTGGGGCGGCGCGTCCGGGTTGGTCCGGACCATGCAGATCATGATCTTGCAGCGGGGGTCGCCGGCGCCGGAGATGTAGTACTTCTCGCCGTTGATGACCCACTCGTCGCCGTCGAGCACGGCCTCGGTGGCGATGTTGCGGGCGTCCGAGGAGGCCAGGCCGGGCTCGGTCATGCCGAAGCAGGAGCGGATCTCCCCCTCGAGCAGCGGCTTCAGCCAGCGCTCCTTCTGCTCGGGGGTGCCCACCCGGGCCAGCACCTCCATGTTGCCGGTGTCGGGGGCCGAGCAGTTGAAGCACTCCGGCGCGAGGGGGTTCTTGCCCATCTCGGCGGCGAGGTAGGCGTAGTCGAGGTTGCTCAGGCCCCGGCCCGTCTCGGCGTCGGGCAGGAAGAAGTTCCACAGCCCCTTCGCCTTGGCCTTGGCCTTCAGGCCGTCGAGGATCTCGAGCTGGCCCGGCGCGAAGCTCCACCGGTCCTCGCGGTCGGCGCCGAGGCGGTAGTACTCCTCGGTGACCGGCTCGATCTCCTCGGCGATGAACGCCTTGACCTCGTCGTACAGCGGGCGAGCCTCGGCCGAGATGCCGAGGTTGTACAGCTCGCCCCCGAAGTCGTCGACGCTGAGGGGGTTGGCAGCCATGGGCCGACGTTAACCGGGGGGTGACGGCGGGGCTCAGCCCGCCGGCGGGGCCCGTGCCGGTCAGCCGCCGGCCAGCTTCGCCTTGACCACGTCGGCGACGCGCCGCCCCTCGGCCCGTCCCGCCACCCGGGCCATGACGGCCTTCATGGCCTGCCCCATCTGCTTCGGCGAGTCGAGGCCCTCGGCGGCCAGGACCTCGTCGACGAGCGCCGCGAGCTCCTCGTCGGTGAGCGGCTGGGGGAGGTAGCGGGCCAGGACGTCCCGCTCGGCCAGCTCGGCCTCGGCGCGGTCGGTGCGCCCGGCCTCGGTGAAGGCGGCGGCCGCCTCCTCGCGCCGCTTCGCCTCCCGGGCCAGCACGGCGACGACCTCCTCGTCGGAGAGCTGGCGGGCGCTGTCGCCGGCGACCGCGGCCTCCTTGACGGCGGCGAGCGCCATGCGCAGCACCGCGGTGGTGCGGGCGTCGCGCTCCTTCATGGCGGCGGTGAGGTCGGCCTGCAGTCGCTCGACGAGCATGGTCGGTCTCCTGGGTGCGTCCGGCTGCCCGACAGGTTGGCGCGTCCGGCGGGCGCCCGGCACGCGGGTCGCCGCCGGGCACGCCGGCACCCGGGCGTCAGCAGGGTGGGAAGGACTGCGACTGCAGCAGGCGCGACCAGACCTGCAGCGACACGTCCCCCGGGCGGGCGAGGGCCACGACGACCGTGCCGTCGGCCTCGACCGACTCGACCGCCAGGAGGTCGCTCCAGGGGCGGTCGGTGATCAGCTCGGTCCCGCTCGCCAGCGCCTCGGCCAGCACCTCGGCGCCGGCCTCGGCCGCGTCCTCGTCGGCGTGGGCGGTGGCGAGCACGACGAGCGGCGCCCCGTCGTGCGCGACCCCGACCGCCACCCCGGTCATGGCCTCGCACCGGGGGAGCTCCTCCAGGCGCTGCCGCTGCTCGTCGGGCGCGCCCGGGCCGAGGCTGCGCCCGACGACGTCGGGGACGCCGCCCTCCGGCGCCCAGAGCATCGCCGAGTACACCTCGCGCTCGTCGAGGGCGGCGGCGAGCGGTGCCAGCACCGGGTGGTCGGCGAGGCTGTCGTCGCCGGCCCGGGCGGCGCGCACGTCGTCCTCGTCGGCCGCGACGACGAGGCGGTCGCCGTCGAGCGCCAGCCACAGCGTCTCGCCCAGCGGGCGGGCGGGCGTCCGGTTCGCGACGTCGACGGTGCCCTCGGGGTCGCCGGCCACCCACGCGCCGTCGCCGGCGTCGTCGAGGGCGCCGTCCAGCGCGGCCTCGTCGAAGTCGCCGGTCAGGACCGTCACCCGGTGCGGCGGGGTCGGCAGCTCGACGAAGGTGTCGACCTGGAGGATCGACCAGCCGACGTCGTCGACGAAGCCCTGGGGGTCGGTGGCGAGGTGGGCGGGGGAGCTGGCCTCGGGCAGCAGCGCGGCGACCTCGCCCGGCGGCTCGTCGAACCGGGTGCCGGTCACGGCGCCGACGTGGTCGGCGAGCGCCTCGCGATCGGCGAGGTCCGTCGGCCGGTCGAGGCCGGCGATCTCCTCGGCCCGGGCCAGGTCACCGTAGGTGACGAGCACGGTGCCGGCGGCCGCGGTGGCCGGCAGCGCGGCGAGGTGGCCGCGGATCGTGCCGCCGGCGAGCGACCCGTCGCCGCCCGACCCGTCCCCGGAGGCGCAGGCGGACCCCGCCAGCAGGGCGGCGAGCCCGACGGCGAGCAGTGGTCTGGGTGCGTGCACGGGCGGCGACCCTAGCCAGGCGGGGCGGGCCCGCCGGCGTCACCCCGGCGTTCGCCCGGCAGAGGGGCACGACATCCGCGATCCTGGGCGGCGGACAACGTCGTCCTCAGCCCAGGGAGTCGCCATGTCGCTGGTCGTGGGTGTCCCCACCGAGACGAAGGTGGACGAGTTCCGCGTCGCCGTCACGCCCGAGGGCGTGCGGGAGCTCGAGATGCACGGCATCGAGGTGCTGGTCCAGGCCGGCGCCGGGGCCGGCTCGGGGCTGCCGGACGAGGCCTACCGGGCGGCGGGCGCGGAGATCGTCGCCGACCCCGCCGAGATCTGGGAGCGGTCGCAGATCGTCTGCAAGGTGAAGGAGCCGTCCGAGCACGAGTTCGCCTGGTTCCGCGACGACCTCACCGTCTTCACCTTCCTGCACCTGGCCGCCTACCCGAAGGTGGCCGACGCCCTGCTCGAGCACGGCACGACCGGCATCGCCTACGAGACCGTCCAGCTCGACGACGGGTCCCTGCCGCTGCTGGCCCCCATGAGCGAGGTGGCCGGGCGGCTGTCGGTGCAGGTCGGCGCCCACTACCTCGAGCGCCACAACGGGGGGCGGGGCGTGCTGCTCGGCGGCGCGCCCGGCGTCCAGCCGGCCCGGGTCGTCGTCCTCGGGGCGGGCAACGTCGGCTGGAACGCGGCGTGGATGGCGGCCGGCATGGAGGCCGAGGTCAACGTGCTCGACAAGAACGTCGCCCGCCTCCGCTACGTCGACCAGATCCAGATGGGCCGGGTGACGACGCTGGCCTCCAACCGGGGCAACGTCGAGCGGGTGGTCGCCGAGGCCGACCTCGTCATCGGCGCCGTCCTCGTCCCCGGCGGGCGGGCGCCGATCGTCGTGACCGAGGAGATGATCCGGTCGATGAAGCCGGGGGCGGTCGTCGTCGACGTCGCCATCGACCAGGGCGGCTGCATCGAGACGAGCCACGAGACCACCCACGAGGACCCGGTGTTCGAGGAGCACTGCGTGCTGCACTACGCGGTCGGCAACCTGCCGGGCGCCGTCCCCAACACGTCGACCTACGCGCTGACCAACGTCACCGTGCCCTACCTGGCCGAGCTGGCCCGGCTGGGCGTCGCCGGGGCGGTCCGGGCCGACCCGGCGCTGGCCCGGGGGGTCAACACGATGGCCGGCCACGTCGTGCACCCGGCCGTGGCCGAGGCGCTCGGCCGTCCGCACGTCCCGCTGGAGGACGTGCTACCCGGCGCCTGAGCCCGGGGGCGCCGCGTCGGCGCCGAGCAGGCGCTCCATGACGACGACGTCGAGCCAGCGGCCGAACTTGCGGCCGACCTCCCGCTCGACGCCGACGACCTCGAAGCCGAACGCCTCGTGCAGCCGGATCGAGGCGGCGTGGCCGTCGACGATGCGGGCGAACATGGCGTGGAACCCGTGGGCGGTGGCGACCCGGGTGAGCTCGGCCAGCAGCGCGCGGCCGACGCCCCGACGCTGGTGGTCGCGCCGCACGTAGACGGAGTCCTCGACGCTCGTCGAGTAGGCGGGCTTGGACCGCCACGGCGACAGCGCCCCGTAGCCGACGACCTCGCCGTCCACGGTGGCGACGACGACGGCGTGGGCGCCGCTGCGGTCGGTCAGGTACCGGCGCTGCTCCTCCAGCGTGCGGGGCACGATGTCGAAGGTGACCGTCGAGGTGGTCACCTCCGCGTTGTAGATGTCCATGATCGCCTCGGCGTCGTCGAGGCGGGCCGGGCGGACGTTCACGTCGGGACCCACGGCGTCGACGTTACGGGTGCCGGGGGCCGGCGCCGCGCGTCTCCCCGGCGCGCGCGACGCCGGCGGTCCCCCGGGCGCGACGCTGCCGCCGGGGACCCCCAGCAGTCACCCGGCGGCAGGTCGGAGACTGGTGGATCAATCTGCGGCGAGCGCGGGCTCGACGAGGGCCAGCTCGCCGGCGAGCGCCTCGAGCCGGGCCCAGCTGGCGATGGCCTCGTCGTCGGTGAGGAGGATGACCTGCAGGTCGCCGACCAGGCCGGGCAGCAGCTCGAGGAGCAGCGGCACCACGGCCGGGTCGAGCTGGTCGAAGGTCTCGTCCAGGAGCACCGGCGGGCGGACCCCGGCGGTGTTGGTGGCGGCGGTCAGCTGGGTGACGATGCCCTGGGCGAGCGCCACGGCGTCGTCGTCGCTCAGCTCGGGGGCGCTCGACGACAGCGACCGCAGGGCGGCGATGTGCTGCCGGAGGCGGGCCGCCGCCTGGATCTCGGTGCGGTGGTCGACCGCCCAGTGCACGTCGGTGTCGCCGGCCAGCTCGCGCCAGGTGGCGGCGGCGTCGCCCCGGGAGCCGCCGCCGTTGCCCAGCAGCTCGTCGGCGGCCGCCCACAGCGCCGCCTGGTCGACGGCGGACAGGGCCCGCACGGCGTCGTTGCGGGGCGTGCGGCTGCGGAGGTCGGCGGCCGTGATGCAGGTGACCGTCGAGCGGCCGTACTGGCTGCTCAGCAGGTCGACCCGGCCGTCGAAGCCCCGGTGCTGCGCCGTCACGTCGGACGCCGTCGCCACGTCGATGACCCGGTGCGGCCCGGAGGTGGGGCGCAGGACGACGAGGCGCCTGCCGGTGTCGTCCACCACCTCGAGGTGCACGCCCCGCACCGTCCCGTGCAGCGCACCCGAGAGCAGCGAGGCGAGGGCGGCACGGGCGTCCGGGGGCATGCCCCCCAGCACCGTCAGACGCGGATGGAAGTCCACGGACGCGGCGTCGCCGTCGCCCTCGACGATCAGTCGTTCCACCAGCACGTCGTCAGTCATCGGCCGTCCGCGCCGCCGACTTGAGCGATTTCTTTACGAATGTGTCGCGATCAGGCAACACCGCCACCGAGCGTGGCAACCGGGCGGGCCTCCCGCCGGGGAGGCGGCCCGGACGCCCCGGCGGGGGGAGGGCCGCGGGGCCCGCGGCGGGCGCGCGCCGGGCCCCGACCCGGCCCGGACCCGTCCCGGGTTGCCTGGCGAGGGGGCGACGGCTGTAGGCTCTACGACCCGGGTCGGCCAGACGGACCCGCCCCCTTAGCTCAGTCGGCAGAGCACAGCCATGGTAAGGCTGGTGTCGTCGGTTCGATTCCGACAGGGGGCTCGCACGAGGATCGCGGCGGGTGCCGCGCTTCTCGCGCGTCGGACACCCCTCGGGGTGCCCGGCACGTCGACAACTTGGCGGCGTAGCTCAGTTGGTAGAGCACTCGGCTCATAATCGAGTTGTCGCCGGTTCGAGTCCGGCCGCCGCTACTCCACCACCTCGAGACCAGGAGAACCCGCACGATGGCGAAGGAAAAGTTCGAGCGGACGAAGCCGCATTTGAACATCGGGACCATGGGTCATATTGACCATGGGAAGACGACGTTGACGGCGGCGATCACGAAGGTGTTGGCGGACACCAATCCTGGTG
>PKRH01000102.1 GCA_017577565.1 Thermoanaerobacterales bacterium | reverse complement strand
GCCGTCGGGGGTGCGCCGTCGTCCAGGAGCTCGTCGAGCGGGGTGCGGCGGGCGCGCGGGCGCGCGCCGTCGGCACGAAGGGGTGTCGCTCCCGCCATTCGAAGCGGGAAGGTTACCCCCCCGCCCCCGGCGCCGCGCGCGGCCTGCCCACCGGGGTGCGGTGGCACGCCGCGGCGATCAGCGGCCGCCGACGTGGAACACCCGGTTCAGGTGGTTCCACGAGCAGGCCGTGCACACCTCGACGACGTAGCACGCCACCTGCGTGCGGCCGCGGGCGAGCTTGGCCATCTCCCGGGCCGAGCTGATGCACCGCCCGCCGGCCGGGAGCCGGGGCCCGAACGCGTAGGTGACGAGGGCGAGCGGCTGCTCCTCGCAGATCGGGCACGTCTCGTCGATGACCCGGCCGACCCCCTCGGCCGCCCGGCGCAGCTCGGGGTGGGCGTCGCAGACGTCGACCCGCGACAGGCGGCCCTTGCGGTACTCGCGCACGACCGCCTGGCGCGTCAGCCGGTAGTCGACGACGCCGCCGTTGCCGTTCACGGCACCGAGCGCCTCCGGGCGGAAGCTCATGGGGAGCGAGGGTAGCGGCGCGCCCGGCCGGGTGCCGCCCTGCCCGCGCCGTGCCCCCGCCACGGTCCGCGGGCCCGTCGAGGGCCGGTGACCACCGACCGCTTGACCGGTCACCGACCCGGCGGCACACTCGCTCTCACGGCTGGGCGATATATCGATTCGATATGAGGTGTCGATATGATCGGTCGCTATCCTCGGTGTGAACACACCCGAGCACCACCGCTCCCCCCAGCGATCGGCCAGCGATGATCGACCTCGCCGTCCTCGGTCTCCTCGCGGAGAACGACCTCCACGGCTACGAGCTGCGCAAGCGCCTCGGCGACCTGCGCGGCCTGCGCCTCGCCATCTCGTTCGGCTCGCTCTACCCCGCCCTCGGGCGGCTGGAGCGGGCGGGCTTCGTCAAGGCCGTCACCAGCGAGGCCCGCACGCCCACCGCACCGATGAGCGGCTCGCTCGTGGGCGAGCTGGCCGCCTTCCGGGCCCAGCGGCGTGCCGCTGCGGGCGGGCGGGGCGCCCGGGGCAAGAAGGTCTACGGCATCACCGACGCGGGGCGACAGCGGCTGATCGAGCTGCTCACCGACCCCGACGTCTCCGACGACCGCGAGTTCCCGGTGCGGGTCGCGTTCTGCCACCTCCTGCCGCCCGAGGAGCGCCTGGCGCTGTTCCGACGCCGCCGCGCCGAGCTCGTCCGCCGCATCGAGGAGCGCCAGCGCACCCCGGGCGACCGGGGCGTCAACACCTACCTGCGGTGGCTGCTGGAGCGCGACACCGCAGCCCTCGAGGCCGACATCGCCTGGCTCGACCGCCTCATCGAGAACGAGCGGGCGGCCGCCTCACGGCGTGAGGACGACGAGCCGTCCGCCCGGTCCTCCACCACCCATCGACACCGATCCGCCGACCCGAACGGTCGACACGAACCGGAGGTGACATGAGCAAGATCCGACTCGCCATCGCCGGCGTGGGCAACTGCGCCAGCTCACTCGTCCAGGGCATCCACTACTACCGGGACGCCGATCCCGCCGATTCGGTGCCCGGCCTCATGCACGTCGACCTCGGCGGCTACCACATCCGCGACATCGAGGTCGTGGCCGCCTTCGACGTCGACGCCGACAAGGTGGGCGTCGACGTGGCCAAGGCGATCTTCGCCGCGCCCAACAACACCATCCGCTTCTCGGACGTGCCCGACCTCGGCGTGACCGTGCTCCGGGGCCCGACGTTCGACGGCTTCGGCGAGTACTACCGCCGCGAGCGCGACGAGTCCCCGGCCGAGCCGGTCGACGTCGCCGCCGTGCTGCGTGAGACGGAGGCCGACGTGCTCGTCTCGTACCTCCCGGTCGGCTCGGAGGAGGCGCAGCGGTACTACGCCCAGGCCTGCCTCGACGCGGGCGTGGCCTTCGTCAACGCCATCCCCGTGTTCATCGCCTCCGACCCCGAGTGGGCCGCCAAGTTCACCGAGGCGGGCGTGCCGATCATCGGCGACGACATCAAGTCGCAGGTCGGCGCCACCATCGTGCACCGCACGCTGGCCCGCCTGTTCGAGGACCGCGGCACGACGATCGACCGCACCTACCAGCTGAACTTCGGCGGGAACATGGACTTCATGAACATGCTGGAGCGGTCCCGGCTGAAGTCCAAGAAGATCTCGAAGACCCAGTCGGTCACCAGCCAGATCGAGGCCGGGATCAGCGACCACGCCGTCCACATCGGCCCCTCGGACCACGTGCCGTGGCTCGAGGACCGGAAGTGGGCGTTCATCCGGCTCGAGGGCCGCAACTTCGGCGACGTGCCGCTGACGGTCGAGCTGAAGCTCGAGGTCCACGACTCGCCGAACTCGGCCGGCGTCATCATCGACGCCGTCCGCTGCGCCAAGCTGGCGCAGGACCGCGGCCTCGGCGGGCCCGTCATGCCGGCCTGCCAGTACTTCATGAAGTCGCCGCCCACCCAGGTCCACGACGACGTGGCCCGGGACGCGCTCGAGCGGTTCATCGCCGGCGAGTGACGCCGCCGGTCACCGCTCGCTGACGCCGCGACCGCCGCGACCCCGTGGCGCCGGCCCCGCCGGCCGCGGGGTCGCGGCGCGTCCGGACACCAGGCCGACCGCGGAAGCGCTCAGCGCGCGAGCGAGACCACCTCGTGCGACGCAGCGGCCGCCGTGACGCGTCAGACTGGGCGCATGGCTTGGACGCGGTTCTCCCTCGGCGGCCCCGCGGGCGCCCAGCTGCAGCCCCCGGCCGTGCACTACGGCCCCGGCATCCCCACCGAGGACGAGCTCCGGCTGCTGGGGCACGTCGCCGGGCGGCGGGTGCTCGAGCTGGGCTGCGGCGCCGGCGTCAACACGGTGGCCATGGCGACGGCGGGGGCCCGGGTGATCGCCGTCGACGACGTCGAGGCCAACCTCGACGACGCCCGGGAGCGCGCCGCCAAGGCGGGGGTCAAGGTCGAGACCCACCACGGGTCGCTCGCGGACCTCGCCTTCGTCCGGGCCGACACCATCGACGCCGCGCTGAGCACCTACGCGCTGGCCACGGTCGACGACCTCGACCGCGTCTTCCGGCAGGTGCACCGGGTGCTGCGCAGCGAGCGGCCGTTCGTGTTCTCGCTCCCCCACCCGGCCTTCCTCCTCGTCGACCCGACCGACCCCGAGCCCGTGGTCCGCCGCCCGTGGTGGGATCCCGAGCCCGTGCCCTGGTCGCACGACCCGGTCCGCGACCGGCCCGACCGGGTGATCACCCTCTCGTCGCTGTTCGCCAGCCTCGGGCGGGCCGGGTTCGGCGTCGACGCGCTGCTCGAGCCCCAGGCCGAGCGGAGCGCGGCCGGCGACGCCTGGTCGGAGGCGATGCGCTGGCTGCCGCCGACGCTGATCGTCCGGGCCCGCAAGCTGGGCGTCTGACCGCCGACCGGCCGCCGGGGGCGGGCATCGGAGGTCCCGCACGAAAAATCCCGCGGGATCGCGTCACGTTCCGGCCGCTGCGCCGTCCTCCCAGCCGTGAGCAGCGCTGCCACACGGCCTCGGACGCCACTCACCACACGTCCGATGAGGCAGCGGCTCGTGCCCCGGCACCAATCCTCCCGGTGACCGGGGTGGTCCCCCGGGTGGCATCCCCAGCACGCCCGGGTGCGGACCGGCCGGCTGCCCTCCCCCGGTGCGAGGGGAGGGCGGCCGGCGCGCTCACCCCCGGCCGGCGCCGCCGGCGGTGTCGCTGGCGCCGGCGGCCCGGTCGGCCGGGGGCCGGCCCGACGACCGGCCGGCGGGCGCACGCCCGGCCTCCCCGCCCTCGCCCCCGGGCGCGCCGCCGCCCTCCTCGGCGTCCCGCTGCCGGTTCCGCTCGGCCCACCAGGCGAGGACGCGGCGCTCCGCCTCCTCCCGGCCCAGCGGCCCCTCGTCCAGGCGCGCCTCGAGCAGCATCGACAGCGCCTCGCCGACGTGGGGGCCGGGCCCGACCCCCAGCAGCTCCATCACCCGGTGGCCGTCGATGTCGGGGCGGATGGCCTCGAGCGCCTCGCGCTCCCGCAGCTCGGCGATGCGGGCCTCGAGCGCGTCCATGCGCTTGGCCAGCATGCGGGCCTTCCGCTCGTTGCGGGTCGTGCAGTCGCAGCGGACGAGCTCGTTCAGGTCGTCGAGCAGGTGGCCGGCGTCGCGGGCGTAGCGGCGGACCGCCGAGTCGGTCCACACGTCGTCGCGGTAGCCGTGGAAGCGCAGGTGCAGGAAGACCAGCCGCTGGACGTCGTCGACGACGTCGTTGGGGTAGCGGAGCGCCCGCAGGCGGTCCCGGGCCATGCGGGCGCCGACCACCTCGTGGTGGTGGAAGGTCACGCCCTTCGGCCCGATCGACCGGGTCTTCGGCTTGCCGATGTCGTGGAGCAGCGCGGCCAGCCGCAGCTTCAGGCGGGGCGAGGTCTTGGCGACGACGGCGATCGTGTGCGCCAGGACGTCCTTGTGGCGGTGGATCGGGTCCTGCTCGAGGCGCAGCGCCCGCAGCTCCGGCAGGAACTCGTCGGACAGGCGGGTGTCGACGAGGAACCACAGACCCGGGCTCGGGTCCTCGACGAGGAGCAGCTTCGACAGCTCGTCGCGGATCCGCTCGGCCGAGACGATCTCCATGCGGCCCCGCATCGCCCGCACGGCCTCGACCACCGCCGGGTCGGGCCGCAGCCCGTAGCCGGCGATGAAGCGGGCGGCGCGGAGCATCCGCAACGGGTCGTCGGAGAACGACACCTCCGGTGCGAGCGGTGTGCGCAGCACGCCGGCCGCCAGGTCGTCGACACCGCCGTACGGGTCGATGAGCTCGAGGTCGGGCACCCGCAGGGCCATGGCGTTGACCGTGAAGTCCCGCCGGGACAGGTCGTCGGTGACGTCGTCGGAGTAGACGACGTGCGGCTTGCGCGAGTCCTCCCGGTAGGCCTCGGCCCGGTGGGTCGTGATCTCGAAGACCGTGCCCCCCTTGCGGGCCCCGATCGTCCCGAACGCGGCCCCCTGGTCCCAGACGGCGTCGGCCCAGCCCTGGAGCACGGCCCGGGTCTCCTCGGGGCGCGCGTCGGTGGTCAGGTCGAGGTCGGCCCCGTGCGTCGCCCGACCCAGGACGAGGTCCCGGACGATGCCGCCGACCAGGTAGACGGCGTGGCCCGCCGCCTCGAACCGTTCGGCGAGCGGCCGGACGTCGTCCAGGATCGGCTTCAACCGCTCGGGGATCACGCGGTCGCAGCGTAGTGACGCACCGCCGGGATCGAGCAGTCCGGGTCGCGGCCCCGCCGGCCCGCCACCCGCGCCGGCGGGCCCGGCACGGGACCGGGCCTCAGAGGGGGTCGCCGTCCTGCAGGCCCCACCGGGGGGCGATCGTCGGCGGGCCGCCGGGCTGCGACGCCCCCTCCTGCACCGCCCGCCGGTGGACCATCTGCGCCGCGGTGACGACGTCGCGCCCCGGACCGCCGCCCGTCGGCGCCTCGGTGTGCAGCCGCTCGCCGGCGAGCGCGGCGAGCGCCGCCGCGGTCGAGTCCCGCAGGGCCTCGAGGTCGTAGCCGCCCTCGAGGAACACGAGCCGCCGGCCCGGCGGCACGAGCGCCACCAGCTCGGCCGTCAGGTCGGCGAAGTCCCCCGCGCTCAGGCCCAGGTCGGTCAGCGGGTCGGCGCGGTGGCCGTCGAACCCGGCCGACACCAGCATCCAGGTGGCGCCCACCTCCGCCACCAGCGGGGCCACCACCTCGTCGACGGCCGCCCGGTAGACGTCGCCGGTCGTGCCCGGCGGCACCGGCACGTTGACGTTGTGGCCGAGACCCGCGCCCTGCCCGGTCTCGAGCAGCGCGCCCGTGCCCGGGTAGAGCGGCGACTGGTGCAGCGACACGTAGGTCACCCGGGGGTCGTCGTAGAAGGCGTCCTGGGTGCCGTTGCCGTGGTGGGCGTCGTAGTCGACGACGACGACCCGCTCGCCGCGCTCCGCCAGCGCGGCGGCCGTGATCGCCACGTTGTTGAGCAGGCAGAAGCCCATCGCCTGGGCCGGTCGGGCGTGGTGGCCCGGCGGGCGGACGGCGCAGAAGGCCGCGTCGCCCTCGCCGGCCTCGAGGCGTCGCACCGCCGTGAGCCCCGCCCCCGCGGCCAGCAGCGCGGCGTCCCACGACCGCGGCCGGCACGGCGTGTCGGCGTCGAGGTGGCCGCCGCCCGTCCGGCAGAAGCGCTCGAGGGCGCCGACGTAGCCCGGGTCGTGCACCCGCTCGAGGTCGGCCGTCGTCGCCGGTTCGGGCGCCACCGGTCGCAGGTCGCTGCCCAGCCCCGAGCGGCGCACGCCCTCGGCCACCGCGGTGAGCCGCTCCGGGCGCTCGGGGTGCCCGACGCCGGTGTCGTGGTCGGCGAAGTCCGGGTGGGTGACGAAGATCACGGCCATGCTGCTCGGAACGCTAACGGCCCGGCCGCCGAACGCGCTCCCCCGACACGCGCGCCGCCCGCTCCGGCGTTGCCTACGCTCGTGTGCATGACCGTGGTGGCCGCCCGCCGAGACGGCGGGTCGCCGAGCTCGACCGTCCGCCTCCGCCCGTCCCCGCCGGGACCACGCCCCGTGCCCGACGCATGAGCGCGCTCCCCGCCCGCCGCCGATCCGCCCGCCTGCGGGTGCGGCCCTGGCAGGGTGACGCCCGGGTCGCCCACGTGACGCCGGCCCTCGACCACCTCGGCCCGCTGACGGTCGACGACGTCGACCACGTCCTCGACGACCTGCGGCGCCGCGGCTACCGGTCGGTGATCACCGCCGCACTCCGGGCCCCCGACCGCGGGCCGTTCCTCGCCGCCGGCTTCGTCGAGGCCGCCCACCTGCACCTGCTGCTGCACGACCTCGGCGACCTGCCCGCCGCCGCCTGCCCGCCCGGCATCGGCATCCGCCGGGCCCGGCGCGTCGACCACGCCCGGGCGCTCGCCGTCGACCGGGCGGCCTTCGCGCCGTTCTGGCGCCTCGACGAGGCCGGCCTCGTCGAGGCCCTGAGCGCCACGGCCAGCGTCCACTTCCAGGTGGCCCGCGACGCCGACGGCGAGGTGGTCGGCTACGCGGTGTGCGGCCGGACCGGGCCCAACGGCTACGTCCAGCGCCTGGCCGTGGCCCCCGAGCACCAGGGCCGCGGCATCGGCGCCGCGCTGCTCGTCGACGGCCTGCGCTGGCTGCGGCGGTGGGGCGCCCGCGACGCGCTGGTCAACACGCAGGAGGACAACGCCCGGTCGCTGCGCCTCTACCAGCGCCTCGGGTTCGTGGTGCAGGCCGAGGGCCTCGCGGTCCTGCAGCGCGACCTGGTGGGCGACGGGGGCGGCAGCGGCGCCGGCCACCGCACCGCCGAGCCCGACCACCGCCGGCCGGCGGCGTCGGAGCCCCGATGAGCCGGCCGCGCCAGGCCGCCGCGGCCCGGCGCCGGCCCGTGGCCCACCGGCGCCGGCCGTCCCTCCCGGCCCTCGTGCTGCTCGCCCTGCTGCTGGCCCTCCTCGCCGCGCCGCCGGCGGGCGCGGGGTCGCCGGGGGGCGGCCCGCCGGCGGTGCCCGACCCCCGGCCGCTCGGCCGCCAGGCCGGCGGGACGATCGAGCTGGTCGACCAACCCACCTGGGTCTACGCCGGCGACGCCTACGAGGTCACCGTCCGCGTCGCCGGCGCCCCGGCCGGCGCCTTGCTCGACCTCGTCGTCCACGAGCGCCTCGAGTCCCGGTCCCAGTTCCGGGCCACGCTCGAGGGCGAGCGGGGCGCCGTCGAGCACCAAGTCGAGCCGCGGCCGCTCGCCTCGCTCCCCGCCCGAGGGCCCGGTGAGGTCACGATCGGCTTCCCCGTCGGCGCGGGCGGCACCCGCCTGTCGGGCCGCGGCGTGTACCCCGTCGAGGTGCGGCTCCTGGCGCCGGACGGCGAGGTGCTCGACGCCGAGCTCACCTACCTCTCCTACCTGCGCGACCGCACCGACGAGTACCCGCCGCTGGGCGTCGCCGTGCTCGTCGAGGTCGGCGCCGACCACGCGCTCCAGCCCGACGGCACGTGGTCCCTGCCGGACGACGCCCTCGAGCGGGCCGAGGAGCGGGTCGAGCTGCTGCGCGCCACCGCGGGCGTCACCCTCACGCTGGCGCCCCGCCCGGAGACGATCGAGGCCCTGGCCCAGGACGAGGAGGCCGGTCGGGCGACGGTCGAGCAGCTGGCGTCGGCGACCGCGGGCCGGCCCGTGTTCGCCCGGCCCTTCGTCGGCGTCGACCTCGCGACCCTGCAGCGGGCCGGGCTGCTCTCGGAGGCCGCCGCCCAGGCCGACGGGGGCGCCAACGTCGTGCGCAGCCGCCTGGCGCGCGAGCCGCTCGGCGGCATGTGGCTGGCCGGCGAGACCCTCGGCGAGCTGGGGGCGAGCACCGCGGTCGAGCTGGGGCTGCGGCGGGCCGTCGTGCCCGCCACCGCCGTGGACGACGGGGACGGCGACGACGACGCCACCGTGCCGCTGACGCCGGTGGCCCTCGGCGACAGCGGCCTGGTCGGCGTCGTGGTCGACCCCGAGCTCTCCGACGCGCTGGCCGACGCCGACGGCGCCGTCGACGTCCACCGGTTCCTCGCCGAGCTGGCCATCACCTGGCTCGAGGCCCCGTCCATCCCCCGGGTCGTGACCGTGCTGCTGCCGGGCGACGAGCCCATCGCCCCCGACGTCGTCGCCGCGGCGCTGCGGGACCTGCAGACCGGCCACGCCCTGCGGCCGATGGCGATCGACGAGGTCTTCGACGAGGTCGGGCCGCCCGAGGAGGGGCCCGACCGCCTCGGGCTCGCACCCCACGCCGTCGACGACGACCTCGTGCCGCTCGCCCCCCGCGTCCGGCGGGCCCGCTCCCGGGTCGCGGGCGTCGAGGCCGCCCTCGGCAGCCCGGGGTCGACCCGCCTGCTCCAGCACCTGCTGCTCATGAGCACCGGCGCCGACACGCCGGGCGACCAGCGGGAGGACTACCTCGCCGCCGCCGAGACCGACCTCGAGGCGGTCGCCGGCGCCGTGACGCTGCCCGACGAGTTCCGCATCACGCTGACCTCGCGCGAGGCGACCATCCCGGTGACGCTCACGAACAACTCGGAGCGCGACCTCACGGTCCGGGTCGAGGTCGACAGCGACCAGCTCGAGTTCCCCGAGGGCGACGAGTTCGTCCAGACCCTGGAGCCGGGCACGACCCGCCTCGAGGTCCCGGTCCGGACCCGGACGTCGGGCGCGTTCACCATGGCGGTGACGGTCACCAGCCCCGACGGCACGGTCGTGCTCGACACGTCGACCTTCGACGTGCGCTCGACCGCCATCTCCGGCGTCGGGCTGGTGCTGTCGATCGGCGCCGCCCTGTTCCTCGCGGTGTGGTGGGCCCGGCACTGGCGCAGCACCCGGCGCTCGCGCCACCTCGTCCCGGCCGGCCCCGACCGGGACGGGGACCGGCGGCACGCCGCCCGCGGCGCGGTCGACGACGGCGCCGACGACGAGGAGGACGGCTACCGCCCCGCGCACCTCGCCCGGTCCCGCTCCCGCAACCGCTGAGGCCGCCGCCCCCCCGGGGCGGCCACCCGGGCGGGGCGGGGCCGCCGCACCACGGGACCGGCGCGGGCACGGCCACCGCGCGAGTAGGGTCGCCCGACATGCCGGTCCGCATCGTCACCGACTCGTCCGCCGACCTCTCCGCCGACGAGGCGCGCGAGCTCGGCGTCGAGATCGTGCCGCTGTCGATCCGCTTCGGCAGCGAGGAGTTCAAAGACGGGGTCGACCTCTCGACCAGCGAGTTCTACGAGCGCCTCACCTCGAGCGCCGAGCTGCCCGAGACCTCGGCGCCCTCGCCCGGCGCCTTCGAGGCCGCGTTCACCAAGCAGGCCGAGGCCGGTGCCGACGCCGTCGTGTGCATCAACCTGTCCTCGAAGCTCTCGGCCACCATCGAGTCGGCCCGGACCGCGGCGAAGGCGACCGACGTGGACGTCCGGGTCGTCGACTCGCTCACCATCACGGCGGGCCTCGCCACGATCATCCGGCTGGCCGCGCAGGCCGCCGCGGACGGGGCCAGCGCCGACGACGTGGTGGCGCTGGTCGAGAGCCTCAAGCCCCGCATCCGCATCGTCGGCGCGCTCGACACGCTCGAGAACCTGAAGAAGGGCGGCCGCATCGGCAACGCCCAGGCGTTGCTGGGCTCGCTGCTGTCGATCAAGCCGCTGCTCGACGTGTCGTCGGGCGAGGTGGCCGAGGCGGGCAAGGCCCGCACCCGGCGGAAGGCCCTGGAGTGGCTGCGCGACAAGGTGTTCGAGCGGCCCAAGGTCGAGCACCTGTGCGTGGCCCACGGCATGGCCCCCGACGTGGACGACATGCTCGAGCTGCTGTCGCCCCGCTACTCGCGCGACGAGATCCGCGTCGGCGTCATCGGCCCGACCATCGGTACCCATGCCGGTCCCCGCGTCCTGGGGCTCACGTGGCTGGATCCGGCGTGAGCGACCCGGCCAGGGGCGGCCGCCGCTGACGCCACGTCAGGGTGCCCGGTTCGCTACGGTTGGCTCACCGTGGCAGTGACGCCTCCCCCCTCCGGCCCGTCGCAAGCCGCCGGCGTCTCTGCCGGCGCGCTCCTGGGTGCGCGGTACCGCCTCGAGGAGCTGCTCGCGTCCGGGGGCATGGCGCAGGTGTGGCGGGGCACCGACGAGGTGCTCCGGCGGGCGATCGCCGTCAAGATCCTCCACCAGCACCTGGCCGCCGACGAGACGTTCGTGACCCGGTTCCGGCACGAGGCCATCGCCGTCGCCCGCCTGTCGCACCCCGCGATCGTCGCCGTCTACGACACCTGCAGCGACAACGGCATCGAGGCCATCGTCATGGAGCTGGTGCGGGGCCAGACCCTGCGCCAGCGCCTCGACCAGGGCCCGATCGACCCCTGGGTGGCCGCCAACATCGCGGCCCAGGTCGCTGGCGCGCTGGCCGTCGCCCACGCCGCCGGCCTCGTCCACCGCGACATCAAGCCGGCCAACATCCTCCTGTCCGAGGACGGGCGGGTGAAGGTCAGCGACTTCGGCATCGCCAAGGCCGCCGAGTCGGCCGACCTCACCCAGGAGGGGTCGTTCCTCGGCACGGCCAAGTACCTGGCGCCGGAGCAGGTCGAGGCGAAGCCGGTCGACGGGCGGACCGACCTCTACAGCCTCGGCGTCGTCCTCTACGAGATGCTCTGCGGCCGGGTGCCGTTCGAGGCGGACACGTCGTCGTCGACGGCCCTCGCCCGCCTCCACAACGACCCGCCCCGGCCCCGGCTGATCAAGCCGGGCATCCCGCGCGAGCTCGAGGCCATCACCATGCGGCTGCTGGCCCGCGACCCGGCCGACCGGTTCCCGTCGGCCACCGACGTCCGGGCCGCGCTGCTGAGCGCCGGGGCCGACGACCGGCCGCCGACCACCGACGAGGTCACGGTCGCCGCGCCGGTCCCGCCCACCACCGCCACCCCGGCCGGCCGCCCGGCGACGGCACCGCCGGGGACCTGGCACACGCCGCCCGGCGGGACCTCGCCGCCCCGGTTCGCCGAGAGCGAGCGGCGCTGGCTCGTCCCCACGCTGCTGGTCGTGCTCGTGGCGGTCGCGCTCGGTGTCGCCGGCCTGCTCCTGCAGGGCTCGGGCGACGGCCTGTTCGGCGACGACCAGGACGGCGACGGGACCTCCGACGAGACCGACGAGCCGACCGGCGAGCTCGCCACCATCGTGGGCACGATCGACTTCGACCCCCAGGGCGACGGGTCCGAGCACCCGGACGAGGCCCGCAACGGCTACGCCTTCGACGGCGACCCGGGCACGTCGTGGTCGAGCGAGCGCTACAACTCGCCCGAGTGGGGCGGCCTCAAGGACGGCGTCGGCCTGATCGTCGAGCTCGACGAGCCCGGGCCGGTGCGGGGCCTCGAGATCGACACGGGCGTGTCGGGCTGGGAGGCCGAGGTGTACGTCGCCGACGAGGCCCACTCGGCGCTGGACGGCTGGGGCGAGCCGGTGGCCGAGCTGACCGGTGCCGGCGGCACGGCGTCGGTCGAGGGCCTCGACGCCGAGGGCGGCGCCGTCCTCATCTGGTTCACCCGGGCGGGCAGCGGCAACCTCGTCCGGGTCGACGAGGTCCGCATCGCCCGCTGACCTACGCTCACGGCCATCACTCCCGCAGCCTCGGACCAGACGCTCGTCGACGCCGCGCGGGCGGGTGACCGCGCCGCGCTCGACGCGCTGCTGCGCCGGCACCACGACCGGCTCTGGCGCCTGTGCCGGCGGCTCCTCGGCGACGAGGCCGACGCCCGGGACGCGCTGCAGGACGCCCTGATCGCGATCGCCCGGGGCATCCGCCGCTTCGACGGCCGGTCCACGTTCACGACGTGGTCGTACCGGGTGGCCACCAACGCCTGCCTCGACGAGCTGCGCCGGCGGCGGCGACGCCCGGTGCCGGGGCTCGTCGAGGCCGCCGACCACACCCGGGGGGTCGCGATCGTCCAGGGGCCGGCGTCCACCGGCGACGGCGAGCGCCGCACGGGCCCCGGCGACCCCCTGGCCTCCCGCCCGGCGGGCGAGGGCGACGGGGGCATCGGCGCGGTCGCCGCCCGCGTCGACGTCGACGCCGCGCTGGCCCGCCTCCCGGCGGAGTTCCGGGCCGCCGTCGTCCTGCGGGACCTCTGCGACCTGGGCTACGCCGAGATCGGCGAGGTGCTCGGCATCCCGCCGGGCACGGTGCGCTCCCGCATCGCCCGGGGCCGCGCCCAGCTGGCCGCGCTCCTCGGGAACCCCGGGGACCCCCACGACCGTCCAACACGACGACCATGACGCCCGACGACCCGCGCCCTGCCTCCCCCGACGACCCCGGGACGAGCGTCGACGAGCTCGCATCGGCCCTGGTCGACGGCGAGCTCGACCCGGAGACGGCGGCCGCGGCGCGGGCCCGGCCCGACGTCGCCGCCCGGGCGGCGGAGCTGGCGGCGGCGCGCGACGCCCTCCGGGCCGCCGACGTCCCGCCACCGGACCCCGCCGCCCGGGAGCAGGCGATCGCCGCCGCCCTCGCCGCCTTCGACGCCGAGCGTGGCGCGTCGGCGCCGGCCCCGACGGTGGGGT
>PKRH01000101.1 GCA_017577565.1 Thermoanaerobacterales bacterium | reverse complement strand
CGTCGCCGCACCGCGGTCATCCCGCACATGGCCGTCGAGTCTAGGGGCGGACGGACGCCCACCCGCCGTCGACGTCCCGCGCGGTGCGTGGCGCGTCGGCCGGCAGGGCTACGACCGCGTTCGCGCCCGCGCCCGTGACGGCGCCGCTCAGGCGCCCAGCGCCTCGACGGCGCGCACCAGCTCGGCGGCCGCGGCGTCGGCCTCGGCGGCCGTCGGCGCCTCGACCATCACCCGCACGAGCGGTTCGGTGCCGCTCGGTCGCACGAGCACCCGCCCCTGGTCGCCCAGCCGGGCCTCGACGGCGGCGATGTCGGCGGCGAGCCGGTCGACGATGGCCGGGTCGCGGCGGGCGACCCGCACGTTGCGGAGCACCTGGGGCAGCCGGGTCATCGACCGGGCGGCGAGCTCGCCGAGCGGCACGCCCGTGCGCACGACGACGTCGAGCACCTGCACGGCGGTGAGGAGGCCGTCGCCGGTCGTGGCCAGGTCGCGGAAGATCACGTGGCCGCTCTGCTCGCCGCCGAGGGCCAGGCCCTCGGCCTCGAGGGCCTCGAGGACGTAACGGTCGCCGACCCGGGTCTCGACCACCCGGATGCCCCGCTTCTCCATCGCCTGCCGGAACCCGAGGTTGGTCATGACGGTCACGACGACGCTGTCGCCGGCCAGCACGCCCCGCTCGTGGCGGTCGATCGCGCACATGGCGATGATCTGGTCGCCGTCGACCACCTGGCCCGCGGCGTCGACGAGCAGCACGCGGTCGGCGTCGCCGTCGAAGGCGATGCCCAGGTCGGCGCCCCGCTCGGCCACCAGCGGCCCGAGGCGCTCGACGTGGGTCGAGCCGCAGCCGTCGTTGATGTTCGTGCCGTCGGGCCGGTCGTTCACCACCTCGACCTCGACGCCGAGGTCGCGCAGCACCCGGGGGGCGACGGCCGAGGCCGCGCCGTTGGCGCAGTCGACGACGGCCCGGAGCCCGTCGAGGCGGCGCCCGTCCAGCGAGGCGACGACCGCGGCCCGGTAGCCGGCGTCGGCGCCCACGGCGGCGTCGATGCGGCCCAGCGCCGCGCCCGTCGGGACCGGGCGGTCGCCGGCCTCGCCCCCGTCGTCCGCCGGCCGGAGGCGCAGCAGCCGCTGCAGCTCGTCCTCGAGCCGGCGCTCGACGTCGTCGGGCAGCTTGCGGCCGCCGGCCGCGAACAGCTTGATGCCGTTGTCGGCGAAGGGGTTGTGCGACGCCGACACCATCGCCGCCGGCGCGCCCTCGGACGCCGACCACCAGGCCACCGCCGGCGTGGGCACGACGCCGAGCAGCACGACGTCGACGCCCTCGCTGGCCAGGCCGGCGGCCAGCGCGGCCTCGAGCATGGGGCCCGACCGGCGGGTGTCGCGCCCGACGGCGCAGCGGTCGCCGCCCAGCACCCGGGCGGCCGCCCGGCCCAGGGCGAGGGCCAGCTCCGGGGTGAGCTCGGCGTTGGCCACGCCCCGCACCCCATCGGTCCCGAACTTCAACACGGCGACTCCTCGACCAACGCTGCCACCGGCAACGGCACTGGCCGGCCCCCGCAGGAGCCGGCCAGCGACACGACCCGCGTGGCGGTGCAGCCCGCGGTCAGCGCTTGCTGTACTGCGGCGCCTTGCGGGCCTTCTTCAGGCCGTACTTCTTCGACTCCTTCACCCGCGGGTCGCGGGTGAGGAAGCCCGCCCGCTTGAGCGGGACCCGCAGCTCGGGGTCGAGCTCGACGAGCGCGCGGGCGATGCCGAGCCGGAGCGCCCCGGCCTGGCCGGACACGCCGCCGCCGCGCAGGGTGGCGTCGATGTCGTAGGCCTCGGCCGTGTCGGTGAGCCGCAGCGGCTCGGTGAGCATCATGCGGTGCGTCCGCGACGGGAAGTAGCTCTCGAGGTCGCGACCGTTGATCGTGATCTTCCCGGAGCCGGGGCGCAGCCGGACGCGGGCGACGGCGCCCTTGCGGCGGCCGGTGGTCTGCACGAGTGGAGCAGGCATCGGTCAGGCGTCCTCTGGTGGTCAGGCGGGGCGGTGGCGGGCGTGCGCCACCTCGAGGGGCTGGGGCTTCTGGGCGGCGTGCGGGTGCGTCGGGCCGGCGTAGACCTTCAGCTTGGTGAGCTGGCGCCGGCCGAGGCGGTTCTTCGGCAGCATGCCGCGCACCGCCCGGCGGACGGCCTCCTCCGGCTTGCGGCGGTGCAGCTGGGCGAAGGTCTCGGAGCGGATGCCGCCCGGGTAGCCCGAGTGCCGCCAGATGACCTTGCGGTCGGCCTTGCCCGCCGTGAGCACGACCTTGTCGGCGTTCACGACGATGACGTGGTCGCCGGTGTCGATGTGGGGCGAGAAGATCGGCTTGTGCTTGCCCCGCAGGATGCGGGCGACCTCGCTCGCCAGGCGACCGAGGACCATGCCCTCGGCGTCCACGACGTACCAGGCCCGCTGGATCTCTGAGGCTTTCGGGGTGTACGTGGGCACGCGTGCCACCTTCATGGAGTGCTCGGGGTGCGACCGCCGCGCGCGCGGGGCGCGGCGCGGCGAGGGCGACGGACAAGCCTACGGCCACGGCGGTCCCGACGGCAAACGTGCGCCGGGCGCACGGCCGCGCGCCGTGCCGGGACGGCGACCGCCGGACAGCGTAGCCGGCCGCGGCGGCCGCCCGGGGCACCCGGTGGGCGCGCGGTCCCCGGCGTGCGCGACGCTGGCGGCCCGATGTCCGAGACGCACCCCTCGCCCACGCCGCCGGCCGGCGCCCGGGAGCCGGAGGAGCGACCCGAGGACGCCCCGGCCGCCCGCCGCCGGGGCATGGCGGGCACGACCGCCCTCGCCCTGGCCGGCGCCGGCGTGGTCGCCCTCGCCGTGTCCTGGCTGCTGCTCGGCGACCCCGTCCAGGTGGTGCCCGGGTGGGAGGAGTCGCTGTTCCGGACGGTGAACGGCTGGCCCGACCGGCTGCGCTGGCCGCTGTGGCCCGTCATGCAGGCGGGCACGACGACGGTGGGGCTGGCGTGCGCCGTCGCGGTGCTCGTCGTGGGCCGCCGCTGGCAGCCGGCGGCGGCCACGGCGTCGGCGGTGGCGCTCGCCTGGGTCGGCGCCTGGCTGGTCAAGGAGACGGCCGGCCGGGGGCGCCCGGTCGAGCTGCTGCACGGCGTCGAGCTGCGCGAGGGGTGGCGCGAGAGCAACGGGTTCGTGTCGGGCCACACGGCGGTGGGCTTCGCCCTGGCGACGACGCTGGTCGCCGTGCTGCCGGGGCGGTGGCGGCTGCTGCCCTACCCGCTCGCCGCCCTGGTGGGCGTCGCCCGCGTGCACGTGGGCGTCCACCTGCCCCTCGACGTCGTCGGGGGCGCGGGGTTGGGCACCGCCTGCGGCGCGGTCGCGCTGGCGGTCTTCGGCGTGGCCGGCCCGTGGCCGGGGCGGCGCGCCGACGCCGGCGCCGGCCCCGAGGCCGCCGCCTGACCGCCGCCGATCAGGGCAGGGGCCGCAGCGCCTCGTCGGGGTACTCGACCGCCCACAGGCACAGGCCCTGGGGCGGCGCGAGCTGTGAGGCCCGGGCGCGGTCGCGGCTGGCCAGGATGCCGAGCACCTCGCCGGGGCGGCGCCGCCCCGCGCCCACGTCGACCAGCGTGCCGACGATGCTGCGGATCATCTGGTGGCAGAAGGCGTTGGCCTGGATCTCGAAGCGCAGCACGCCGTCGCCGAGGTCGTCCCAGCCGGCGCGCAGCACCCGGCGCACGAGCGACGCCGGCGAGCCGTCGCGGTGCCGGGGGCGGCGGCAGAACGCCGAGAAGTCGTGCTCGCCGACGAACGGGTCGCTCCCCAGCCGCAGCAGATCGAGGTCGAGGGGCTCGTCGACGTGCCATGACACGTGGGCGAGGAACGGGTCGGGCACCGGGCGGTTGAGCACCGTGTACCGATAGGTGCGGCTGACCGCCGAGCGGCGGGCGTCGAAGTCGTCGGGCGCCCGGGCCACCTCGCGGGCGACGATGCGGGGGCCGCACAGCCGGTTGACCGACCGCTGCAGCACGAGCGGGTCGAAGCGGTCGGCCGGGGCGTCGAAGCTGACCACCTGACCCCAGGCGTGCACGCCGGTGTCGGTGCGGCCGGCGCAGGTGAGCTGGACGGGCGCCCGCAGCACGCGCTCGATGGCCGCCGCCAGCGTGCCGCCGACGGTCTCGACGCCGGGGTTGGGGGCGAACCCGTGGAAGCCCGACCCGTCGTAGGCGACGGTCATGCGAACGCGGACCAGCGGCCCCTCGGGGGCCGCTGGGCTGTCGGGCAGCTCGAAGAGCGTCACCGACGTCGGCGTGCGGCGCGGCGCGTCAGACGAGCTCGATGCGGGCCATGGGCGCGTTGTCGCCCTGGCGCGGCCCGAGCTTGAGGATCCGCGTGTAGCCGCCGTTGCGGTCGGCGTAGCGCGGGCCGATCTCGGTGAAGAGCTTGTGCGTCATCTCGCGGTCGCCGAGGAAGGCCACGACCTGGCGGATCTGGTGGAGCCGCTGCTCGGGGTTCGCGTCGGCCTTGCGCGCCTTGGTGATGAGCTTCTCGGCGATGGGCCGCAGCGCCTTGGCCTTGGCCTCGGTCGTGACGATGCCCTCGGCGGCGAAGAGGCTGGCGGCCAGGTTGGCCATCATCAGCCGCTGGTGCGCGGCGCTGCCGCCGAACCGGCGGCCCTTCTTTGGCTTGGCGGGCATGGCTAGTCCTTCGTGCGCAGGGAGAGGCCCCGCTCGTCCAGCTTGGCGACGACCTCGTCGAGCGACTTCTGGCCGAAGTTGGTGATGGCCAGCAGGTCGTCCTCGGTCTTGGTGACGAGCTCGCCGATCGTGTTGATCTGCGCCCGCTTCAGGCAGTTGCGGGGGCGCTCGGAGAGGTCGAGGTCCTCGATCGGCAGGTCGAGGTCGGGCGAGCCGGCGCTCGTGACCGGGAGCTCGCCCAGCTCGAGGCCCTGCGGCTCGTCGCTCATGTCGGCGACGAGGCCGACCAGCGACCGCAGCGTGTCGCCGGCCGAGGCCAGCGCGTCGCGGGGCGAGACGGAACCGTCGGTCTCGATGTCGATGACCAGCCGGTCGTACTCGGTGGACTGCTCGACGCGGGCGGGCTCGACCTCGAAGGCGACCCGCCGCACCGGCGAGAAGATCGAGTCGACCGGGATGACACCGATCGTGTCGGAGGTCTTGTTCGCCTCCGCCGACCGGTAGCCGCGGCCGCGGGCGACGGTGATGTCCGCGGCCAGTCGGCCCGACTTGTTGAGCGTGGCCAGGTGGAGGTCGCCGTTGAGGATCTCCACGTCGGAGGTGACCTGGATGTCCTTGGCGGTCACGTCCGCCGGGCCGCGCACGTCGAGCCGCAGGGTCACCGGCTCGTCGCTGTGGCAGACGAGCACGATGTCCTTGAGGTTGAGGATGATGTCGGTGACGTCCTCGACGACGCCCGGGATGGTGTCGAACTCGTGGAGGGCGTCGTCGAAGCGCACCTGGGTGATCGCCGCGCCGGGGATCGACGACAGGAGCGTCCGGCGCAGCGCGTTGCCGAGGGTGTGGCCGAAGCCGGGGTCGAGCGGACCGATCGCGAACCGCTGGCGGTTGTCCTGTTCCTCGTCGATCGGCTCGACCGTGGGCCGCTGCATGACCAGCATCGGGAGGCTCCCTCGTAGCTGACGGGTCGTTGGGGGACTACTTGCTGTAGAGCTCGACGATGAGCTGCTCGCGCACGGGCACGTCGATCTGCTCGCGCACGGGGTACTCGCGCACCCGCACCGCGTTGCCGTCGTCCTCGACGTCGAGCCACGCCGGTGGCGTGCGCGCCAGCACGTCGCGGTTCCACTGGATCTGGACCATCTGGCGCGCCTTGGGGCGCAGCGAGATGACGTCGCCCTTGCGGACCCGGTAGCTGGGGATGTTCACCCGCTTGCCGTTGACGTTGATGTGCCCGTGGCTGACGAACTGCCGGGCCTGGGGCCGGGTCGAGGCCCACCCCGCCCGGTAGACGATGTTGTCCAGGCGCCGCTCGAGCAGCTGGAGCATCAGCTCGCCGGTGACGCCCTTGCGCCGGTTCGCCTCCTCGAAGAGGTTGCGGAACTGGCGCTCGTTGAGGCCGTAGGTGAAGCGGGCCTTCTGCTTCTCCTGGAGCTGCAGCAGGTACTCGCTGGCGTTGCGCCGGCGGCTGCGGCCGTGCTCGCCCGGCGGGTAGGGCCGGCGCTCGAGCGCCCGGCTCTCGCCCGCCGTGCCCCAGATGTTGGTGCCGAGGCGGCGGGAGATGCGTGCCTTGGGTCCGGTGTAGCGCGACATGCGTGGGTTACCTCAGACGCGGCGCCGCTTCGGCGGGCGGCAGCCGTTGTGGGGGACAGGGGTGACGTCCTTGATGCCGGTGACCTCGATGCCGACGTTCTGGATCGAGCGGATGGCCGTCTCGCGCCCCGACCCCGGGCCCTTGACCTGCACGTCGACCTTGCGGACACCGTGCTCCATCGCCCGGCGGGCGGCGGCCTCGGCGGCGGTCTGCGCGGCGTAGGGCGTCGACTTGCGCGAGCCCTTGAACCCGACGTTGCCGGCCGAGGCCCACGACAGCACGTTCCCGGCCTGGTCGGTGAAGGTGATGATCGTGTTGTTGAAGCTGCTCTTGATGTGCGCGATGCCGTGCGTGACGTTCTTGCGCTCGCGCTTGCGGGGGCGGCGCCCCCCTGCCGACTTGGGCTTCGCCATTACTTGCGGACCTTCTTCTTCCCGGCGACGGTCTTCCTCGGGCCCTTGCGGGTGCGGGCGTTGGTCTGGGTGCGCTGACCGCGCACGGGCAGGCCCCGGCGGTGACGGAGGCCCTGCCAGCAGCCGATCTCCATCTTGCGCTTGATGTCCTGCTGGATCTCGCGCCGGAGGTCGCCCTCGACCTTGTAGTTGGCCTCGATGTGGTTGCGGATGCGCGCCACCTCGTCGTCGGTGAGGTCGCGCACCCGGGTGTCGGGGTCGATGTCGAGGGCGGCGCAGATCTCCTTCGACCGCGTGCGCCCGATGCCGAAGATGTAGGTGAGGGAGATCTCGAGCCGCTTGTCGCGGGGGATGTCGACGCCGGCGATGCGTGCCATGGATGCGGGGGGTCTCCTCTAGCCCTGGCGCTGCTTGTGGCGCGGGTTGGGGCAGATGACCCGCACGCGCCCGTGGCGGCGGATCACCTTGCACTTCTCACAGATGGGCTTGACGCTCGGACGTACCTTCATGGCGCTCCGTCACTTGTAGCGATAGGTGATGCGACCCCTGGTGAGGTCGTAGGGCGTGAGCTCCACCTGCACCCGGTCACCAGGGAGGATGCGGATGTAGTGCATCCGCATCTTGCCGGAGATGTGGGCCAGCACCTGGTGGCCGTTCTCGAGCTCGACACGGAACATCGCGTTGGGGAGGGGCTCCACGACGGTCCCCTCCATGACGATCGCATCTTCCTTTGGTTTCGGCAGGGCGGATGCTCCTACACGTGTTGGGGAACGAGGGTGGCCGAAGACGCGCGGAAACAACCAGTAGCGCCGAGAGCCGACTGAACATGCTAGCGCGGCGCGTGGTGGAGGCAAACTCCGGGCGCGGCGGCACGAGCAGGTCCAGGGCCCGGCGAGGCCGCGCCCGACGCGGCCGCCACCGTAGCGGATCGCGACGGCCGCGCGTGGCACCCCTGTGCCGCTAGGGTCCCCGCCGGCGGCCCCGTGCGGGGCGCGACGAGGGGTGCGCGAGGGGGGAGGCGCATGACCAGCCACGCCGACGACCGTCCGACGTCCCACCCCGACCCGGACCCGGGTCGGCCCCCGGCGGCGACCCGCCGGCGGTTCCTCACCGGTGCGCTGGCGCTCGGGGCCACGCTGCCGATCGTCGGCTGGGGGCGCCCCGGCTGCCACCGGCCGCCGCAGCCCCCCGCCCGGCTGCCCGACGGGCTCTTCCGCCTGGGCGTCGCCTCCGGCGACCCCCTGCCCCACCGGGTCGTGCTGTGGACCCGCCTGGCGCCGGCGCCGCTCGAGGGCGGGGGCATGCCGGCCGTCGACGTGCCGGTGCGCTGGGAGGTCGCCCACGACGACGCCTTCCGTCGCGTCGTGCGGTCGGGCACCGCCGTCGCCTCGCCCGCCTGGGGGCACTCGGTGCACGTCGAC
This sequence comes from Thermoanaerobacterales bacterium, assembly GCA_017577565.1. GTDB lineage: Bacteria > Actinomycetota > Acidimicrobiia > Acidimicrobiales > VFJN01 > ZC4RG19. The sequence goes on along the minus strand of PKRH01000101.1, from coordinate 5,216 downwards.
GTCGGCGGGCTCGCCCCCGCCCGCTGGTACCACTACCGGTTCGTCGTCGGCGACGAGGTCAGCCCGGTCGGGCGCACCCGCACGGCCCCCGCCCCCGGCCACCGGCGGGACCCGCTGCGGTTCCTCTTCGCCAGCTGCCAGAACTGGCAGCAGGGCCACTGGCCGCTGTGGGCCCACGCCCCGTCCGAGGACCCCGACCTCGTGGTGCACCTCGGTGACTACATCTACGAGGGCGGCGTCAGCGCGAGCGCGGTGCGCCCGCACAACAGCGCCGAGGTGCGGACGCTGGAGGAGTACCGGAACCGCTACGGCCTCTACAAGGGCGACCCCGCCCTCCAGGCCGCCCACGCCGCCTGCCCGTGGGTCGTCACCTGGGACGACCACGAGGTCGAGAACAACTACGCCGGCCTCGTGCCGGAGGACCCCGCCGAGGCGCCGGCCTTCGCCGCCCGCCGGGCCGCCGCCTACCAGGCCTGGTGGGAGCACCAGCCCGTGCGGGTGCCACCGCCGGACGGCCCCCACCTGCGCATCCACCGGGCGTTCGACTGGGGCCGGCTGGCGAGGTTCCACGTGCTCGACACCCGCCAGTACCGCGACCCCCAGGCCTGCACCGGCAGCCTCGGCCCCACCTGCGACGAGCGCACCCGGGAGGGTCGCACGCTGCTCGGGGCCGAGCAGGAGGCGTGGCTGGCCCGGAGCTTCGCCACCTCCCGCGCCACCTGGGACGTCATCGCCAACCAGGTCGTCATGACGTCGATGCCCTTCGCGGGCTCCCTCTACAACCCCGACCAGTGGGACGGCTACCCCCACGCCCGGCGGCGGCTGCTCCAGCTGCTCGACGAGGGCGGGGTCGTCAACCCGGTCGTCGTCACCGGCGACATCCACGCGGCCGGCGTCGGCGACCTCGTCGACGAGCTGCCCGACGGCTCGCCCTCGACCGAGGTCCGGGGCGTCGAGCTGGTCGGCGGCTCGATCAGCTCGACCTTCCCCGCCGGGCTGGAGGACGTGGCCGAGCAGCTCATCCGCCAGCTGCCCCACGTGCACTTCGCCGACACCCGGCGGCGGGGCTACATGGTGGCCGAGGCCACCGGGACGGAGCTGGTGGCCCGCTACCAGGTGGCCGAGTCGACGCTCGTGCCCGACTCGCCGGTCACCACGGCCGGCACGTGGACGGTCGTCGCCGGCGAGCCCGGCGTCCAGGTCTGAGGGTCGGGCCCGCGCCCGCCCGGCGCCCCGCCGGCCGCCAGGAGCAGGGCGCGTGCCGTCGCCGGGTCGGCGGCCCGGCCCTCGCGGCGCAGCTCGTCGAACCTCTCCCGGGTCAACGCCGCCCGGCCCCGCGCCCGGAGGTCGTCGATGTCCTGCCGCTCCGAGGGCGACGCCGCCACGCCGGCGTCGGCCAGCCGGCGATCGACCGCGCCGATCAGGCGGGCGACGTCCTCCCAGCGGGCCTGCTGGGCGGCGACGAGGGCGCCGCCCAGGAGCGCGAAGGCCGCGTCCCGGGGGAAGCCCCGGGCCAGGGCCAGGTCGAGGGCCCGGACCAGCAGCTCGGCGGCCGGGCCGGGCGCGCCCCGGCGAGCGGTGACCCGCCCCAGCTCGGCGAGCACGGTCGTGAGGTAGGCGGCGTCGGCCTCGCTGGGGTCCTCGCCCGCCCAGTCGACGAGCCGGCGCAGGTGCACCTCGGCCGTGTCGAGGTCGCCGGCCCGGCGGGCGGCGAAGGCGAGCGCCATCGCCGCCTGGATGCGGGTCGAGCGCACCCCCTGCTCGTCGGCCAGCCGCAGCGCGCGGCGGGCGACCTCCCGTGCCCGGTCGAGCTCGCCGCGCTCGACGTCGATCCACGCCGACCACCCGAGGCTGGTCGCCACCTCGCTCCAGAGGCCGAGCCGCTCGGCCGCTCGGCGCCCCTGGTCGAGGACCCGGGCGGCCTCGTCGAGGTCGCCCGCCAGCTCGGCCGCCGCGGCCCGCAGGTTGGCCACCACGGCCCGGCCCCAGCCGTCCCCCGCCGCGGCGAACAGCCGGTCGGCCCGGCGGATGGCCGAGGTCATGGCCCCGACGTCGGCGCGCGCGTGCGGGAGGACCGCCAGCCCGGCCAGGGCCACCGCCTCGCCCCAGCCGTCCCTCGCCGCCGCGCACCGCGCCCGGGCGTCGGCCAGCAGCGAGCCGGCGTCCTCGACCTCGCCGTCGTGGAGACCGGTGTAGGCGAGCACGGCGAGGGCCCGGCCGGCGGCGGCATCGCCGAGGGCGGGGACCGCCGCCAGCGCCGCGGCCCGGTGCGTCCCCGCCGCCGGATCGCCGCGCAGGGCGGCGACGACCGCCCGCCACACGCGCGACCACGCCGCCGCCGGCGTCACCGCTCCGCCCTCGTCGCCCGGTGCCAGGGACCGGTCGAGGGCGCGGGCGGCCTCCGCGAGCCGGCCCCGCAGCGTCCAGTACCAGCCGAGGGCGGCGGTCAGCCGCTGGGCGGCGTCGGTCCGGCCGCCGCCGACCGCGGTGTCCAGGGCGGCGCGCAGGTTGGCGCCCTCGGCGTCGAGCCGGCCGAGCCACCGCCCCTGGGCGGCGCCGTGCAGCCCCGCCGCCGCCCGCTCGGCCTGCGCCAGGTGGAAGTCCAGGTGGCGGCCGCGGATCTCGCCGGCCTCGCCGGCCTCGGCCAGTCGCTCGGCGGCGTAGGCGGCCACCGACTCCAGCAGGTGGTACCGGGTCCCCGCCGGGCCGTGGGCGGCCACGACGAGCGAGCGGTCGACCAGCCGGGCGAGCACGCCGGGCACCGCCGCGGCCGGCAGGTCGGGGCCCGCGCCCACCGCCACCGCGGCCTCCAGCGTCCAGCCGTCGGCGTGCACCGCCAGCCGCCGCAGCAGGCACCGCTCGGCCTCGTCCAACAGGTCCCAGCTCCAGCCGATGACGGCCGCGAGGGTCCGGTGCCGGGCCGGGCCGCCGCGCCGCCCGCCGAGCAGCCAGAACCGGTCGCCGAGGCGGCTCGCGACCTCGGCGAGCCCGAGGGCCGGCACCACCGTGGCGGCGAGCTCGAGCGCCAGCGGCAGGCCGTCGAGCCTGCGGACCAGGGTGGCGAGCAGCGGCGCCGAGGCCTCGTCGACGTCGACCTCGGCCCCGGCGGCCCGGGCCCGCTCGACCAGCAGCCGGACGGCGCTGGCCCGCCGGACGGCCTCGACGTCGCGCTGCTGGTCCGGGCCGGGCGCGTCGAGCGGACGGACGGTGCGGACCACCTCGCCCTCGACGGCGAGGCGCTCCCGGCTCGTCGCCAGCACGACGGCGTCGGGGGCGGCGCGCAGCAGCTCGTCCACCAGGCGGGCGACGGCGTCGACGACGTGCTCGCAGTTGTCGAGCACCAGCAGCGTGCGCCGGCCCGCCAGCGCCTCGGCCAGCCGGGCCACCGGCGTCACCCCCGGCCGGTCCTCGGCGGCCTGGCGGATGGCCAGCGCGGCCAGGACGACCTCGGCGACCACCGCCGGCGAGCCCCCGCCGGCGCCCCGCTCGAGGCCGGCGAGCTCGACCAACCACGCGCCGTCGGCGAAGCGGTCGGCCACCCGGCGGGCCGCCTCCAGGGCCAGGCTCGTCTTGCCGACGCCCCCGGGCCCGGTGAGCGTGACCAGCCGGGCGCCGCCCCCGAGCAGCGCCACCACGTCGTCGAGGTCGCCCTCGCGCCCGACGAGCGCCGTCCGGGGCGCGGGGAGGTTGCCCGCCCGGCGGGGCGCGACCGGCGCCGGCGGCGCGAGCGACGGGTCCTGCACGAGGATGGCGTGCTGGAGCGCCGCCGCCTCCGGGCTGGGGTCGAGGCCCAGCTCCTCGAGCAGGGCCCGGCGGTACTCCTCGAAGCTGGCGAGCGCATCGGCCTGCCGCCCCGAGCGGTAGAGGGCGAGGACGTGCGCCATCCGCAGCCCCTCGCGCCAGGGGTGGGCCGCGACCAGCTCGCGCAGCTCGTCGGCGACCGCGGCGTGCTCGCCGAGCTCGAGCCGGCTGCGAGCCAGCAGCTCGTGGGCGGTGAGGCGCTGCTCCTCCAGCCGGGCTGCGGCGGCCCGGGCGAAGGGCGCGTCGGCGAACTCCCCGTAGGCCGGCCCCCGCCAGAGGGCGAGCGCCCGGGTGAGCGTGGCGGCCACGACCGCCGGGTCGCTCGCCGCCCGGGCCTCGTCGAGCAGCCGGGTGAACTGGACGGCGTCGACGGCGGCCGGGTCGACGGCGAGCTCGTAGCCCGGCGGCGGCGACCGCAGCAGCGACCGGGCGCCCGGCTCGGCCGCCTCGAAGGCCCGCCGGAGCTGCGACACCTTCGACGACAGCGTGCCCGCCGGGTTGCGGCTGCCCGGGCTCTCGCCCCACACGTCGTCCACCAGCCGGTCCGCGGTCACCGCCTCGCCGACGTGCACGACCAGGTCGGCCAGCACCGCCCGCACCTTGACGCCCTGGATCGGGACCTCCTCGCCGGCGTCGGTCCACGCCGTGATCGGGAGGAGCACGCCGAACCGCACGGCGGGCGACCGTAGTCGACGGCCCCGACGCCACCCGACCGTCAAGATCCCGTCAACGGCCCCTGCGACGGTGGTCGCACCGACGACGAGACGAGAAAGGACGCGATCCCGTGCGCACCACCAAGCTCCAGTTCCAGATGAGCGTCGACGGCTACATCGCCGGGCCGAACGGCGAGATGGACTGGATGACGATGCCCTGGAGCGACGACCTCCTCGCCTACGCGGACGCCATCTGGAAGCCCGTGGACACGATCGTGCTGGGCCGCAAGCTGGCGGAGGGCTTCATCCCGGCGTGGGAGGCCGGGCCCGAGGGCGAGGACCAGGCCTCGATCGACCAGATGAACAACACGCCCAAGGTCGTGATCTCCCGCACCCTCACCGAGTCGCCCTGGCGGAACGCCACGGTGGCGAACGGCGACCCGGCGGACACGGTGGGCGAGCTCAAGGCCCGCAGCGGGGGCGACATCATGGTCGCGGGCGGGGGAACGGTGGCCCGGGCGCTGATCGCCGCCGGGGTGATCGACGAGCTCCACCTGTTCGTCAACCCCGTCGCCCTCGGGGGCGGCATGCCGGTGTTCCCGGCGGCCGACACCGCCCGCCACCTCGAGATCGTCCACGCCCAGCGCTTCGAGTGCGGCATCACCGGCCTGCACCTCCGGCCGAAGCGCTAGGGCGGGCCGGGCGCCGGCGGCCCGGCCGCCGGCCCTGCCGTGGCGGGGGGCCCCGACGCCGCGCCCGCGG
>PKRH01000100.1 GCA_017577565.1 Thermoanaerobacterales bacterium | reverse complement strand
GGCGGGGCCTGGTCGGCGAGCCGCTCGAGGACGCCACCGGGTTCGTGCTGCCGTTCACCATCTGGGGGGTGATCGCGGCCAACACGTTCGTCGCGCTGCCCTTCCTCGTCCTCACCGTCGAGTCCGGGCTGCGGGCCGTCGACACCCGCTACGAGGAGGCCGCCGCCACGCTGGGCGCCGGCCGCTGGACGGTCCTGCGCCGGGTGACGCTGCCCCAGGCGGCGCCCTCGATCGTGGCCGGCGCCGTGCTGTGCTTCGCCCGGGCGCTGGGGGAGTTCGGCGCCACCGTCACCTTCGCCGGCAACCTCCAGGGACGCACCCAGACCATGCCGCTCGCCGTCTTCGTGGCGCTCGAGTCCGACCGGGAGGCGGCCATCGCGCTGTCGCTCGTGCTCGTGGCGGTGTCGCTGGCCGTGCTCGTCCCGCTGCGCGACCGCTGGCCGAGGGCCTGACGTGCTGCGCGCCGAGGTCGACGTCCGCCTGCCCGACCTGCACCTGCAGCTCGACCTGCGCGTCGACGACGGCGAGGTCGTCGCGCTGCTCGGCCCCAACGGCGCCGGGAAGACGACCGCGCTCCGGGCGATCGCCGGGCTCCGGCCGCTCGACGCCGGGCGGATCGAGCTGGACGGGCGGGTGCTCGACGAGCCGGCCGCCGGCACCTTCGTGCCCCCCGAGCAGCGGTCCGTGGGCGTCGTCTTCCAGGACCACCTGCTGTTCCCGCACCTCACCGCGCTGGAGAACGTCGCCTTCGGGCTGCGGGCCCGGGGGGTGCGGCGGCGGGAGGCCCGGGCCGCCGCGCAGGCCTGGCTCGACCGGATGGGCCTGGCCGACGTGGCCGGCGCCCGCCCCCGCACGCTGTCCGGCGGGGAGGCCCAGCGGGTGGCGCTCGCCCGCGCGCTCGCCGTCGAGCCCCGCCTGCTGCTGCTCGACGAGCCGCTCGCCGCCCTCGACGCCGGCACGCGGGTGCGGGTCCGCGCCGACCTCCGCCGCCACCTGGCCGCCTTCCCCGGCGGCCGCCTGCTCGTCACCCACGACCCCCTCGACGCGATCGTGCTCGCCGACCGCCTGGTCATCCTCGAGCGCGGCCGGGTGACGCAGACGGGCACGCCGGCCGAGGTGACCGCCCGGCCGGCCTCCCGCTACGTGGCCCAGCTCGTCGGGATCAACCTGCTGTTCGGCACGGCCGCCGGCGAGCGCACCGTGCGCCTCGACACCGGCGGCGAGCTGACCCTCGCCGACGCGCTCCCGGCAGCCGAGGTGGCGATCGCCCTGCGCCCCCAGGCCATCGCCCTCCACACCCACCGGCCCGACGGCAGCCCCCGCAACGCCTGGCCCGCCGTCGTGGCCGACGTCGAGGTCGACCGCGACCGGGTGCGGGTGAGCCTGGAGGGCCCCGTGCACGCCACCGCCGAGGTCACGCCCGCGGCGGTGGCCGAGCTCGACCTCGTGCCCGGCGCCCGGGTGTGGGCGTCGGCCAAGGCCGTCGACCTCGTCGCCTACCCGCGCTGAGCCGGCAGGCGGCACCGGCGCCGGTCGCCGGCCCGGCGCCCCCTCAGCGGGCGATCTGGCTGCGGAGCTGCTCGACCCACTCGCTGGCCCGGGCCCAGGCGGCCTCGGCGTCGCGCCGCTTGACCGCGCCGTGCTCGCCGGCGGCGGGGAACGAGCCGAGGAACTTCACGTCCTCGACCTTGGCCCGCAGCGACCGCAGGCAGTCGGCCACCACCTCGTCCGCGATGTGGCCCTCGAGGTCGATGAGGAAGCAGTAGTTGCCCAGGCCCTTCTTCGTGGGCCGGGACTCGAGCTTGGTCAGGTTGATCGACCGGGCGGCGAACTCCTGGAGGATGGCGAGCAGCGAGCCCGGTCGGTCGAAGCGCTGGAAGATGACGACCGACGTCTTGTCGTGCCCGGTCGGCGCCGGGATCCCCTCCCGGGCCACGACGACGAAGCGGGTGGCGTTGTCGGGGTGGTCCTCGATGTCGGTCGCCAGCACGTCGAGCCCGTAGACCTTGGCCGCCACCGAGGGGGCGATCGCCGCGGTGTGGCCGTCGTGCTCGGGGCCCGCCACCAGCTGGGCGGCCTCGGCGGTCGACGCGGTGGCGACGACGGTGACGTCCGGCAGCTCCCGGCGCAGGAAGCCGCGGCACTGCGCGGTGGCGACCGGGATCGACAGCACCCGGCGGACGTCGCTCAGACCCACCCCGCTCGGCGCCAGCAGGTTCATCTGCACGCCCATGACGACCTCGCGCTGGACGAGCAGGTTCGTCTCGAAGGCCAGCGTGTCGACCGTCACGGTCACCGCGCCCTCGATGGAGTTCTCGACCGCCACGAAGCCCAGGTCGACCCGCCCGTCCTCGACGGCGGCGAGCACCTCGGGGATGGAGGGGAGGGCGACCAGGTCGTGGCCGGCGAGGTCGGGCTGCGAGAGCAGGGCCTGCTCGGTGAAGGTGCCCTCGGGGCCCAGGAACCCGATGCGCAGCCGGCCGGCGCGCTCGTCGGAAGACATCGCAGCGATGCTACCGCCGGGTGCCTGTGGGCCCCTCGTCCGGGGGTCGAGGACCCCGGGCGGCCACGCCGACACCCGGCGTCAGGCCGCCCGCCGGGCGTCGTGGGCGACGCGGCCGCCGACGATCGTCGCCACCACCTCGCCGTCCGGGGTCAGCACGACGAGGTCGGCCCGGGCGCCCGGCACGACGGCGCCCCGGTCGTCGAGCCCGAGCACGGCGGTTGGCGTCGCCGTCGCCGCCTGCACGGCGGTGGCCAGGGGGAGGTCCGCGAAGGCGGCGAGGTTGCGGACCGCCCGGTCGAGCGACAGGGCGCTGCCCGCCAGCGTGCCGTCGGCCAGGCGCACGGCCCCGCCCTCGACCCGGGCCGTCACCGACCCGAGCCGCACCGGGCCCGGCGGCGCCCCGAGGGCGGCGACGGCGTCGGTCACCAGCGTCAGGCGGTCGCCCAGCGCCCGGGCGGCCACGGCGACGACCGTGGGGTCGACGTGGACGCCGTCCGCGATCAGCCCGACCCGCAGGCGCGGGTCGGCCAGGGCGACGCCGGCCAGCCCCGGCGCGCGGTGGTGCAGCGGGGCCATGGCGTTGAACAGGTGGGTCACCCACGTGACCCCGGCCTCGACCGCTTCCCGGGCCTCCGCCGCCGTGGCCGACGAGTGCCCGGCCGCCACCGCCACCCCGGCGGCGACGAGCCGGCGCACGACGTCCAGGGCCCCGGGCAGCTCGGGGGCGAGGGTCACCAGGGCGACGCCGGCCTCGGCCGACCAGCCCTCCTCCTCGACCAGGCCGACCGACGGCGGCACGAGGTGGCGGGGGTCGTGGGCGCCCCGGCGCTCGGGGGCGAGGAACGGGCCCTCGAGGTGCAGGCCGAGCGGCGCGGCGACCGGGCCCGTCCCCGGCGGCGGCCCGGCCCGCCAGGCGGCGAGCGCCCGGGCCCGTACCTCGGGGGGCGAGCTGACGATCGTCGGCAGCCAGGCCGTGACGCCCCAGCGGGGCAGCGCGGCCGCCACCTCCCACAACCGCTCGGGCTCGGCGGTGAGGTCGATGCCGGCCGCGCCGTTGCACTGCAGGTCGACCAGCCCGGGGGCGACGACCAGGCCGGTGACGTCGAGCACGGCGGGCCCCTCGCCGGGCGGGCGGGCCGGCGAGCCCCCGGCCCCGGGGAGCGACGGCTCCCCGGGGGGCCGGTCGGGCTCGCTACCGACGGGCACACCGACAGCGGAACGCTCGGCCCCGGCACCGACCGTGCCACCGTCGACGTACCCACCGGACCGCTGCCCCGTCGAGCCGGCGTCGGCGCCGACGTCCACGATCCGCCCTCCCCGCAGGAGGACGTCTCCCCGGACGGGACGGTCCGGCGTCAAGACAGTACCCCCGGTGAGCAGCAGCCCATCCATCGGGCCCAGCTTGCCCGCCGGGCCGGGCGGTCACGGTTCGGGTTCACGGTCGGCGGCGGGGCATGCTGGTCGGGTGGACGAGACGGCCCTGCGCCGACTGCTCGAGGCCGTGCAGAAGGGCGCCGTGACCACCGACGACGCGGTGGACCGGCTGCGCCACATGCCGTTCGCCGACCTCGGGTTCGCGCGCGTCGACCACCACCGGGCGCTCCGCCAGAGGATGGCCGAGGCCGTCTACGGCCCGGGCAAGACGCCCGAGCAGTGCGCCGCCATCGTCAGCGAGCTGCTGGCCGCGCCCGGCGACACGCCGGTGCTGCTCACCCGGGCCGACGACCACCAGGTGGCCACCGCGCTGGCGGCCAACCCCGACGGGCACCGGGTGGGGACCGGGCTGTCGACGGTCTACTGGCGCCCGGCCGCACCGCGGTCCGAGCGGGTCGTCGTGGCCACGGCCGGCACGGCCGACCTCCCGGTGGCCGACGAGTGCGCCGCCACCCTGGCCGCCCACGGCCTCGACCCGGTGCGCCTGACCGACGTGGGCGTCGCCGGCGTGCACCGGCTGCTGGCCAGCGCCGAGGTGCTCACCGACGCCGACGCCGTCGTCGTCGTGGCCGGCATGGAGGGCGCGCTCGCCAGCCTCGTCGGGGGCATCACCGCCGCCCCCGTCGTCGCCGTGCCGACCAGCGTCGGCTACGGCGCCAGCCTGGGCGGCATCACCGCCCTCCTCGGGATGCTCGCCTCCTGCGCCTCGGGCATCACCGTGGTGGGCATCGACAACGGCTTCGGCGCCGCCTGCGCGGTGCTGCGGATGCTGCGATGACCACGGACGACCACCACGACGCCCCGGGCGACCCCCGCACCGTCGCCTGGTTCCACTGCTTCTCCGGCATCGCCGGCGACATGGCCCTCGGCGCGCTCGTCGACGCCGGCGCCGACCCGGACGAGGTGCGGGGGCTGCTCGCCCGGCTGCCGGTCGGCGGCTGGGCGCTCGAGTTCGAGCCGGTCCTGCGGTGCGGGATCGCCGCCACCCGGGCGCACGTCCACGCGCCGGAGACCGGCGTGGTCCGCACCGCGTCGCACATCGCGGCCCTCGTCGAGGAGGCCCGCCTCCCCGAGCGGGTGACCCGGCGGGCGCTCGCCACGTTCGCCGCGCTCGCCGAGGTCGAGGGCCGCCTGCACCGGCGCCCGCCCGAGCAGGTGCACTTCCACGAGGTCGGCGGGCTCGACGCCATCGTCGACGTCGTCGGCACGGCGGCGGCGCTGGAGGTGCTGGGCGTCGACGAGGTGCGGTCGAGCTCGGTGGCCACCGGCACCGGCATGGTGCGGACGGCGCACGGCCTGCTCCCCAACCCCGCCCCCGCCGTCGTGGCGCTCCTGGAGGGCGCGCCGACCCACGGCGTCGACGTGCCGGTCGAGCTGACGACCCCGACCGGGGCCGCGCTGCTGGCGGCGACCGTCAGCGGCTGGGGGCCGCTGCCGGCGATGCACGTCGAGGCCAGCGGCTTCGGCGCCGGCGCCCGCGAGCTGGACGGCCGGCCCAACGCCGTCCAGGTCGTGCTCGGCCGGGCGGCGGAGGAGGGCCCGCTCGGCGTCGCCCCCGGGCAGCCCGTCGTGCTGCTGGAGGCCAACGTCGACGACGCGACCGGCGAGGTGCTGGCCCACGCGGTCGCCGCGCTGCTCGACGCCGGCGCCCACGACGCCTGGGTCACCCCGGTCGTCATGAAGAAGGGCCGGCCGGCGCACGTCGTCAGCGCCCTGGCCGACCCGGCGCTCGCCGGCCAGCTGGCGGCCGTGCTGGCGGACGAGACCGGCAGCCTGGGCGTGCGGGCCACGTCGCTCGAGCGCTGGCCCCGCACCCGCACGACCGGCACGGTCGAGGTCGCCGGGATGCCGGTGCGGGTCAAGCTGAGCCCGGGGCGGGCCAAGGTCGAGCACGACGACGCCGTCCGCGTCGCTCGCCGCACCGGGACGCCGCTGCGCGAGGTGCTCTCGCTGGCCGAGGCCGAGGCCCGGCGCCACCGCCGCGGCGAGAACGGCGACGGCGACCCCGAGGGCGACCCGCCGGCGTGAGCCGCAGCCGCCCGGTCAGGCGACCTCGCCGTCGGCCAGGCGCTCGAGCACCCGGCGGGCGATGCGGGTCGCCCACAGCTTGGCGGGCGACCCCTCCGGGGCGTCGATGAGGACGTAGAAGGCCCGGCCCTCGCCGCGGACGTAGAGCATCCCCCGCCCGTAGACGGCGGCGTCGCCGAGGCCGGGGACCGGCTCGGCGTCGTCGACGAGGTCGACCATCCACTCGAACCAGCTCACCGGGTCGAAGGGGATCCGCTCGTCGACGGCGTGGCCGGCGTGCACGCCGAACGACCAGACCCGGCGGTGGCCGTCCTCGGCCTCGAACCGCACGCCGATGTCGTCGTCGGCGTAGGTCAGCGTGGGGCCGCCGACGGGGATGCCGGTCAGGGCGACGACCTCGTCGTGGGTGATGAGCGAGTAGGGGTCGGGGGCGCCGAGGGCCCGGGCCCGCTCGGCGGCCGCCAGGTCGGCCTCCTGCGGCGGCATGGGCGGGATGCCGTGGATGGCGTCGGCGTCGGCGATCACCCCGTGGGTGGCCAACCGGGCGCGGGCGGCCTCGGCCGCCTCTCGGAACCGGTCGGTCAACCCCACGCGCGGCATGGTACGACGCGCGCGACGTGACGCCCACGTCAGCTGTCGGCCGTCTGACCTGGTCGTTGACCTGGGCGTCCCCGGCGGCGCGGCCGGGTCGGGGCGCTCAGATCATGAAGGCGAGGTTGTCGACCACCGCCCGGCCGAGCGCCTCGTCGCCGGCGATCTCGACCGCGCCCGGGTCCGCGCCCCGGCCGCCGCACAGGCGGGTGAAGTGCAGGCCGGGGACGGTGAGCGTGACGGTCGGCTCGCCGTCGAGCTGCTCGACGGGGCGGGCCCGGTCGGTCACCTCGACGTCGATGCGGCGGGCCATCGGCCCGGTGAGCTCGAACCGGACGCCGGAGCCGGCGGGCGCGCCCGCCCGCTTGCCGACGACGTAGCCGATCGCCGCGGTGATCTCGTCGAGGGCGAGCTCCGGCGCCAGCCCGGCGACGTGGCCGGGCCGGCCGACCGCCTCGCGGACGTCCTGCTCGTGCATCCAGATGTCCATCACCCGGATGCGCATGAAGCGCCCGTAGGTGTCGGGGCCGGCGGGCGTGAAGCTCTCCTGGTCGAACGCCTCCTGGTCCATGCCGGCGAGGGCGGCGCGCCTCTCGGCGACGACCTCCCGCAGGTCGGCCAGCACCTCGGCGGGCGGCCGCGGCCGGTACGACTGGACCCAGACCTCGTTGATCCGCCCGATGTCGTTGCGGACGTGCGGGAGGTCCTCGGGCAGGTCGACCTCGGGCTGCGGCCGGCCGAGCAGGATCGACTCGGTGCCGATGACGTGGCTGGCGTTGTCCTTGACCGACCAGCCCGGGCAGGCGGTCGGCGCGTCCCACTCCTCGGGGGCGAGGTCGGCGACGAGGTCGACGAAGGCGTCGAAGGCCTCGTCCAGGGCGGCGACCACGCGGTCGCGGTCGACGACGGTCACTCAGGGCACCTCCCGTTGGATGGTCGGCCAGTCGCGGGCCGCCAGGTAGGGGGCGAAGCGCTCGCCGATCTGCTGCCAGTCCCGGTCGGTCTTGGGCCGCCGCACCTCGTAGAGCGCCGGGAACTCCAGCCAGCCGGTGACCAGCTCCCACAGGCGCAGCGCCTCGTCGGGGTCGGTCGGGGCCTCGCGCACGACCGGGCCGAACAGCGCCCGCTCGCCCGGGAAGACCAGCGTCGGCACGCCGAAGCCGCCGAGGGCCACGACGCGCTCGTGGTCGGCCCGCACGTCGTCGTGCGTCGAGGCGTCGGCGATCGCGGCGTCGGCGACGCCGGGGTCGAACCCGGCCTCGGCGAGCACCTCGCGGGCCACCTCGGGCGTGTGGACCTTGCGCCCCTCGACGTGGAGGGCCCGGCCGGCCGCCTCGCACCAGCGGTCGACGGCCTCGGCCGAGTCGCGGGCGAGCCAGGCGCCGATGCGCAGCAGCGACCAGCCCCACGCCCAGGGCCGCTCCCAGGGGTGCTTCTTGCCCTCGACGTGGTTCACCTCCTCGAGGCTGAACCACCGCCAGCGCAGGCGCAGCCCGCTGGCCTCCCGCACGGCGCGCAGCCACACCGACGTCTGGTAGGCCCACGGGCACATGAGGTCGACGTGCACGTCGACCTCGGTCACCGCGCCGTCGGGGCCACCCCACCCCTCACTGGACCGCGTCATCGGCCGGGACCGTACGAGGACCTTGACCCGAGGGTCAAGATGCGGTGCCGAGCAGCCGGTCGGCGAAGTCGGCCAGCGAGGCGACGTGGACGTGGTCGGCCGGGCACAGCCCCAGCGGGTCGACGTGGACGGCCACCATCCCGGCCCCGGCGGCGCCGTCGGCGTCGTAGCCCCCGGCGTCGCCGATGTGGCAGATGCGCCCGGGCGGCAGGCCGAGCGCCCGGGCGGTGACCTCGAAGATGCCCGGGTCGGGCTTGTGCACGCCGATGGCCCCCGAGTCGGACACGTGCTCGACCGGCACGCCCGGACCGTCGCCGACCTGCACGATCTCGTGCCGGGCCAGCATGTCGGCGACCCGCCCGTCGGCGTTGCTGGTCACCGCCAGCCGCAGGCCCGCCGCCGCCAGGCGGGCGGCCGCGACCTTGGCCCCCGGCACCGGCTGGTGCCAGACGGCCGGCACGAGCACGGTCGACAGCGCCGCGCCGCCGGCCTCGAGCATCTCGTCGGGCACGCCGGCGGCCCGCAGGAAGGCCCGGGTGTAGTCGGTGAACTCCTCCGGTGCGGAGCGGGCCCGGTCGACCTCGGCCATGGCCCGGTAGTGGGCCTCGAAGAACCGGGCGGGGTCGTGGGGCACGCCGGCCCGGCGCAGCGCGTGGGCGAGCATGCCCTGGTCGGGCACCACCAGGACGCCGCCGGCGTCCAGGCTGACGGCGTCGATGTCGTCGCGGGTGAACGGCAGGGGGTCGGCGTCGGCCATCCCCCCAACCATCCCGACCGGGCTGCAGCCGGGGCAAGCCGCGCCGGTAGCCTCGGCTCGATGAGCTCCGTGGACGCCGCCGACCGCGACGACCGCCTGTACTTCCGCCAGCTGCTGGCGGGCCGGGACTTCGCCACCTCCGACCGGGTGGCCCGCCAGATGGTCAACTTCGTCTACCTGATCGGCGACCGGGCCACCGGCGAGGCGCTCGTCGTCGACCCGGCCTACGACATCCGGGGGCTGCTCGACGTGGCCGCGGCCGACGGCATGCGCGTCACCGGCGCGCTGGCCACGCACTACCACCCCGACCACGTGGGCGGCGACATGATGGGCTACCGGATCAGCGGGGTGCGCGAGCTGCTCACCCTCAACCCGGTGCCGATCCACGTGCAGCGGGACGAGTCCCCGTGGGTGCAGCGGGTCACCGGGGCCAGCGAGTCCGACCTCGTGCTGCACGACAGCGGCGACGTCGTGACCGTCGGCGACCTGCGCGTCGAACTCATCCACACCCCCGGGCACACGCCGGGCAGCCAGTGCTTCTTCGTCGACGGCCGCTACCTGGTGTCGGGCGACACGCTCTTCCTCGAGGGCTGCGGGCGCACCGACCTGCCCGGCGGCGACCCGGCCCAGCTCTACGAGAGCCTGACGAAGAAGCTGGCCCGGATCCCCGACGACGCGATCCTCTTCCCCGGCCACCTCTACTCGGCCGAGCCCTCGGCGACGATGGGCGAGACCCGGCGGATGAACTTCGTGTTCAAGCCGAGGACCGAGGCCGAGTGGCTGGCCATGTTCGGCCGCTGACCGGTCGCTGACCCCACGGCCGGCGGGACCGGGCCGGGCCCCCTCGGCGCGCCGCGGGCGGACCCCGGCGCGCCCGCCCGCTCCCGATCAAACGATCGATCGGCTACGGTCGAGGCCGTGCGGAGGGGGGCCGCCGGGACGACGGCAGACGACGCGACGCCCACGGGCGCGACGCCCGAGGCGACGACGAGGGACGGCCCGGCGGGCGACGCCCCCGGCGACCGCTCGCAGCGGGCCCGCATCCTCGCCGCGGCCACCGAGCTGATGGCCGCCCACGGCGTGCGGGGCATGACGATGCGCCAGCTCGCCGCCGCCTGCGGGCTCACCATCGCCACCCTCTACCACTACTTCGGCTCCAAGTCCGACCTGCTCGCCGCCATCGTCGGCGAGCGCCGCTACGACGCCGGCCTGCGGCGGCTGACCCCCGACGTCGACCCCGGGCTGCCGCCCCGCGAGCGGCTGGCCGCCTTCGTCGCCGACCTGACGACGCAGGCGCTGGGCGAGCTGCGGCTCTGGCGCCTGCTCATCGGCGAGAGCCTGCGCGACGACGCCGTCGCCCTCGCCGAGGCCCGGCGCCTGGCCGGCCTGCTCGAGGAGGCGGTCGGCGCCCGGCTGCGGGAGCTGTTCCCCGAGCTGGGCCCCGACCGGCCGGGGCCGTCGCCGGCGCACGTCACCGCCGTCGTCACCGGCCAGCTGCTCGCCCTGTTCCTGCAGGAGCTCCTGCTGGGGGACGAGGGCCGCGCCGAGCGCATCGGCCAGACGGCCGAGGCCACCGCGGCCGTCGTGTTCCCCGACCCGACCTGACCGACCGACCCACCAGGGAGGCACCGTTATGCGCACCCCGATCTGCGACCAGCTGGGGATCGAGTTCCCGATCTTCGCCTTCAGCCACTGCCGCGACGTCGTCGCCGCCGTGACCAGGGCCGGCGGGATCGGCGTCCTCGGCGCCGTCGGCTTCAGCCCCGAGCAGCTCGAGGTCGAGCTCGCCTGGCTCGACGAGCACGTCGGCGACAAGCCCTACGGCGTCGACATCGTCATCCCGTCGAAGTACGAGGGCATGGACCTCGACCACCTCACCCCCGAGGAGCTCGAGGCCGAGATGGCCAAGCACATCCCCGAGGAGCACGTGGCCTTCGGCAAGAAGATCCTCGCCGACCACGGCGTCCCCGAGCTGCCCGAGGAGGAGCGCCACCACCGGCTGCTCGGCTGGACGTCGGTCACCGCGGCCCCGCAGATCGAGGTCATCCTGCGCCACGACAAGGCCCGCCTGGTGGCCAACGCGCTCGGCACGCCGCCGGCCGACGTCGTCGAGCAGATCAGGTCGACCGGCCGCCTGCTCGGGGCCCTGTGCGGCTCGGTCAAGCACGCGCTGCGCCACAAGGAGGCCGGGCTCGACTTCGTCGTGTGCCAGGGCACCGAGGGCGGCGGCCACTGCGGCGAGATCGCCTCGATGGTGCTGTGGCCGCAGGTCATCGACGCCGTCGACCCGCTGCCCGTCCTGGCCGCCGGCGGCATCGGCAACGGCCGGCAGGTGGCGGCGGCCCTGGCCATGGGCGCGCAGGGCGCGTGGACGGGCTCGGTGTGGCTGACGGTCGAGGAGGCCGACGTGCCCCCGGCGCAGATGCAGACCTACCTCGAGGCCACCAGCCACGACACCGTGCGGTCCCGGTCGTTCACCGGCAAGCCCTGCCGCATGCTGCGCAACGACTGGACCGAGGCGTGGGAGCGGCCCGACACGCCCGACCCGCTGCCCATGCCCCTGCAGATGATGGTCGCCCTCGAGGCCGTGCAGCGGGGCCACCGCTACCCCGAGGCGGCCAAGGACGTGAACTTCAACCCGGTCGGGCAGGTCGTCGGCCAGATGAACCGGGTCGAGCGGGCCGCCGACGTCGTGCAGCGGCTCGTCGACGAGTACCTCGAGGCCTGCGAGCGCCTGAACCGGCTGAACGAGCGGGCGCTGGCCTGACCCGGGCACCGGTCGCGCCGCCGGCCCGGCACCGCCGCCCGGGCCGGTGGGGCGCGGTCAGGACTTCCAGGGCAGGTCGCTGTCGCGCAGCCGGGCCGCCAGCGCCTCGGGGTCGAGGTCGTCGAAGTCGTCCTCCCCGAGCGGCGGCTCCGGCTGGTAGCCCTTGCGCTCCTGGCCGCCGGACGAGGTGGCGCCGCCGCCGGTTCCCTCGCCGGCCGGCGTGCTCCCGCCGCCGCCTGCGTCGCCGCCGGACGAGGCCGCGGCCGTCCGGTCCCCGGTCCCGGTCGCCGCGGCCGTGCGCTCGTAGAGCTCGCGGCCGGAGACCGCCCGCTTGCGCCGGCGGAGCCGCCGCAGGCCGCGCTCGACCGGCATCGGCGCCGGCTCGCCGGTCTGGGCCCAGCGGGGCTCGGTCGGGCCCTGCTTCGCCACCACCATGTCGATGACGTACTGGTTGAACAGGAGCGGGTTGCTGACGCCCTCCAGGTCCTTCAGGCCCGATTCCTCGTTGGCCGACTCGATGCGGAGGGTGGCGTAACCGAACAATCGCCCGAGGAAGCTCTCCTCGATGGTGAGGTCGGTGACGCGGACCCAGGGGATGGAGTGCGCCGAGCGGCTGATGATCCCGGAGATGCGCAGGATCCTCGTGTCGGTGATGACGTAGCTGGTGTATCGGTTGCTCAGGCGCTTCAGGACGAGCACCAGCAACAGCACCGAGAGCACCAGCAGGATGAAGCCGGCGGCCACCAGGGAACCACTGAACGTGGTGGCCAGGAAGATGACGGCGAGGACGAGGAAGCCGGCGAAGTGGAGGGTGTTGGCGACAACGAATGACCGGAACGAGGGGTGGTCGTTGTAGATCACCCGCTCGCCGCTGCCCAGGTACTGGTCGATGACCTCGTCGGGGAGGGGCAGCACGCGCCGGCGGGCCTCGCCCAGGGCGGTGAGGAAGCGCCGGAACGCCGACGGCGGCTGCTCGCCGGGCTCGGCGCCGACGTCGCCGACGTCGCGCGTCTCGACGACCTTGCGCTGGTCGCGCGCGGAAGCCACTTGGCGTGACGGGTCGGCCGCGCTCTCGTAGGGATCGGGGGCTTCCTGCGGGTAGGCGGGGGAGAGCTGGCCGGCGAGATCCGGCTCGTCTGCGCGCGAACGGCGCAGGGGACTCACGCGGTCAGGCTCCGGAAGAACTCGGTGAACTTGTCGATGGCGTCTTCGAGGAAGCCACCGACGTTCCCGAGGAAGTCACTGAACGCATTCGCGGTGCCCGTGGGGTTGTGCCACATCGACAGGACGAGGAACGCCGCTGCTGTCACCATGAAAGCCTTCTTCGCGTCCATCGCCGTCCACGGCCTCCGTGTCGTGCCGTGCCCACCCCCGAGCAGGGTCCCGAGCGCGGCAAATGCTACCCGTGTCATATCGGGACGGGCAACGACTGCTTGCGGCCTCGACGGGCGGTGCGACCACGCACCGTGGCCGAGGCGACGGCCGGCGCGGCCGGTGACCACGCCCCGGGCGCACCCGGGACGGCCGCGGCCGACGGGGATGGGTCGGCGACGGGGGTGACGAGTACGCTCCAGCGGCTGCCGAGCAGGGCGGTCGGTGGGCGGGGGTGGTCCCCGCACCGGAGGGCAGCTGGGGAACAGCGGCATGACGCAGGGCAACGGTCCGGGGCAGGGCGGGGACGTCGGGCGCCACGCAGGCGGCGACGCGCCGCGCCACCTCGCCGGCCGCCGCCCTCGCCACCGCCCGCGCCAC